>DATKQQ010000017.1:0-24151 GCA_035532615.1 Hanamia sp.
AAATGTTGGTTGAAACTGCATTTTACGAAAATGGGCACATTTTTTTAAGGAAACTTTTTCCGGCCAGTTTGGCATAGAGATTAATGTTAGAAATAAAAAAAAAGGTTGCACTTTTTTATCTGTGCAAACCGTTGCCCTGCCCGTGTTTTGCTATTTAACCATTAATTTATGAGGAAACTCCAGTGTTTTACGAATTCGAAACCTCAATTTTCCTAATAGTGTTTAGTATTCCTGGTAAATAGTTGCTGTTTTGAAAGGAAATATTTGATTATTTATTTTAAATAATTAAATCGAAATAAAAATAATGCTACCTTGTTTTAAAATGAAGAGAAACTTCCCGGGTAGGTATGTATGATTTATTTTATTTTTTTGATCAAATCCAATTCATAAAGAAACCATTTTCAAAATTTTCCACACTAAAACTATTACCTATTTTTTAATAATTTTCAATTTTTAGTTTTATGAAAGAAAAAGAATATAACAAAAACCTGGTTATTATCATTGCTGCTGTCGCCGCTACCGGCGGACTTTTATTTGGTTTTGATACCGGAGTAATTTCAGGAGCTATTCCCTTTTTTCAACAGGATTTTCAACTAAGCAACAGCATGGTTGAAAACATTACAACAGCAGGATTAGTGGGGGCCGTAATCGGCGCTATGTTTACAGGCAGATTATCAGACATTTTCGGAAGAAAAAAAACAATATTGGCTGCGGCCATCATTTTTGTTTTAGGTGCGGCATGGTCAGGCTGGGCTCCTGATCCCACTCTGTTAATTATTTCGCGTTTATTTATCGGACTGGCCATTGGTATTTCTTCATTCTCGGTTCCTTTATATATAGCCGAAATATCTCCCAGCCATATACGCGGCCGTTTGGTGTCATTGTTTCAACTTCTTATTACAATAGGTATCCTTGTTTCTTATCTGAGTGACCTAGCATTTGCCAACAACAATAATGTAGAATCGTGGCGACCTATGTTTTATGCCGGCATCATTCCAGGTTTTATTTTGTTGGTGGGTATGTTCTTTTTGCCGGAGACGCCACGCTGGCTAATGAGTAGAGGCAGGGAAGAAGAAAGCCGCAAAATTTTGAAACGAATTGAAGAGCCCTCCCTGGTTGAAGAATCCATGCAACGCATGAAAGAAGAAGTAGAAAAGGCTAAAGAACGCCCCAATTTAAGTGAAGTTTTTCGCCCCTGGCTCAGAAAAGCATTAATTATTTCTGTAGGCATTATGTTCTTTCAGCAATTTGTAGGGATCAATACTGTTATCTATTACAGTCCAAAAATTTTCATGATTGCCGGGTTTGAGGGTGCTCGTGCGGGGATTTGGGGTGCGGTGAGTGTAGGTGTTGTGAACGTAGTTTTTACTATTCTTTCCTTATTTATGATTGACAAATTAGGCCGCAGAAAACTTTATTTTATTGGGTTAGTTGGCATTGTCGTTTCACTTATTGGTTTGGGTTTCGCCTTTGCCTTTCACAGCAGCTTAGGTGAAATGGGAAAATGGCTGGCCATTGGTTTTGTTTGGATTTATATTGCCTTCTTTGCCATTAGCCTCGGTCCACTGGGTTGGTTAATCATTTCAGAAATTTTCCCTTTACGAATCAGGGGAATTGGTTCTTCCATCGGTTCTTTGTCCAATTGGCTATTTAACGGTATAGTCGCTTTTACATTTTTTAAAATTGTGAAACTGTTTACTGCTTCTGGCTCTGGCATAATTACCAATGAAAAAATCTACAGTGCTGCTACGAATTCGTTTTCTATGCAACCGGTCAATAATGGGAATCCCGCAGGTGCTTTCTGGTTCTACGCAGTGATAGGTATTTTAGGAATCATCTGGGGCTATTTTTATATTCCTGAGACCAAAGGTGTTGCTTTGGAAAAAATTGAAGAGCATTGGCGCCAGGGCGGAAAACCAAGGGATTTGAAAAAATAAAGATTATTATTAAGTATCACAGGTAAGATTAATCGAAAATATTATTTTTCAAAAGGCAGATTCAATTCATCAAATATCCGAATCCTGAGAGAATTCGTAAATGAAAATATTGCATGTTTGCAGTACGGACGGTGCACACAAAATTCTTCAAAATATCTTCAGAATCATTTCGTAATTTTTCAAAAAATTTATTTCTTGAAAATTTTAATAATTGAAGATGAAAAAGCATTAAGCGAGAGCATCGCAGAATATTTGTCCAAACAGGAATACCATTGCGATGTTGCAGGAAACTTTCATGACGCGGTTGATAAAATAGAGTACAGTGATTATGATTGTATTTTACTTGATATCACCCTTCCTGATGGTGATGGTTTGAAAATTCTGGAACAATTAAAAGCAGATAAAAAAACCGATGGCGTGCTTATTATTTCTGCCAAAAATTCTTTAGATGATAAAATCAAAGGATTGAATCTTGGTGCAGACGATTATTTATCCAAGCCTTTTCATCTCTCGGAGATGAATGCAAGGATTGCTGCGATAATCAGAAGAAAAAATTTTGACGGAAGCAGTATTATTCAATTTAATAACCTGGCTATTGATACGCAAAGTAAAACGGTAACCATAGAAAATAACCCGGTAGAACTTACCAAAAAAGAGTATGAGTTGCTTTTGTATTTTGTTTCTAATAAAAAAAGGCTTATCTCCAAAGAGGCCATAGCAGAGCATCTTTGGGGAAATGAACTTAGTAGTAATTTTGATTTTATTTATACGCATATAAAAAACCTGAGAAGAAAACTGATGGATGCCGGCGATGCAGATTATATAAAATCTGTTTATGGCATGGGTTATAAATTTACTGGTCAATGAAATTAATTGCCAAATACAACCGTGTAAATATTCCTATCACCATAGCCACACTTTTGATTAGCAGTATTGGTTTTTATTTTATAATCCGTTATGTGTTGATACATCAGCTTGATAAAGATCTTCGTATAGAAAAGGAAGAAATTATTCATTATGTGAAAGAGAAAGGTACCTTACCGGAGACTTCTAATTATAAAGATCAGCAAATTGAATTTTATCCTGCAACCAATGATGATTTTAAGACTAAATTTTTGACCGAGAATGGGCTCGGCCGGCAGGATGGAGAAACCAGATCGTATAGAAAGCTCGAATTCTCGGTGACTGTTAATGGGAACAATTATAAAGCGGTAGTAAAAAAATCACTACAGGAAACTGAGGATATCATTCAAATGATCCTGGTGATTGTATTTTCTGTAATTGTTCTTTTGCTCCTGGTACTTTTTGTTGCCAATCGCTTTTTGTTAGCAAAATTATGGAAACCATTTAATCACACTTTAGAACAACTAAAGCAGTTTAATCTTTCTTCAAAAAACATAATAACACTCCGGGATACAGATATCAATGAATTTAAGGAGCTAAATGAAACAGCACTATTTATGACTCAAAAAGTAAGAAGTGATTACGAGTCATTGAAAAAGTTCACTGAAAATGCTTCGCATGAAATTCAAACTCCTTTGGCAATCATAAAAAACAAAATGGAATTATTAGCCCAATCTGAAAATTTGGAAGAATCACAGATTAACCTGATTCAAAGTATAAACCATGCTGCTTCAAGGCTTTCGAGGATGAATCAATCTCTTTTATTACTTACCAAAATAGAAAACAGACAATTTGAAAATAAGGAAAGGATTCATTTCTCATATATCCTAAACCGCCTTATTGATAACCTGGAAGAACTGCCGGCAACCAAAAATATCCGGGTAATTAAAAATATTGCCAATGATTTTTTTATAGAAATGAACGAACCACTTGCTGAGATTTTAATCTCTAATCTTTTGATAAATGCACTAAAACACAATTATCAAAATGGTAAAATAGAAATTGATCTTTCAGGGAACACTTTGACATTAAAGAATACCGGACCTGCTCCTAAAATAAAAACTTCCGAATTATTTGAACGTTTTAAAAAAGAGTCAACCTCTAACGAATCTCTTGGCCTTGGTTTATCTATTGTTAAAATGATCTGTGATTCATATGGGTTTGATGTTTCTTATAATTTTAAAGAAGAAATGCATGTGATAAAGATAATTTTTTCACATTAGAAAATTGTAAAGCTATCTATGTAGCGTCTTTCAAGCATCTGATAATAATCAAAACATTAAGTTCAATTGCAAAGTACCTATCAGCGCATTAGAATATTTCCCTCCCGGGTGAACGATGTATTGGACATCAGGTTGCAGGTTGACCCAGGAAGTCAAATAAATTTTATAAAACGATTCAACAGTTTGTTCGTGATTCCACAATAAGCCGGGCTGCGGGCTAATCCGGCCATATTGGGTGCAGAGGCCAATCTCATCATTCGGGCGTTTTGCGGCGATACCTTTCCATACAAGTCCACCGCCAAAATGTTGATAAATTGGCGCGACCAACTTGTTTGAATTGGCGAATTCCAGAAACATTCTAAGCCCTCGATTAGTATTCTTTTCAGAAATTGGTTTCCATAATGTTTGGTTGATTACAATGTAAAGGCCGTCCGCTCCGTGTACCAGGCTATTGTCGTCAGTCCGGGTGAATTGCCCTGTATGTTTCCAGATGCCCAATCGAAGATTTCCATCATCTCCACTACCCGAAAGATGGCTCCATGTTAAGCCGGTTTCGCCTATCCATAAAGTGCCCGTTAAGGAAGGTTGTACTGAACCGGGTTTACCTGAAAAATCAAGAAAGTGATCATTTTGATTCGCATCATAAGCAGCAACGCTGGCATAGAATAATTTTCCGGGTGTAAAGAAAAGATTGATGCTCGGCATTGGGTCAGGAAAAGTTGGAAACACAAATAATGTAGGCGTAACGTGAGCTGAACTGGTTATGAAATCCAATCCATTATCTATGAGACTGAATTCAACATTAGCATCTACTTTGCCTATCTTTAGGCGAAGCATATTGTGAAAGAATTTTTGCTGATACCACAATTCAAACATTTGTATAAACGGATTGGCAGTATTCTTATCGAAAACCTGCAAATCCCCAACCAGTAATTTTGTAGGGTTTTGAAATGAATGAGCCTCGAAATCGGCATATAACTTTCCGCCAGTTATATGTAGCAATTGATCCATGTCCACGGTGATATTCGCATCGAAAGTAGAAGCCGCTGCTGAACCTACACGCACACCACCCATAAAGTTATAGTAACCCTCAAGTGATTCGGCAACACCAAAAGAAACTCCTTTATCTTTTAGCCTGGTCAGAAAATTCCGTTGATCTTTTGAAGTATCCTTTTGTTGCTTCGACAATTGGTTATTTAGAAATTGAAACCCAGATGCCCAACTTTTTAAAACATTATGGTTTACCGCCTGAAATGAAACCTGTTTATCATTTAATTTCTTTATTGATTGAGCATTTGCAAATTGGAATAACATAAATACCGGTAATGATACTATAATATTTCGCATATTATACATCATTAAGCCAACATTTTAAAACAGGTTTGAGTCATAATTAATTGCAAATAAAGTAATATTTATTTATTCAAAAATAACAAATATTTCCCTGAGGCTGAGTCTGTTTAAGATTTGCTAAGTAGAAAATTTTAATTTCTGATCCTAAAGAAGGAGGCGATTTCATAGCAATGAATTCTTTTTTTGGAAACAAAAATATCCTCAGATTCATAAAAATATAAAGTTGGGAAAAGTACAGCGTTTCAAATCGTATCTTAATTTCTTCCTGTTATTATTTCTCCTTTAACTTTTTTAAACGCCCGCCGCACCGAAACTTCAAATTTTCCCCAAATTCAGTTTTTAAGTTTGTATAATTAAATACGTAACTCTTAAAAAGTAAAGAAATGAAAAAGATTTTAGGTATGACAGCCATTTTATTTACATTAAGCAGCTCAACATTTGCACAGGAAAACGAAGGCGGCAATGAACATATGCATGTTCCTGCTGTGGTTAAAAATGCCAATTTGAAAAAATATCCCGAATCAAAAACGCATCATATTACCTGGGAAAAAGAAAAAGGTAATTTCGAAGCCAACTGGGGCGGGAAAGACGGAGAAGCCAGTTCTGTTACATATACTCCGTCTGGAGTATTTATAGAAATTGTAAAAGAAATACCCACTAAAGATTTGCCTAAAGGAGTTCTCTCTTACGTAAAAGAACATTACAAAAGTCCCGGATTTGGCGATGTTGGAAGAGTATTGGATGCCAGGGGAAAAACTTCTTATGAAGTTGAGATCAACAGAAAAGATGTGATTTTTGATGAAAACGGAAACTTTGTAAAAGAAGAGAAATAATAGAATTAAATTACACGATATTAGCTGTCTTGCTTTGAATCAGGATGGCTTTTGTTTTATAAATATGAATAAAAAACCTTTAATAATATTTTTCTTTTTTCTTGTTCCTTTATTTTCTCTGGCACAAAATAAAAACCTGGATTATTATATCAACCAATCGCTGAGGAACGATCCTAAGATTCTTGAATTTCAGAATTTAATTTTATCGAATAAATTAGACAGTGCTTTAATAGTTGCCGAAAATAAATTCCAGGTAACCGGAAACGGAAATGCTTACTACTCGCCGATTATAAATGGTTATGGCTACGACGTGGCTGTTTCCAATGGACAACAACTCGCCGCTCTCGTTGCAGTAAACAAACAAATTTATAATAAAAGAAACCTAAGCCTTCAATATCAAAGCCTGCAATTACAAAATGATTCTCTGGCAAATACTTCTGCCATTTATAACCAGGATATTAAGAAGGCAATCACTACTCAATATATCATTACTTATGGCGATCAACTTCAACTTAATTTTAATGATACGCTGATTAATCTTTTAAATAGAGAAGAAGAATTATTAAAAAATCTTACTCAAAATAATGTTTACAAACAAGCAGATTATTTGTCATTTTTGGTTACTCTTCAGCAGGAACAATTAACCAGGAATCAATTGATGGTTCAATATAAAAATAATTATGCGTCCCTTAATTACCTGGCAGGAATAATTGACACGGCAACCCAAACCCTTTCTGCTCCAGATATTCAGCTACAAGGAAATTATGATACAGAAAATTCCCCCTTCTTTTTTAATTATAAAATTGATAGTCTTAGGATTGAGAACGAGCGCTTAATCGCCAAAGTTCAATACCGGCCTAAAGTAAATCTTTTTGCAGACGCAGGTTATCAATCCTCTTTTATTTTGACTCCTTATAAAAACTTCGGATATAATTTTGGAATCAATCTAACCGTCCCTATTTACGATGGTCACCAAAAGAAATTGCAAATTTCTAAATTAGACATTGAAGAAAGGACCCGACAAAAGAGACAGGATTTTTTTTACAATCAATACCACCAGCAGATACAACAATTGCAGCAACAACTAAATTCTCTTGAAAATCTGGCGGGCCCGGTGGATAAGCAAATTAATTACCTGGAAACATTGATCAACGTGGATGGAAAATTACTGGAAACAGGTGATATCAGGATAACAGATTATGTGCTTGCTTTGAACAATTACATCACGGCAAAAAACCTGGTGGTGCAAAATCAGATTGCAAAATACCTAGTTATTCAACAATTAAATTATTGGAATATGAAATTGTAAATTCAAAAAATGAGTAACAATAAAATGAATATAAATCGGAAACTCCTGGCAGAATTGCTTTTCGGATTATTTGTTGGTTTAATGATGGGCGGTTGTAATTCATCGTTACCTAACAATGCAGGTGGAACGCCCAATGTGCGCACACCTGTCAGCGTAACAACAGTATCGCACATGCCTTTGAATGATTATATTGATTTGAACGCTACTTCCACTTTCCTGCAACAGAATTTTGTAAAATCAAACCTGAACGGATACATACAAAAATCGAATATCAAATATGGCGATTATGTGCATGCTGGTGAAGTGTTATTTGTTTTAAAAACCAAGGAAGCCAGTGCAATTGGAAACGCTGTTAACCAACTGGATTCGAGCTTTAATTTTTCCGGTGTGAATGTCGTGCGCGCGGGCGCTTCAGGCTATGTAATGCAGTTGAACCACCAGGCCGGCGATTACGTGCAGGATGGAGAACAATTAGCCGTGATAAGCGATTCAAAGAGTTTTGTTTTTGTAATGAACGTGCCGTATGAAGACAAACCGTATGTTTCAATCGGAAAGCATGTGGACGTAATCTTGCCGGATGCAGAAAGGCTTGATGGAACGATTACCTCATACTTGCCATTAATTGATTCCGTTTCGCAAACTCAGTCCTATTCAATAAAGGTAAACACGCAGCATACTATTCCACAGAACTTGATTGTAAAAGTGAAGATTCTTAAAACCTCAATTTCCGATGCCCAGACATTACCCCGGCAATCTGTTTTATCCAATCAAACACAAAGCAAGTATTGGGTTATGAAACTGATCAACGACAGTACGGCTATAAATGTGCCGGTAAAAACAGGGATCGAAAAGGGAGATACGATACAAATACTTTCGCCTCAATTTTCAAAGGATACGAAAATATTATTGAGTGGAAATTATGGCCTTTCAGATACTGCATCCGTAATAGTTTCTGTGGGGGCCAATATTTCTGTGGATTCTGCGAAGGCAGGCAAATAGGAAAGATAGCGACGTTAGAAAATACTAAATGAACTTATGGAATGAGTAACGAAAATGACCATTTAAAAGATTCTTCAGTACCCTCTCCCGAAAGCCACCAGGATGGAGGCCAGGGAGGCCGGAGGTTAGGATATTTTACAAAATATAAAAGTCCGCTTACTGTAGTCATAGCTATAATTATTATAGGGGGTATCTTTACCTATACTAAATTACAAACATCACTTTTTCCTGAAATCACCTTTCCGAAGATAAAGATTATTGCAGATGCGGGATTGCAGCCCGTTGACCGTATGATGGTAACGGTTACGCGCCCGTTAGAACTGGCGATAAAAAAGATTCCTGATTTGGTAGATATTCGCAGCACCACCAGCAGGGGGAGCTGTGAAATTTCTGCTTATTTAGATTGGAATGTCAGTGTGGATCTTAGTAAGCAAAGATTAGAATCCCGTATTGCAGAGATAAGAAATACCCTACCGCCTAATGTAAATATCACCGTTGAGAAAATGAATCCATCCATTTTGCCGGTAATGGGCTATTCGCTGGAGAGCAATACACTTACTCCTATCGAAATGAAGCAGTTGGCTGTCTATACCATCAAACCTTTTTTAAGCCAGGTGCCCGGCGTGTCAGACATTGCCATAGCCGGAGGCAAAGATGAAGAATTCTGGGTGAATCTGAATGTGCAAAAAATGAGTACGCTTGGTATTACTCCTGATTCAGTAAGTATGGCGCTTAGCAGGACTAATTTTATAAGTTCAAACGGGTATTTATCTGATTACCGATTTCTCTATCTCACCTTAACAAACGCGTCAGTTGAATCTTTGAAGGATTTGCAAAATGTGGTGATAGGCAATAATGGAAGACGTGTAGTTCAACTTAAAGATATTTCAGATATAAAAATCGAGGAAGGTGTTCAGTATGTGAAGATCAATGCCAATGGAAAAGAAGGGGTATTGATTGCGGTGGTGAAACAGCCCAACAGTAACCTGGTGGATGTGTCTTCAAAAATGAAAGCTAAGATAGCGCAACTCAAAAATATCCTGCCTAAAGGTGTCACTATAAAGCCTTATTATATCCAGGCAGATTTTGTAAAAACGGTTGTCAGGAGTGTAACAGACAGTCTTTGGGTCGGTTTGTTACTCGCAATCATAGTCGCCATTATCTTTCTTCGTTCTTTTAAAGCAAGCGCTACTATTTTAATCACGATTCCGGTAACGTTGGGGCTAACAGTCATCGTTTTGTATATCGTGGGCTATACTTTAAACATCATGACGTTGGGTGCCATAGCGGCTTCCATCGCTTTGATCATTGATGATGCCATCGTGGTAATGGAACAAATTCATCGTACGCACGAGGAAAATCCGGATGAAGAATACAAGCATACTGTGCAAAATGCCATTCAATACCTATTTCCCGCGATGGTGGGATCTTCCATCAGTACTATTGTTATTTTCCTTCCTTTTATTTTAATGAGCGGCGTGGCAGGCGCCTATTTTAATGTACTTACCAATACTATGATTATAGCGCTGGTATGTTCATTCTTTGTTACCTGGATTTGTTTACCAGTAATCTATCTTCTTTTTTCGGGAAAGAAAAAGATAAAAGAAAAGAAAGAAGATAAACATGAAGAGGTAACACGCCAGGGATGGGTAAAATGGTTTATCCTCCGCCCGTGGATCAGTTTCATTTTTGTAGCCGGTTTAATAGTTTCCATCATTTTAATATTACCTCATCTTAAAACAGGCTTTCTTCCCAAGATGGATGAAGGAAGTATTGTGCTTGATTATACTTCTATACCCGGAACTTCTTTAGAAGAAACGAACCGTGAATTACAGGCAGTGGATAAGATAGTTACATCCACACCTGAAGTGGCTGCTTATTCGCGGCGAACGGGAACACAAATGGGATTTTTTATTACAGAACCGAATACGGGGGATTATTTAATCGAATTAAAGAAAAATCGTAATAAAAGCACCGACCAAGTAATTGAAGAAATCCGGAAAAGAATTGAATCATCCCAACCTGAGCTAAGGGTTGATTTCGGGCAGGTGATAGGAGACATGCTTGGCGATTTAATGACTTCTGTACAGCCAATTGAAATAAAGATCTTCGGTGAGGATCCACAACGACTTCATGACCTGTCCAAACAGATAAGTGATATTGTGGGAAATGTAAAAGGCACCGCTGATGTGTTTGATGGGATTGTAATCGCCGGCCCGTCTTTGAGCATCATTCCTGATTTTAAAAAAATAGCTCAATATGACATTTCTCCGGCTAACCTTCAGTTTCAGGTTCAAACAGATCTGCAAGGCAATGTAGCCGGTAATATTTATGAAAAAAACATGGTGTATCCCATAAGGCTTGTTTATCCCGGAAGCAGAAACAGGACTTTAGAAGAATTGAAAAACCTCAAAATATTTTTACCCAATGGAAACCTAATGCCCATAAGTAGTCTTGCAAAGATTGACATTAAAAGTGGCGCGGCTGAAATAAACAGGGAAAATCTTCAAACGATAGGAATCGTTTCTGCGCGCCTTGAAAACAGGGATCTTGGCAGTACCATAAAAGATATAAAGAGTCAGTTGAGTAAAAAAATTCATCTGCCCCAGGGATATAGCATTGAGTACGGTGGCGATTATGCCCAGCAACAAAAATCTTTTTCAGAATTACTGATGATATTAATTGCATCAAGTATCCTTGTTTTTGGGGTAATACTTTTTTTATTCCGCGATGTAAAACCAGCTATTGCTATTTTAATTATCGCAGTTTTGGGGATTGCCGGAAGCTATCTTGCGCTTTTTATTACCAACACGCCTTTGAATGTGGGAAGCTATACCGGTCTCATTATGATAGTAGGAATTATCGGTGAAAATTCCATTTTCACTTTCCTTCAATTCAGGGAAACTTTATGCGATAAAAGCGTGGATGAATCTGTTGTTTACGCCATCTCTACAAGGCTTCGGCCTAAACTGATGACCGCGCTCGGCGCTATCACCGCATTAATGCCTTTGGCTTTGGGAATAGGAGCAGGGGCACAATTGCATCAACCTTTGGCTATAGCCGTAATCGGTGGTTTTATAATTGCGCTTCCTTTGTTATTGATTGTTTTGCCCTCAGCATTAAGGCTGCTTTATAAAAATAGTAAAAGGGAAGATAAAGAATTCGCTGCTGCGTGACATTGCATTTGGAGCCGAAGATTCATACCGTGATTTAAGAAATAAGATTTTCTTATTGTAGAAATAATGAATTACTCACTTCAGATTATCTTCAGAATTGAAATTTAAGTTTGACAATTAAAAAATTCTATTATGAAAAAACTTCTCTTTATTGGCACACTCTTTTTTTTTATAAACCTGAATCTGTTTGCGCAGGCATCCGGATATCGTGTCACAGATACTTTCCATATTCCGAGCCCTGGTTGGTGGGATTATCTTGCTGTAAACAATAATAAATTATATGTTTCTCATGGCACACAGGTGAATATTCTAAATGAAAATAATGGCGATTCTATCGGCGTAATTCCTAACACTACCGGTGTACATGGAATTGCCTTTGTGAATTCTTTAAACAAAGGATATACAAGTAATGGGGGTTTGAATAATGTAACAGTATTTAACCTCAGTACCAACCAAATTTTAGGGCAAATTGCAACCGGCAATGACCCTGATGCTATTTTTTATGATGATTATTCAAAGAGAATTATTACCTGCAATGGAAGGAGCCAAAGTCTTTCTGTCATTGATCCAAAAACGGATAAAGTAGTATATACAATTCCCTTAAGTGGTAAACCGGAGACTGCAGTAAGTGACGGAAAGGGTAATGTATTTGTAAATATTGAAAATAAAAGCGCGATCAGCAAGATTAATATCAGGACTTACAAATTAGAGAAAACATGGCCTATCGCTCCAGGAGAATCTCCTTCCGGTTTGTCAATTGACAGAAAAACCAACAGGTTGTTTGCAGGATGTGATAATAAAATGCTTATTGTATTAAATGATGAAACCGGCAAAGTAGTAAGCACTCCGACAATTGGCGAAGGCTGTGATGGTACTGCTTTTGATCCTGAGTTGCGCTATGTGTTTTCATCCAATGGAGAAGGAACGCTTACTGTGATCAAGGAAGTTTCAAAAGATAAATTTGAGGTGATAGACAATGTACCTACCAAAAGAGGCGCAAGAACAAATGCTCTTGACATTCACACTCACACAGTTTACTTACCTACTGCTGATTTTGGGCCAAGAGTAAATGGGGAAAGAAGGCCGCCAATGATACCCGGCAGTTTTCAGGTGTTGGTTGTAAAAAGAAAATAAAAAAGATTGGAATTCAACGTAAACCATTACCCTTTCTGCCGAAGTGGTAGCGCATGCAGCGCAATGAAGAAAAGTTACCTATTTTCTTGATGAATCTTAACTTCTAAATGGCTAATTCTTAAATATTAATCCGGAATTCGTATTTTTATGGCATAATTTTATCGAATGCGAAAAATATTATTTGTAATCCTGATTTTTTCTTTTACAAATGCAAAGTCCCAAATAGTTCCCTCTTTTGGATTTCCGGGTTATACACAAGGAATTGGTTTTGCAAATAATACATTTACTCATGACAGTCTTTCTCAAAAAAAATGGTTTTGGAGTAGCTATGGTGAACTTTCAACTACTATCTCTTTTTTCAATGGAAGCAATGCAACTATCCTTGCCGCACCTATGGGACTTCAATTAAACCGTAGATTAAATAATAATTTTTATGCCTTTGCCAACATATCAGTGATACCGGCTTTCATGAATTTCAGTCCATCTCTTATTAATACAGGGTTCAATAAAAACTACCAGAACAATACATTCTTGTCAAACCGTTTTAATGTGAATCCTTCCGTTTCATTAGGTCTCATGTATATCAATGATGCAAGAACATTCTCTATCTCCGGAAGCATAAGCGCCGAAAGAAGCAGTTATCCTATGCTTCCCTATTATCCTGGCAATAACAATCAAACTCCGGTTATTCAATCAACCAGATGAGTTAGAAATTTCGATTGTAAAAGTCCTAGGATTTTGTTATGAACCAGTGGTTGGCGCATTGCCCGATGTTTTGTTAGCATACTTTTGAAGTATCCCTGGAAGAGCTCCTGCAATAGCGCCGGTAACTGATGGGGGTAATCCAAATTTATTGGCAAGACTACTTACTAATCCACCTTCAATGGCACTTGTAACAGCGCCACCGGATGCCATACTACTTTCAATTTTTGATAGTATTCCACCAAACAAACCACCGCCTTCAGAACTTTGATTGCTTAGACCGTTCGTTAAATGAGTAGCTATTTCTTTGTTTACGGCATCTGCGTGGCCGGCAGGAATAGCTGCAGCTACCTCTGGATTATTGGCCAAATGTTCTTTTACTGCTTGTAGGATTTCATCAAACATACTTTTCAGTTTTAAATATTAATAATTGTTCAAAGTACATAATTATTTTTTTAGTCGTAAAAGAAAAATATTTTTTAATAAAATTCTTTGTTTCCAGCGGATATATTTCGTCTATGGATAAAGGAAAGCACTCAATAGGACAGAAAATTTGTAATAACTTTTGTCAGAATATATTACTTTCACTCCATTAAATTATAAACATGAAAAGAATAGTAATCGTCACATTTTTGGTGATAATCGCCGGAGGTCCTGTTTTTTCTCAGTCGGATAGCAGCTCACATTATGACCAGCACAAAGCATTTGCTCCGTTTTTTTATCCATCAAATGGAAATGAATACCGAAGCGCAAGCGGGCAACCGGGACCTGCATACTGGCAAAACAGAGTTGATTATAAAATAGTGGCTACACTGGATACTGCCGAAAAAAAAGTAAAAGGTACCGTTATTATCACTTATAAAAATAACAGTCCTGATCCTTTAAAATTTTTATGGCTGCAACTCGATCAGAATATTTACAGGGAAGACAGCCGCGGAGAGGCCACCAGTTTAATTACCGGTGGACGCTGGGCTAACCGTGCATTTACGAAGGGGGATGAGTTAAATTCAGTGGAAGTTACTATGGATGGAAAAGTTACAAAAGGTAAATATATAGTTTCTGATACCCGGATGCAGATTTGGCTACCGAAAACATTGGCTCCCAAAAAAGGAATTGTGCAAATAAAAATAAATTACGATTTTAAAGTACCAAAATATGGAACAGACAGAATGGGAAGAGTTGATACAAAAAATGGCTGGATTTATGAAATAGCACAATGGTATCCCCGCATGTGTGTGTATGATGACGTTGAAGGATGGAATACGTTACCCTATCTTGGTGCTGGTGAATTCTATCTTGAATATGGAAATATTGATTATACCATTACGGCTCCTTCCAATTTAATTATAGTGGGTTCAGGGGAATTAAAAAATCCTGAAGAATGTTTAACGCCAACTGTATTAAGCCGTCTAAAGGAAGCAAGGAAAAGTGACAAAACAGTTACTATCATTAGCGCAGACGAATTAAATGGCAATTCGTATCATCTCAATAAACCAAATATTACCTGGCATTTTGTATGTAACGAAACCCGCGATGTAGCGTGGGCAGCCTCCAAAGCATTTATATGGGATGCCGCCCGTATCAATTTACCAAGTGGGAAGAAAGCATTGGCTCAATCAGTATATCCGGTTGAAAGCGCACAAGCCCAGGCATGGGATAGATCCACAGAATTTGTAAAGGGCGCTATTGAATTATATTCTAAAGAATGGCACGAATACCCTTATCCGGTAGCGACAAATGTCGCAGGAATTGTAGGAGGGATGGAATATCCAAGCCTTGTTTTCTGCTCATGGAAAAGCACTGGCGCAGGTTTATGGGATGTTACCAACCATGAATTTGGACATACCTGGTTTCCAATGATCGTGGGTTCCAACGAACGCAAATTTCCCTTTATGGATGAAGGCTTTAATACTTTCATGAATGGCGTGGATACCAAAGTTTTTAATCACGGAGAATTTTATGAAAAAAATGATGTTCAAAGTACGGCTCCCTATATGTTTAAAGATGATGCAGATCCTATCATGACGATTCCTGATGTAACCCAGCAAGACTTTTTAGGCATGGCTGCTTATGAAAAACCAAGCGATGGATTGGATATTTTACGTAACCAGATTCTTGGTAAGGTGCGTTTTGATTCTGCCTTTAGAATTTATATTGATCGTTGGGCTTATAAACATCCTACTCCCTGGGATTTTTTCAGAACAATAGAAAATGTAAGCGGGGAAGATCTTTCGTATTTCTGGAGAGAATGGTTTTTTACCAATGACAAACTGGATCAGGGTATTACTGATATAAAATATGTGGATAATGACCCATCGAAAGGGGCGTTGATCACAATCGTAAATAATGACCAAATGGTATTACCTGTACCAATGAGAATAGTGCAGGAAAATGGTCAAACTGATTCGATTATGCTTCCTGTCGAAGTATGGCAAAGAGGTGGCGAGTGGACTTTTCATTATCCATCAACTTCCGTCATCAAAGAAGTTACGATAGATCCTGATCATGATTACCCGGATATTAATCCGTCCAATAATACCTTTACAGGAGTTCCATTGAAACCGGTACCTAAAGACATGTCTGCCAGGGACGTGATTGATAATTATTTGAAAGCCGCGGGTGGCGCAGATAAAATAAAATCAATTAAAGATTTTTCTTACACGGCAAAGGGGAATGTTCAGGGGCAGGAAATCGAACTGAGTTATAAATATAAATCCCCTGATCACATTCTTTCAACCATTTCATTAACAGCATCGAATACGGTGGTACAAAAGGAATTGGTGAATGGGGATAGTGTGAGTGTAATGTCTATGGGCCAGCTACAAAATATAGATGAAGCTACAAAGAAACTGATTAAAGAAGAGGCAATGCCTTTTGCAGAATTGCAATTTTCAAATCCAGGTTACGAATTATCCCTGGCACCAATGTTGGCAAACGTTGATGGAGAAGATGCTTATGAGGTAAGTATTTCTTCAGGTTCCGGACACACTGTAAAAGAATATTTTGATGCAACAACCGGCTTAAAGATAAAAAAGACAGTAACTACAAGTGGAGGGCCATCTTCTACATCTTACTCCGATTATAAAGAATTAAATGGAATTATGATTCCTTATTCAGAAACTATTATTACATCCGTTGAAATTCCATTAAAAATTACAGATGCAAAAATAGACAGCGGTTTAACCGATGCAGATTTTAAATAACATCAATGAAAAGAAAAAAGGAGCATTCAAAAATGGATGCTTCTTTTTTTTAATACTAATGTTATTCCCCTAAACTTTCACCTTTCCCATAAAGGGATCACTATAAGATTCTTTCCCGGTTTCCACTCTTCCTGCATAGCGTTTTGCAAAAGAATCGTAACCTTTTACGAGCAGTGTAAAATCGTACCAGCCAAAACTTTTTTTCAGATCGAGTGAAATGATTTCATTTCCCAAAGGTGGTATCACTTTTATGATGGGTTTATTTTTATAAGAATTATCTTCAATTTTTATGGTGACAGGTTTACTTGTATCGTTATTGGATATCCTTAATTCCACATTTCCTGTGAGATTTGATTTCACCAACCTGCTACGCTGATAATCGCAATCAATCTGCAATGCAGGATCATTCTTATTTCCCGATACTTCGCGGAAGAAACCATTAGGGCCATAAATTCTCAAATGATAATTTCCATTTTCAAAAGCATCCAGCGGCCATTCATTAGTTAAAGTATCTCCGGCTTTTACGGCAAAGTGCCATACGCGGCGCGGTTCGGCGAATTGACTATTTGTGTCTCCGGTATTGGCAATATAATTTCCTGCAGCATATACATTGAATGGAGAGCCTGCAGATGCCGAGCCGAAAATTTCATTACCCGCTTTCATACTGATTGCAATTGTTTTTTTATCATCACTTATTTTTCCATCGGCATACAATTGATATGGAAGTGGGCAGGCTACCCGTATCCCCTTCTCCTGGCGTGGCATTAAATCAGTAGAATCGGCCTCCCGGTTGATCTTCGCGATTTCGTGGGGAGATAATTTTTTATAAGAAGAAGGTTCTTCCTGGAATTTAGCATTATATATCTTTTCTATAAATGGGTCTTTGGAAAGAAAAGGTAGTCTCTCTGTTTTTTCCCCATTATACAAACTGAAAGCGTTGGTGAGATTTCCGCAAATGGTTCGTCGCCACTCGCTGATATTCGTTTGTTTAATTTCTTTATTAAATTTTTTGTTTAAAAATTCTTCTAAAAATTGTAAAGAAGAAGTGTGGTCAAAAACCTGTGAACATACTTTTCCTCCGCGGCTCCATGGAGAAGCGATGATCATGGGCACACGAAAACCGAGTCCTATCGGGCCTCCGCGGGCTTCTTTCTTATTAATGCCTTCTGCCAGTTCATTTTCAAGTTTTACAAATTCTACGCCTGTAACATTTATTCCGGCAGAGCATTTCCCGGTTTGCAGATCTTGTGGATCAGATGCGACAAAAGGAGGTATATGATCGAAATAACCATCATTTTCATCGTAGGTAAGAATGAAAATGGTTTTCTTCCACACCTCAGGATTTTTGGTAAGAATGTCTAAAATTTCTGAAGTATATAACGTGCCATACCACGGTGCGCTCGGATGATCTGATAAATTTTGTGAAGGCACGATCCATGAAACTGTGGGTAAATTTCCTGAATCAACATCTTTACGGAATTGGTATAAAACGTCACCTTTAGGTATCGGAAGTTCCCGTTCTTCTCCATTCTCTTCGTAAGTGAGCGGAATCAATGAAAGATAATCAGGATCTCCAACATTAGTAGTAAATGCTTTTTGAAAAAGATCTTTTTGATAAGGTGATAATTTATCAAAATTTTCGGGACTCCATTGTAACAGTTGTTCATTGGCATCAGCTAGTACTTCTTTTTTCTTCGCAATTTCTTTTTGCACTTTTTCAAAATCTTTATCTGCAGAAGTCATCGAAGCAAATTGCGTTTCCAGTTTGCTGATTTCTTCCGGTAGTCTTGCGGAAAGCGATCGTAATGTGTTTACATACCTTGATGAAAATCTTGAATTAAACTGTGCCTGCTGCTCCATTGGGTTACATCCAAAATTATCAAGCCATGATCTTTCTTCACCCACGAAGCCGCCGCCGTTGCTTAATTCATTCTGATACACTTTCCATGAAATATTATTTTCTTCAAGTCGCTCGGGAAATGTTTTCCAGGTAGCTTCTCCCCACGGAATATTATTTCTAATGTAAGCTTTTGCATCTATATTTTTTTCTTGCCTGATGGTGCCTCCCCACAAATATAATCGGTTGGGCCAAGTGCTCGTCATAGCAGAAGAAAAATGCTGATCGCAAATCGTAAAAGCATCTGCCATCGCATAATTGAAAGGAAGGTCATCACGCGTATAATGACCCAGCGTTAATGGTATATCAGCATATTTTTTATTTCCCGATCTTTTTGAATCGAGCCATTTATCATACCTGCCATCATTGAAGGCATCTACCTGGCTTGAGCGGGAATGAGGAATGGAGCCCATCCAGGTAATTTTTGTATTCCTGATATCAAAATGATAAGGCGCATAGGTATCACCTTCTTTATTACTCTGTAACCAAACTGAATTTTCATTGGGGAGATGAATAACACGTGGATCATTAAATCCGCGAACCCCTCGCAACGCACCAAAGCAATGATCAAACGAACGATTTTCCTGCATTAATATCACTACATGCTCTGCATCCATGAAAGTGCTGCCCGCAGGAGGATTGATAGCAAGGGCTTTTTGTATGGAAGGTGGCATTACAGAAGCAAGCCCGGTTGCTCCTGACAACAAAATGGCTTTCTTTAAGAATTCTCTGCGTGTATCCATTAAATGAATTTGTGAGGTTTAGAAAAAGGTCTTTCAAAGTTAATTTATTTTCATTGTTCTTTTTGATGCGTAATCAATATTTTGATCTGCTGATAACCCTTTTAATGCATTAGACTGCAGTTTAACAAAGACTCAATTTGATCCCCCTTCCATCTTTGGCTTTCGGGTTAACATATTTCATTTCTGTGAATTCATCAGGCGTGCTATGTTTCTCGAATCATTGTGGATGCCAGATGCCTTTACTGTTACCTGAAAGGAACTGCCGCTTAATAAGTGATTTAAAAAGGGACATAAAAAATCCGGTAAGCCGCTTTACTTACCGGATTATATTTTGCATTATAAAAAATAGAGACTTACCGGTTAATGATTAGCTTTTGAGTCTCATTAATGTTTCCGTTGATTATCCGCACAAAATAGGTTCCAGGAATCAGATCTGCTACATTGATCTGCATATTGGCTGTGTTGCTACTGAATTGTTGTTGTTTCTTTAATATCCCATTTACATCCATGATGGACACCTGCACGGTTGTGCTTGGCTGGGAGCTTTCTGTTTTTAAATTGTTGCCAGGTGAAGCGGTCGTGATATTGATGGAACTGTAAGCAGGATTCGGTGATATCACGTAATAATGGCCGCCCACTGTGAATGATCTTGTGGCGACAGTAGTTCCACCACATCCTGTGCCGGAGAAGGAAACTGTAATAGATTGCCCGGATGAAAGGGTGAACCAGAATGAATTGTTGTAAGAATAGTAGATAAATCCTGTTTGTGAAACCGGCGGATTGGTGGATGACTGATAGCAACTAATACCCGTTACGCCGGGCCATTGGAAATTTACCAGCGTGGCACCCGCAGATACAGAATTTACCGTATTCATTGGAGTGAGGACACCACCTTGGTTTATGGTACCAGTTAGTACATTACCTGCAATGATTTGTTTGGTTATTACAATTTGATTTGTACCGCAAGCATTATTTATTGTTGCGGTTAATGTAATGGCACCGTCCATTAATTTTGTGAGAGTAGTTGAGTTTGAATTCGGGCTGTTTATCTGTACATAACCATAAGGAGAAGCAGACCATGTGACGGTTGCTCCTGCAGGAAGATTAGGAATGGTATATGAATTGGAGGTAATACAAAAAGAAGCATCACCAGAAATTGATAAACTTGACGGACAAACGCTTATACAATTGAAATTA
This sequence comes from Hanamia sp., assembly GCA_035532615.1. GTDB lineage: Bacteria > Bacteroidota > Bacteroidia > Chitinophagales > Chitinophagaceae > Ginsengibacter. The sequence continues at coordinate 20,610 of DATKQQ010000017.1, forward strand.
GAGTCTTGCTCTTGAAGAATCCAATTGGAATTATCTGTCGTATATGATACATGTATTTCATTTTGCTGCGGTGCAAAATAGTCAGCTACGTGTGCAGGAAGCAAACACGGTATATTGCTGCACAAAGAAGCCCTAAGATTTTGCTGTGGATTGTCTAGCGCCAGTGAACTTACCGTTGGAACAAAACAAAAACTTTTCTGTAAAAGATTGGCATTAATCCAATTCCCGATTTGTTTGTGTAGGTCAATATTTACAGTGTCAATATTTATACCAAATTGGCTAATATCATATTTGCTACCAGGTGCATTATCTAACGGAAGCATATCTGAAGTAGAATTGACATGGCATTTAAAAATATAACTATTGGTATTAAGCACCCACAATAGCTGCCGGTGAAGATATGCGTCTCCTTTAAATATCAGGGAGGTCCCGGTGGATGGAACTGCCCACGCTCCAAAATCAAAATTGATACTACTTTTGTTTGAAATAACTGATAAAGGGAATTGTACCAATAAAGATAAATCTCTTACAGGAGCGCCTGGAGCAATTACACCTGATAAACCGGGATGGTCCCCAACCAATGTCAAAAGAAAAGACCTCCATAAGCTTCCGAAATAACTCCAGTTTTTGGTTCCGCTTATACTGAGCATTTCACTATTATCATTAAAAACAGTATTTCCATTACATGCGCCATTGCTCAAAACAATATTGCGGCAGTTAAGCGGCCATCCCATAGTGTTTAATTCATTCATAAAGGAAGTATGAGTTGAATTGTCTGCCGTAAGAGTTTGGCCATTTAAAACATAGCGCTGAATAAGCATTTGCTTCGCTGCCGGGCTGTTAAAGATATTGACACCATCTATCGCTTCTGGAAACATATCTCTCCAACTGATGGATATATAAGGAAACCGGCTAGGCCAGCCAATATTAACAATCTGCCATGGCGCTATATATTGCACAAGCGCCTGGTAAGCCGGTGGCACATTGGCGCCCCAGTTCGGAGACTCATCGCTGATGAATAGCCTTGTATCATGTGGTATATTATTCATCTCCATATCGCGCAAAGCCCAACGAGCTACCAGGCCGCCCATGCTAGTACCAATTATTACATTTTTTTCTGTGCTACCGTTGCTTGTTTTTATACTGTCAACTATGTGTATTAATTTTTCCAGCAGGTAAGCATTGCGCTCTATATAATCCGTACCATTGTGCCAGTGCAGGTAAACAATATCGTAGCTGTCCGCATTATCTAGACCACTGGATCCATTTAGAGGAATTGGAGTATAAGTTGAATCGTTCCCATCGGAGTTTATCCTTTGTAAATAATCGCCTGTATAAGTTAACCCCAAATAATCGTTATTATTTACCGCATCCGGATCAAAACCTGAAACGATGATTAACGGTTTTTTTATTTTACCCGTATTGTTATTTACTGAAAGGTCTATCGTATAATCTCCCTGTGCGGCAATACCTAAATAGGTTTTATCGGCTGTAAAATCGTTGGGATAATAAGGCGTATTATTGCCATAAATGAAAGGTGCTTCAATATAAGGCGGCCCATAACCGGTAATGTGAAAATCACTTTTCCGGTGCAGCACACTAGCAAGGCCTCCACCATCATTATTATCAACAGCTAATTTAGTATGGCTGTAATTGATGGTACCGTCAGTGTAGGTTATTTTAAAGTTTAGCGTATAAAGTCCTGGTGTACTGTAATTAACGGTTATGGGTGTATTAAAACTAACGGTTTGATACGTGCCCGTGCCCTTCGGGTCTATCTGCAGGGTGCTGATGGTTTTGCCCGTATTACTGAGAAAAAGTTGCGGGCGCAATATCAACTGGTTGTTTCCGGTTGGTATTGTCTGCTGGGTAGGCGCTATGGCAAATACACTGTGCAGCAGATAAGGACTTTGCGTGCGTCCTGCTACATCGTATAATTGCCCATTTTGAATGGTCATTAAATTATGAATGGCCGCATTACTATCTAATACATTATAATTGTAATAAAGGCAGGTAAAGGTAACCGGAAGATTAGATAAAGCGTATTGGCTGATGAGTCTATTGATAGTATCGAGATATAGCATGGTAACGGGTGTATTTATTTGCTCGCTATAGATGCTTGCATAGAGTGAACGCCAGTCGGTGAGGGTAACATAGTTACTATCGTTAAGCACCTTACCGGTATAATCATCTAAGTTTAAAAAATCAATACCATAGTCTCGAAGCAAACCTGTTGTGATTTGCGTGTGGCTGATGTTATTGAAAATAAAGTCCATTTTACCGTAGTACGTAGTGGTATCATATGTTTGAGCCTTCAGAGAACTTATGACTATGAAGCTAATTATTAGTAGAAGAAATTTTTTCATGATAGTAAATTTAAAGAGTGATAGAATTAATAGTGTATATCAAACCTGAAAGAGTTAATAACTTATATCAAACCTGCCGTCTGTAACATTTAAAGTATCACAATTAGGAATAGGTACTTTCAAATTGAATGTTCCAGAAAGGATTTTATTGTTTGTATCTATCCTTGAAAAAATTACAGTGCCAATTTTAGATTTGATGGCAGTGACGTTGCCTATGACTTGGCATGTTGAATCTGTTATAAAAAAGCAATATGTATGGAAAGTATCTGCTAAACTATAGGTAACATTTTCCATCGCATTACTTTCTAATCCAACATATATTGTTGCGAAAAATCGGCCAATAATAAAACTACCTTTTACTGCAATTGTATCATTGATTGACGCTCCCCCTCCCTGGTGGTAAATATCATTTTTTGCAATTGCATTTATTCCGTTTATACGGCAAGCAAAAACACCGGCCCCTGTTTGTGTTGCATTCGGTAATCCATACGGGTTATCAGGTGCAGGGGTTTTATCTTTGTGGCATTGTGCAAAACAAAAACAGATGAACAGTAAGGCGGCTAATGGCATGATTTGTAATTTTTTCATGGTGAAAAAGTTTATAGGTTACAAAAAAGAATAGGCTAAATGTAATTTATTTTGGTGGGCCTTTATCGTGCAAAACAATTCAAGTATAATCCTCTAAGTTTAAAAAATCAATTCCATAGTTTCACAGTAAATCGGTAGTGAGTATTATAAGTTTGGGCTTTGCAAAAATTGACAGAACAAAAGTTGAAAAAAGAAAAAATATATTTTTCATATAATAGCCCTTTAATAGAGACAGATAATTTTACAAATGGCTATCGGTGTTGCGGCGGGCTGTGCTCATCTTCTATGAAAAAAAATGTTTTCATTTTTCAGGCGGGTGATTGTAGTATGAAAAATTTCTTTGTAAACCCATTTATAGACACCAATATCCTTTACTTTGTTGCATAGCGTTGCAGACTTTTTTTTCATGAGCTAAAAGTTTTAAAAGTTTAGTATTGCTAATGGCTACATTTGCAGTAATCATCAATTTTAAAATCGAACCGGCCATCTGTAACTATTATGGAGTCTGGATATTCAATAAATTTAAAATTAAATGTTCCAGATATGATTCTATTTATGGTATCTAATTTTGTAATAGTGAAATTATTT
>DATKQQ010000018.1:0-4588 GCA_035532615.1 Hanamia sp.
CTGCTAAATACTCATAACAGGATGAATCATCTTTGAATTGAAGGTTAAACTTAATTGAATTCACACCAGTAAATTTTACCCTTGTTTCCATTCGGCAAATATATAGCCTTTATTCATATTGTGCGACCTAAGCGATTATACTTATAATTCTATTCACTTCTCAAACTATCCACAGGATTGGCCATCGCTGCTTTTATCGCCTGGAAATTGACTACTAATATAGCTATCAATAAAGAACATACTCCGGCAGCTGCAAAAATCCACCATGAAATAGCTGTACGATAACTATAATTTTCTAACCAAAAATGCATACAGTAATAAGCACTTGGCATAGCAATTAAAAACGAAACTATAACGAGAACTACAAAGTCCCTGGAAAGTAGTTTGCATAATGAGAGTACATTTGCTCCTAAAACCTTCCTTACTCCAATTTCTTTTTTTCGTTGTTCTATTATTAAAGATGAAAGTGCAAATAGGCCCAAACATGAAATAAAAATAGTTAGAGCTGCAAAAAAACTTGCTATTGTCCCGATACGTTTTTCGTCACTGAATTTTTTTGCAAACTCCTGGTCAACAAATTTGAAATCGAAAGGTAATTCAGCATCGTATTTTGCAAAAACTTTTTTTGCCTCATTAATAGCAATGCTGAGCCCTATTGCAGGATTTAATTTAATAGTAACAACAAATGGTGCATCTCCACTCATTAAATAAATATATGGGAGTGTTTGGCCGTAAGGCGATTCAACAACTATGTCATGGATAACTCCAATTACATGGAACGGTTTATTATTAAAATCGATAATTTTACCAATGGGATTTTTAAAACCCATAAACTTTACAGCAGCTTCATTTATTATGAAGGCAGATGAATCAGAAGTAAACTCTTTAGAGAAATCTCTTCCTTGTATTATTTTCCATCCAATAGTTTTTCCATAGTCAGATGTAACGGCATTTACTGGAATATCTAAAGATAAATTTGGATCTTTCCCTTCCCAATTTAGATTTCCAACCGATACATAATTTTCTGTTGTTGGATTTGAAGATTCAACAACATCTGTAACAGCTTCTGTTTTTATTAATTCATCTCTTAATGAAGCAAAATGACTTTGAATATTAGGTGAAACAAAATTAGCATTGCAGAATAAGCTAAACAAGATGTTCATTTAGTGGACATGTTGAAATAGAGTAAGTTAGACCATGTTTGGTGAGTAAAGGGTTCGGGAGATATTACTCACCGAATCACTCACCAGAAATTTGTTATTCTATGCATGTTTTGATAATCCTCTAAAAACAAAAAAGCCCGCAAACATTGAGTTTGCAGGCTTTTTGCACAATTTGGTATTGACTTTTGTGGAGCTGCAGGGATTCGAACCCTGGTCCAAACATATTCGCCGTAAGCCTTCTACATGTTTATTTTTGCATTATTTGTCGGGAAAAGGCAGGAGCAAAACAAACCAACCTTCTTCGTAGCTGTATAGTCTTAAGCAATTGTCACAGCCTTCAATTGCAGCAGCCCGTTTTATTTTGAGTCGGCGGAAGAGCGTGGCAACAGACCTGGCCAGCTCAACGGCCCTAATGGAAGCGAATCTATCGATTACGCAGCCATGGCAAATTGTGTATTGCCATTTAAGGTTTTCGTATTCAGATTAAAGCGCTAATTACGCAACGCGCTACATGCTTATACTTACAAAGAACTATGCTGTCAAAACCGGTCAGCCCCTGATAATTGTGAACCGGCAAATTTACGAAGAAACCGGGAATAAGTTATTAGATACAAGGTATTAGTTATTAGAAAATCAATAATGGCTAATTAATATTTTGAAGTGCTGTAATTTAATAATGCATTCAATTTAATTATAAATTTTACTTCTTTAATTTCTTAATAATCAGGTTCTTTTTTTTCATCATAGAAGGAACATTTCATAGGTTGAATAGAGTAGTTTAGAAATAACTCGTTTCTGTAGGAACGTTTTGTGCATTGAGACACATTCAGTTTGTTTTTGCTGTGAAATATCGTGCTGTTCTGTCTCATAAATCAATTTCTGCTTCGGTCATAAATGTAAGACAAGACCCTATTTAGTACAAGACGTTCCTACGGAACGAACTTCTAAAATTTTTAAACCATTTCTACCCACAAAATGTTCTATGGAACATGAGAAATAATTTTAATCGCACATCAAAATATTAATTAGCCTCAATAATCAATAACCAACTTTCAATAATCAATAACACTTACTTTTACAAACTTTTAAGCAAAATAAATTAATGGATCCACAGCAATTTTATCCAAACAGGTTATCGGAATTAAACACACAATTAAAAAAATTACAACAACGAAAATCTTCTTTTGCATGGCTGCGTCTTGGGGCTATTATTGCGATTATTGCAGGATTTTATTTGCTTTGGTCATTAGGAATTATCTATGTAATAATTGCAACAGTACTTTTGCTTTTTATTTTTATCCGTCTGGTTAATGCAGACCTTAAAAATCAATCCCGAATAGAACATATCAATTATCTGATTCACATCAATGAAAATGAACTGAAAAGCCTTGCCGGAGATTTTTATGATTTTGAAACCGGCGCAGAGCATATCCCTAAAGAACATCCTTATGCCAATGATCTTGATATTTTTGGAAGAGCATCCATTTTTCAATATATCAATCGAACTACTTCTGAGCCGGGCAGCAAAGAATTAGCTGAATATTTAAAATCACCTGCATCTATTCCGGATATCAAACAAAGACAGGAAGCGATAAAGGAATTATCAACAAAAATATCGTGGATACAGGATTTGCAGTCATTGGGTAAAAAGAATAAAATTACTTTTTCTGCTCAAGGCAGACTGGAAGCCTGGATGAGAGATCCTCCTGTCTTTTCAAATTTTAAACCATGGAAATGGCTTCGCTATTTATTACCTGCAATTATTCTAAGCATCATTGTTTTATATATTTTTGATCTGGTAAGCGCTACAACACTTCTTCTGGGGCTTTTGATATTTCTTGCAATTGCTTACCAACTCAATAAATATATAGCCCCGATTCATGATCAGCTATCCAGTGTGACAAAAGAGTTAAATACACTCTCCTCAAGTATTTCAGCAATAGAAAGAGAAAACTTTGAAAGTTCTTTATTAAAAGAATTACAATCTGTTTTTATTGAAAAAAATAAAAAAGCATCAGGTGATATTTATAAAATAAAAAAGATACTGGATAGGTTGGATACCAGGTATAATCTTGTGTTAGCGCTTTCATTGAATCCTCTGCTTCTTTGGAATTTGCAGCAGGTTCTTGATCTTGAAAAATGGAAAAAAAACCGGCAGAATTACTTTAATTTATGGTTGGACACTTTGGCTAAATTTGAAGCATTAAGTAGTTTTGGTATTTTGTATTTTAATCAGCCCAAATGGATTTTCCCCAATGTTTATGAAGAATATTTTTCAATAGAAGGAAAAGGGATCGGCCATCCATTGATACCAATAAATAAACGGGTAGATAATTTTATTGATATTCCTGGTAATGCAGAACTCATGCTGGTAACGGGTTCCAATATGGCAGGCAAAAGTACGTATCTGAGAAGTATTGGCGTAAATGTAGTGTTAGCGATGGCTGGGGCACCTGTTTGTGCAACGGAATTTAAAGTTTCTCACGTGCAGATTATCAGCAGTATGCGTATTTCAGATAACCTTGAAGAAAGTACTTCCACTTTTTATGCCGAATTAAAAAAATTAAAGACCATTATTGAAAAAGTAAATGCCGGGGAAAAAGTTTTTATACTTCTGGATGAAATTTTAAGAGGCACTAATTCTCTTGACAGGCATACCGGTTCGAAGGCATTAATAAAACAATTGATCAAAAAGAAAGCGGCTGCTATCATTGCAACCCATGATCTTGAACTGGCTAAATTAAAAGAAGAGTTTTCGAAAAATGTTCTCAATTATCATTTTGATGTGGAGGTAAGTAATGACGAATTATATTTTGATTATCTCCTGAAACCCGGCATCTGTAATAGTTTGAATGCTTCGATATTGATGAAGAAGATTGGGATAGAGTTAATTGATAATTGATAATGAAAAATTGAAAATGTACTATGTATAAAATATAATTAATTATGAAAGAAAATATTGTAAAATTAAAATCGTTTGATTTTGCTTTGAGGATTGTAAAGATTTATCAATATATGACTGAAAAGAAAGAATTCATTTTAAACAAGCAACTTCTTCGTTCAGGAACTTCAATTGGTGCTTTAATAAGAGAAAGTGAACATGCAGAAAGCAAGGTAGATTTCGTTCATAAACTTTCGATTGCTTTAAAAGAAGCAAATGAAAGCCAATATTGGATTGAACTCCTTTATAAGTCAAACTATTTAGCCCACATTGCAGCTATCCGGACAAAAGTAGGCGTTGTTGTTGAGTTTCAATTTTTTTTAGTTCCGGTTTGTGTACTACGGATTTTCGTTTTGTAAAAGGTTTGTATTTGCTTTTTAGGATATCGTAAATGGCTTTTAGTTTTTCCTCTGGTTCAGAACATTTTCTGGTTTCTATTGTTTTATTGAAGGTGTTGGTGCCGGTGGTGGTAATCATTTTTTGC
>DATKQQ010000019.1:0-2751 GCA_035532615.1 Hanamia sp.
CTATAATCAGCTAAGTTTACCACATTCCCACATCGGTTATAATAGAAATAATTATCTTTGAAAAAACCACCTTAGAAAACCTATTTTACTGTCCAATTATTGGGGAGTACCTTAATCACGGTTATGCCGCCGTAATGGAATATAATGGCACTAGTTGGGTTACGGTGGGTACTGCCGGATTTTCAGCAGGGGGAATTTCCGTTACCTCTCTTGCCATTGATGCCAGCGGAACTCCTTATGTGGCATTTGCTGGTGGTTCTACAAAATTCTCGACTCTTATCGTTCCGAGGATAGTGCATTACATAAAAAAAAGTGGAACATAGAAATCTTAAGATCTCTTTTGAAAAATGGTGTAACAAAAGTTCTTTGTACATCAAAGGGTGTACTTTCTGATCTTGAAAATAAAATTATAAAGCCAGGAGATAAGGGTTTCGGTAAGGTGGATTGTCAAAAAAGTAAAGATTTTCAGGATCATTTTTTAAAGAGGATGAATGCAAATTTAGAATTAATTACCAATCCTGTTGCAAGAGTTTTTGTCTTTGGAAATCGAACGATTCAAGCTATTGCAATACCATCACCAGGTTCACCACAACGAAAAATAGATAAATTTGGATGCAGTGGAGATAATTTGAAATTGTATGCAGAGAATTACTTTTCTGAAGCATTTAAATGGCTTTTAGAATGAGAAGGCTATAATGCTAACAATTAGCTTTAGGCAAATAGAATTAGACAATGTATTATTAGCTATGTGTTACTAGTCCTTATAAAAACTTTCCGAATCATGCAAAAGAACGTCTACAAAACTAATCCTACCTTAAGGATTATAGGTACCTTATATATTACTGCTTCTGCTGCGTCTATTGCCGGTATGGCCATATTACAAAGCGTTACAGGTAACGCTGACTACTTGGCTCATCTTTTGCCAAACAGAAGCACATTGGTATCCAGTATACTTCTTCTGCTGCTCAATGATGCCGCAGTAATCGCAGTCGGAATCTTATTTTATGGTTTAATTAAAACGCGAAGCTACATCTCTGCGGCAGCGATCCTAATTACCCGGCTTGTCGAAGGTATTACGCTGATCGTGGGTAAAATTGGACTATTGTTACTTATCACGATAGGTCAGGAATATGCAAAGACAGGAAAAGCAAATGTTGTATACTTTCCAGTTTTAGGAAACTTGGCGCAAAACTGGTATAGATCGGCCTTCGAACTGGCTATGCTCGGTTTAGGTATAGGTGGTTTTATACTCAATTATTTTTTATTCACCAACAGGCTGGTTCCTCGCCTGATCGCTCTTTTAGGAGTTATAGGATATGTGTTGCTGTTTGCCAAAAGCATTGCAGACATGCTGGGCTTCGATACACCTTTTAGCCTGTTTCTGCCGGTTGCCTTATTCGAACTCGTGTTCCCCTTGTGGATCATCATAAAAGGATTTAAAACAAATGAGGGCACTCTTATACCTTAATGGTGTAAATACCTGGCGTTTTAAATGATTCTCTGAAAAATTTTTCTTTGCTGTTAAATGATTTATTTGTTCCAGTCCCTCGGGGGGGGTATCACTGAGCAAGAAGATCAGTTTTAGCCATTCATCCTCATTGAAGGGTGGGCTATTGGAGCAATTGGAGCTTTTTATGTTGTATTTAACTTTACTTATAATGACGATAAGTTCTTTGGAATAGCATTATTCTTTTCCGCACTAGCCTGGATTGTTTCTGGTGGTATTCAATGCGGATGTATTGGAGCTACTTAATATACATAGCGACTTATAAAATGCAGCATAATTTATGCAATGTTGCATTCGGTTTCATCCAAATATTCATTTGCTTTTTCACTGTAGCAATTAATTCATCTAACGTACTGAAGTATCTATTATGAGTACAAACCCTTCGAGTTAATTTCCACACTCTTTCAATATTGTTTAGTTCGGGACTATAAGGAGGTAAGAATAACAACTGAATATTTTTATTATTTTCTTTTAACCATGGTTGTATTAGAATAGCATGATGGTATTTCGCATTATCAAGAACCAGTACTATTTTTTTCCCTCGTCTTTTTCTTTTCAATACAATTTTTAAAAATCGTAAAAAGGTCTGAGCATTGAATATGGGGGCAGTCTTTGATACGAATAGCCCATTAAATTGACTTACTGCCCCAAATAAGGCAACACTTTTACGTGTTGGTGCATGCAAAACAATGGGATCCTTTTGTTCTGGGGGAATCCACATTCTACATCTACTTCCATGTTGTTGAAAATGACATTCGTCTTCAAACCAGATATCAATTTTAATGTTTTTTGCCAATCTTCGCAGTTTTTTTTAAAGCCTCTTGGGCCTGCGGGTCTCCTTGAGCTATAACAGGTCTTGGTTTTCTTAACCGGAATCCAAATTTATTAAAGATTCTTTGACACTGCCGAGTGCCGAGTATAATACTATAATGCTTCTTTAAGTGTATAGACATTAGTTTACCATCCCAAAAAGTCTGAGAAAACTTAAAGTCTGACGGAGATCTTCTTAAATCATATCCAAGTTGTACCCACTGTTTTTCTGATAAACTTTTAGGTCTCCCAGATCGTTCACAATCTCTAAGTCCACTAAATCCAGATTCATTAAATTTTCTAACCCACCGCTGAATAGTAGTTGAACTTTGATTAAACATATTCCCAATTTGATAGCTATCATAACCATTAGCTATTAACAATACCCCGTGTAATTTATGGTCATATCTGGATTCATCCGACCTTTGAATTTC
>DATKQQ010000020.1:0-8825 GCA_035532615.1 Hanamia sp.
AACAAGGAACTGAATGTTATAGAGTTACATTTTCTCAATGCCCGAAGGCAAATACAAAACATATCAAACCTCTACGGCATCAAAATAGCTTGCTGAAAAAAGTGACAATTTGTTTTCAGTTTTTTTTGCTTAAGCGCCTAACATTGAGCTTTTCTTAGACTATTGCATCCGTTTTTACGACTGCCAATTTATCACACGTGATACAGTACTCAAAGGCATTTTAGAAAGATTTGAAAATTTGCTGAATGGATATTTTCAGACAGACAAACCACAGATTATTGGCTTGCCATCCGTAGCTTTTTGTGCCAATGAATTGCATTTATCAGCAGGCTATTTTGGCGACCTGATAAAAAAAGAAACCGGAAAAACTGCACAGGAATTCATACAATCGAAAGTAATTAATGAGGCGAAAGAAAGAATATTTGATATTAATAAATCTGTGAGTGAAATAGCCTATGAATTGGGTTTTAAATATCCACAGCATTTTACAAGGCTGTTTAAACAACGTGTAGGACAGTCTCCTAATGAGTATCGGAATTTGAACTAATAAATAATGCATTACTGAACCGGAGAAAAATGTTGCTATAGGATTACTTACAACCCGGACACCGGCAACAGCAGTAGTTTCACATGATTTTTTTATAAACTTATATTGACACCGAGCATATAATTAATTAGCGCCATCGGGAAATAATTATTATAAGCAACCACTTCACCACTTTCTATATCCTTATAGTTATTATATCCATTGGAATTATACTTAGTACTAAACAGGTTGTTTACCTGTAAAATAATAGTAGCTTGTTTGCAAAAGGTATTCTTTAAAGTGTATGCCATTCTTATGTTTTCAACAAAATAAGGATCAAGGCTTGTTGCAACTTCTGATGTGTTATCCAGGTATTGCCTGCTTACATATTTGCTGATGAGGTTTATTTCTCCATTTTTTACGGGTATGAAATTGATACTTCCGCTGGAAATGATGTCAGGAGAAAATGAAATATCAGTATTATGATGTTGAATATCTTTTTGCCCTATCCATGTATAAGAGGAATCGTATTCATCTAATTGCTCTGTAAATGTTTTTATTTTGTTTTGGCTTAATGTAAAATTAGCAGCAGCATTCAGCCATTTTGTAAATTTATAGCTTCCCTGTAGTTCTAACCCAAGCCGGTAACTGTTTGGAGTATTAATTCTTGTGTAAGCGCCAACGCTATTAATGTTTCCGGTTAAAATTAATTGGTTTACATAATACATGTAATAAATATTTGCGTCCCAGCTATAATTTTTGTTTTTTCTTTCCACGCCCAATTCAAAATCATTTAATGTTTCTGCTTTTGGTTGCGCTGTCAGAGAGGCTTCAAAATCTGTATAGTCAGGTTCTTTATTAGCCAACGCATAACTTAAATACGCCATCCATCCATTATTGGTATAAGTAATACCGGCTTTTGGGTTCATAAAATTAAAGGTTCTGCTTACATGCAGGTTAGCAATCGCAGAGTTTACTGAATCGCCTTCAAAACCATCAATTCGATGATAAACATTACGGTATTGGATATCCGCGTATGTTAACCAATGCTCAGACAATATATGTTGCCATTTAACATAGATATTTTCATCGGTCTTTAAATCAGGATAATTATAGTATTGATAATCGTTGGTGGGGATACCTCCATATTGCGCCCAGGTTACATCCCCAAAATGGGTACCCTGGTATCTCGTCCAACTGCCACCTATGATCACTTCATCTTTCTTGTTTTTATATCGAACAGAAGCTATTTGCCCATAAAAATGATTGTGCAACCAAAGCTGCCTGATGAAATCTGTATTGGTAATGGTATCATTGCCATAAACAGCATCAGGTAATCCATAATAAGAATAAGCAGTAAGAGCATCTCCATTGCCGCTTGCCAACTCTGCCGCTACACCTCTGTATTCTTCATAATAACCTCTGCCGTAAGTCATAAATACAGCAGTATTAAAACTCCATTTTTGATTAATAGTATGATTAAAGAATAACTGGTAATGATCCTGCTGATAATTATCCGTTTGATTGCTATACGGCGAACCGGGTTTTTCGGTACCCAAATCATTGTAGGTACGATTGGTAGCTAAGGAATCGCCAGGTACGCCGTCCCATGCCTGGTAGGTTTTTTCTTTCCCTGAAAAAATATTAAAACGGATTGATGATTTTTTGGTGAGGTAGGCAGTTGAAAAAGCAAATGATTTTAAGTTACTGGTGGCCCTGTCTATATATCCGTCACTTGATATCTGGCTCAGCCTTACATCAAGGGTAAAATGATTATCCAATAAGCCACTTCCGGCTTCTACAGTGTTTTTCCATGTATTGAAAGAGCCAAAACTGTTATTGATTTTTCCATATGTTGAATCATTAAAATGATTGGTAGTAAGATTAATAGTAGCTCCAAATGCACCGGTACCGTTAGATGAAGTTCCTACCCCCCGCTGTATCTGAACAGAGCTGAGAGATGATGCCATATCGGGGATATCTACCCAATAGGTGCCTTCGCTTTCTGCATCATTATAAGGGATACCATTCAGGGTAACATTGATCCTGGTGGCATCGGTACCACGTATATGAATATCCGTGTAACCTACACCGTTACCTGCATCTGAATTGACTACTACAGAGGGGGTTTGTTCCAATAGAAATGGTAAATCCTGACCCAGGTTATTTTTATCAATATCTTTTGAAGTAAGATCGGTTTTGGCAAAAGGCGACAGTGCACCGGCTTTGATAGACGAGACTTCTACCGGTTGCAGAAAAATAGTGTCGTTGAATTTTTTTTTCTGTTGTGCATACAATACCATACCAGGGGCACAGGCCAATGCACATAAAATTGCTTTCTTCATTTCTCAATAAAATTTTTAGCTGAACATCCGGAAGAGTATCCGATGTAAGTATTTACCTCCCTTCGCAGGCATTATCCTGTGCAGGTTTAACGGGTGTAATCTCAGCCCTACGCTTTTGCATGGAGCACCCCGGAAATTCAGTAAGTGTAAAAGAACAATTGCAGCGCAAAAGTAAGGTTCATTTTTAAATAATGATTTTTTTTGTTGCCTGAGAGAAATTGACACATTTTAGTGGACTCAAATTCTACTTGGTAGAAGGATCATCCAAACTTATTAGCAGTATATCCTTCGTCAAATGGTGTTAATCCTATTCCCCCGATATACTTTCTATATCTATCTCTTCTTCCTTACCGCTTAAAGCAGTATGGCTATATTTGAGAATGCCAACAAAGAAAACGCCTCCAATGATATTTCCAAGAGTAACTGGCACCAGGAAATTAATATAATCAGTAAAAGAAACATCCCCATGAAACAATCCTGAAGAGACTTCAATATTTCCGACAATGCAGTGTGGCAGGGCTGCCAGGCCTATACATGTTGTGATAATAAAAATGATTATTATCTGGCTGATCGTTTCTCTTGCTGCTGCTATGAGCCATGCCAGTAAACCCATAAGCCAGCCTGCCAGTGCTGCACTCAGCAACTTGGTAAGCCATGAATTAGCAATCAGGTCATTACTAATTTCCGCAATCGCCCATCCTTTTAAAAAATGAAGGGAGTCGCCAAAATAAGAAAGTATAAGAGCAAATAAAAGTCCGCCAAAAATATTACTTACGTAAACGATTAGCCATAGACGCAATAATTTTTTTATGGATGCCAATCCCTGCAATACTGGTAATATGGCAAGAGTTGTATGTTCTGTAAATAATTCGGATCTTCCCAGAATAACAAAAATAAACCCTAATGGATACATGATTGAAACAAAAAAACTTACAACCGGTGCTGGAAAAATGCCCTTAAACAAATTCAATACTACCATCATCATAAGCACAGAAAAACCAATATCCAATCCTGCGGTAATTCCAGACAACATCAGTCCTGCAGGCTGCCGGTTCAATTGGGTTAACCCTGTTTCCTCGGTTTGTTTCAGAATTAGTTGCTGGCTTTTTTGTGGTTTTTGTTCTGTTTCAGTATTGTGGTTTTTAGGTTTGGGCATTTCATTGCAGGTATATGAATATTAAATGATCAACTTAATATTTAGGCATCATTGAAAAATACGTGCCAATTAGAATCAACCAAAAAAACATGATAGATTCCGGAGGAAAAAACTTTAAATGCTAATCAGAAAAATCATTGATTCTATTTAGAATATTTAAAACTTTAGTCAAAAGAGCCCTGGAAGAATTTAAAAAGGTGGATAAGTGTAACGATTAAAGGCATTTTTTTTAAAGAATTTGATTTTTGATTACGTATAATTTCAGATGCAAAACCATAAATGTTATTCAGATAAAACTTAAGCCACATTGCATTGGACTTTTGCATCAGCGTTCCTTGTGCCACCCCGAAAGGGATTTTAAGTTTCTAATCGATCGGGTTATCAACCACCTTTTGCCTTAAAACAGTAATCTCTTCAAAGTGCACTATTAGTTTGAAAAGACATATTTAAATTAACTTTCACCGGGAATTTCTCTTACGATCGTTGCCTTTCTTAATAATGACGGATCTTTTTCGTCGGGTATATATACCACATCTTCTTTCACGTTGTTGCTTGTTATTGGAGAAGACTCATGCACGATCTTTTCGCGGTTATAATCATTTTTTCTTCTCCGATAAAGACGATTTTCATCGAAATAAGGGGTTCTGTAAAATGCTTCTCTTTCCGGATGCTCCTTCGATTCAAAATCGGCAAGTTTTTCCGCAGCTTCTGAATTGTGGGGAATAAATACATCACGTATGGCCCTCTCTGTGTCATAATCTATTTTTCCTTTTTTATATTCAGGCAAGGTGGCCAAATGTCCCACCGTAATATCGGGCAGATATACCACATTTTCGTTTTGATCCAATTCGGCAAGGCCTATTGGTATTATCACATTCCGCGATAAAAGATTAAGCGGTTTGCCATCGAGGTCTAAAATAAGATACCTTACCTTTTGGGCGTTCACGTCAAACAAAAGCTCTTTCACTTTTCCGATGTGTTGGTTAACACCGGATAATACCTTCCATCCCCTGATATCGGGCTCGCCGTTTGCTATTTCAAATCCGCTGGAGCTAAGCTCCTGCAAGGGATGATTCACTACTACCGTTTCTCTGGACATATAAAATGTTTTTAAAGTTTACAAAATATTAGCATGATTTAATTGCAGCTCCCGCTTCGGGTTGTAAAGTAAGCTGCGCGCTTTTTAATTGCAACGAAGTGTTTGGTTGAAATGCACTGCCATTTATTGGTGCTTGTTTTTTGTACACCTCGAAATAATATACAGCAGCAGCTATAATTATTATTAAAATAATGATCCATAGCCACGCATTGCTTTTTCTTTTTGGTTGTACGTGTAAATTTGCCATAGTTGAAATATATTAAGGATTAGAATGATAAATTCCTGATCTGGTACCATCACCAAACTTGTGTAAAGAAAAGAGAAGGTCAACAATCTCAATAATGCTATTGAAAATCGTGCCAGATCCAAAATTATTTTGCCTGGAAACCTACGTGGAAGTATTTTTTTTTGTGGATGTGATTAGTTGCTAACTATTAGCACTTCAGCCCTAATTGCACAAAACCGATAAGCTGTATTTTCGTTTAGCCAATTGCCGAAATAATTATTCAACTTCATATTCTTGTTCTTTTTTGACTTGTCTTTTTTCTACGAAGTCAACAATTCTTTTTCGTTCACCTATTATTAAAAGTCCGATAATAATTTTTACTCCTGAAATAATTATGTATGAAAAATTAGGTTTTGCTATATCAGGCATTAATTTCTTTTGTTGAAAATATGAGAAAATATTATTGCAGAAATTAGGGATTTCATTTGTCAAAATAATTCCACCAATCACAATCAATGAAATTGTAAAGATTAATGAAGTTGAAATATTAAATGAAAATTCCTGTTGGTTAAATCCCTGGTCAAGTTTTAGTTGATCAATGATTTTGTTTGTATTAAAAAACAGTTGATAAATGATAAAAACATAAAAAACAATTGCAATCAAAGTCAAAATAAAAGGTAAGATTTCTCCGCTACTAAATTGTCCTCCATCAAAGTTGTCTTGTTTTGTAAAATAGGGAATTGTTGAAATTAATTGTGGTATTATGTAAACAATTTCTCTCAGGAAAAAGAGTCAAAATATTTTGAGGATGAGGTTGAATAAATTTTTAGGTGTCATAATTATTAGTGTTTGGCCCGTTTGCAACTTATGTTTGAGGCCTTTGCGAAGTATGGGAATTAGTATTCGTTTAGCCAGAA
The DNA here is from genome assembly GCA_035532615.1 of Hanamia sp. Lineage (GTDB taxonomy): Bacteria > Bacteroidota > Bacteroidia > Chitinophagales > Chitinophagaceae > Ginsengibacter. The sequence continues at coordinate 6,270 of DATKQQ010000020.1, forward strand.
CGTCAGATGATAAAAGTAATAAAAGATGAAGATACCTACAAAAGCTGAACAAAGATTTTTCAACAGGGAATACCAATGATAGAAGTACAAAAGCCGACGAACGCACGTCCTGCTATGTAACAGCAATCGAAAAGAAATATTTGAAAAGACAATAAAGGAATTATGACGTGTATATTTATTTTGACAACATAAGTCTGGCATAGATTTTTATATAATCCCGTATGCCAGATTATTAAAATCTGTAGAAAACTTACGAACCACATGATTTTATTACAAATTTCAGCGGATACCATCACGCATCGTTTATCCCGTGAAGGAGTTCACTGGGTTTTAACCACAGGTCCCAGGATAATTATAGCAATTATTATTTTTTTTATAGGTCAATTGATCATCAGATTTCTGAATAAGAGTTTTAAAAAAATTCTTTCTACCAAACGCTTCAGTTCAACACTTCGGCCTTTTTTACAAAATTTATTAAAAATTGTTCTGCAAGTCGCGCTGATTTTTGCGATCATGCAGTTGCTGGGAATAAGAATGACACTCTTTGCTGCTGTGTTAGGCGCAATGGGTGTAGCTGCAGGCTTAGCGCTATCCGGTACCTTGCAAAATTTTGCAAGTGGGATATTAATAATTTTATTAAAGCCGTTCGGAGTAGGTGATAATATAAAAACCCAGGGAGAGGAAGGAACCGTTACCGAAATCCGGCTTTTCTATACAGTGGTCCGCACATTTACAAATATCACTCTTATCGTTCCAAACAATCAGCTATCTAATAATGTGATCTTTAATTATTCAAGAGAAAGCACCCTAAGAGTGGATATTTCCATTAAGTTTAGCTATGCAATAAGTTTTACAGAAGTGAAAAAAATGGCAACAGATACCATTGTTTCTTTTGAAAAAGGTTTGAAAACACCACCGCCTCGCATCGGCATAGATAAAATAGAACCTGATGGTTACACGGTTATCATCAATACCTGGATTAATTCTCACGGCTTCCAGGATACAAGGTTGGAATTAAATGAAAAACTTATGAATTGCTTTGAGCCGCTCTTTAATCCAAAAAAATAATCAGGTTTCATTCAGTACAGCGGTTTAAAAAGCTATTACTTTTTTTCTTTTTTATCTTTTTTCCCGCCTCCAAAAATCTTCTGCAAAAATGATTTTTTTTCGGGCTTTACCGTATTTACAGAATTTAGATCGATCTGGTTATCTATTCCAGGGATAAGTGCTTGTATAAATGCATTGCGTAGTAATTCCCAAACAGCATCCCATACTCCGGTAGTTGTTTTTCCAAATTCGCCTTCAATATGTACTTTGGTTGCAACCTGTTGCTTTTTTTGATTTTTTAATACCATGGCAGCTCCACCTACCACTACTTCCCAGGCTTTCTGAAGAATATTGTCACTGCTGTCCTGTGGGCCTAATACTTTTAAATCTTTTATAAATGGCTTTACGTAGCCGATGTATTTGCCATCCTTCGCAGCAAATTCGGTATATAATCCAAAATCACCTTTGTTCACATCAACACCACTATAGGCTTTTAAAAAATCATTAAGCATAGCAAGTTTTACATTTTTAATTTCAGCTTTCAGATCAAACATAGTTTTTTCAGCTAAAGGATTCAATTTCATATTTAGCGATAAGGTGCCTCCATATACTATAGCATTTGCTGTTAGAGTCGAAGGAAGCGCTATTTTATTATTTTCTACATTGCTAAGGTTTTGGGCCAAAATATGAGCTTGTTGTAAATAAATATCTACTGCCGGCTTTGCACCGGCATCCACATAATGTATGCTTCCGTCATTTACTTCAAAGCGGTTTATTTTTAATGGTATAAAATCTTTTAAAACGGTTTTAAAACTGGTAGTATCTTTTTTTACATCTTTTATTTCAGTTTTATCTTTGGTAAAAATCAACTTAGGGGAATTAAAAATCAGCTCACCCACCAGTCGCCTGTGAAAAAGCGCTTTCCATTGAAGAGAGAGGTCCAGCATTTTGACGCTAAAAAAAGGAGTTTGTTTTTTAGTAGAAGAATCTTCTTTATTTATATACATCTCTTTTATCTCGTAAGCGCCACGATACAATGCAACGTCAATATCCTGCACATGCCCATAATAGCCATGCATTTTTGCAAGACTTTTATTACAATAATTTAATAATATGGATGGTAATAAAAGTCTGAAAATTATAAGCACTATTACTATTGAACCAATAATGATATAAGAGGTGCGTATGTGATGGGGTGTTTTCTTTGCCATACTTTAGAAGATTTTTAATTATACAATTATAAATCAGAGGCAATTGTAGCTACTTCATCTTTAATTGTTTTTATCGAAGTAAACCGCAACAAAACAGATGCCATAATAAATCACTATTGTCCGACTAACTCGGCAAATGCTGCACTGGAATTGACCTCAATTGAGTAGGAAGTGAGGGATTATTTCCCTCACTGTCCTCTCACACCACCGTACGTACCTGCCGGTATACGGCGGTTTGACTAAAGTGATTTACTTGGTTATATGCTTTCGTTGGCTAAGCTCCTCTTACTTTTTACTT
>DATKQQ010000021.1:0-6127 GCA_035532615.1 Hanamia sp.
ATTTTATGATGAATTTTTTTAAGAAAGCTGTCATCATTTTTTCTGTGTCTGCCGTATTCTTTTTGCAGCACGCATTTGCGCAGGATAGTTGCTATAACTGCAATATCGATTCGCTTACACAGGTTTATCAAAAGACAAAGGCCGGCCCTGAAAAAATAAAGCTGCTTACACTTTTAATTGATCTCAGGATGCTTCATATACATATTCACCTGGTAAATGAAAATTCACTAAGTGACGATTCCTCAGCCAACTATATAAGGGAGTTGATTGATTTGAGCAGAACGCAAAAAGTAAACGATATTGAGGCGTATAAAAGTATATTGGATGGGTTTAATTTTTTTGACAAACTTGATTATACTAACGGGCAGAATGCATTAAAAAAAGCTATCACTTTATTTGATATCAGTCATAAAAAAATCCCCCTCCTGCTTATGTTTACAAGGCTGTCGTACAATTTTGTTGGTAACCAGGACAGCCGATTAAAATATTACACTGATAAGCTAAAGTATTATTTAATAAACGGACCGGTGGAAAATACCGCACCCTGTTATCATGCTATAGCCGGTTATTATAATTACAAGGCAGATTACAATCTTGCTATCTCTAATTATTTAAAAGCGGGGTCAATCTACAAAAATTTTGATGAGCGGGATTACCTGAACGACCTTGATGTGGTTGCACAGGTCTATTCAGATTGGGGCAATTATAAAAAAGCTGCCGAATATTTTAATAAAGCGCTACCCTTAAATAAAATTGCAAAAGACAGCTTTAACCTCATCATTTTATATGAGGCACTTTCGGGGATGAACCGCAACCTGTTGCAGTTTAACGATGCGTTGCACTACGCCGATACATCCCTGTTAGTTAACAATAACCAGATAACGGATCTTGTTGCTTATTCATATCTCGAAAAAGCTTTCGCATACATTGGTTTGAACCAGTTAAAAGATGCCTGGGAAAATCTCGGTTATGCGAAAAGAATTTCAGATTCTCTCGATTTAAAAATATTTAGCGCCCACGGCGCATTTGAACTCGATTACGGCTATTGCCAGTATTACTCTGCTTTAAAAAATTATGAGGAAGCAGGTAAATATCTTTTGAGCGCTTATCAAAAATCAGTGGAAGTAAAATCAAATCAGCTTCAGTTAAAATACCTCAGGGAGCTTTCCCTGTTTTATGGGCGGCAACATAATGCGCTATTGGCCTACGATTATACCAGGAAATATTTTAATTTAACTGATGTACAGGATAATGATAGCAGGCCTTTTAAAGTTGCCCAGTATGAGAATGAAGAAAAAGAATTAGCGCAAAATGACAGCATTAATGTTTTGAAACAACAGGCTACAGTGCAAGCCGCAAACATCAAAACAAAAAATACTGTTCTCTGGAGTTCACTGATCGCCATCCTGCTTATCAGCGTGTCTTTATTTTTTGTTTACAGGCAATACCGGATGAATAAAAAAACATTATTGTCGCTGAGGAAAACACAAAGGCAGTTGATCATGTCTGAAAAGATGGCTTCCCTCGGTGAACTTACCGCTGGCATTGCGCATGAAATACAGAACCCATTGAACTTCGTCAATAATTTTTCGGAAGTGAATAAAGAAATGCTGGAGGAGCTGAAGGCTGAACGCTTAAAGCCAAAAGCAGAAAGAGACGAACAAACCGAAGATGAACTAATAAATGATGTTATAGATAATTCAGAAAAAATAAATCATCATGGCAAGCGCGCCGGCGATATTGTAAAAGGAATGTTGCAACACTCACGAACCAGCACAGGAGTAAAAGAACCAACAGATATCAATGCATTGGCAGATGAATATTTGCGATTAAGTTATCATGGATTAAGAGCAAAGGATAAAGAATTCAATGCAACTATGAAAACCGATTTTGATGAGACTTTACAAAAAATAGGTATTATTCCACAGGATATTGGAAGGGTGTTCTTGAATTTATACAACAATGCTTTTTACGCTGTTCAACAAAAACAAAAAGAACTTGCCAAAGAGGTGACACCTTTTCAAAAGGTGTCACCTCTGTATGAACCAACTGTTTCAGTAACTACAAAGAAATTTAGAAATAGTGTATTGATTACCGTTAGTGATAACGGAAACGGTATTCCGCAAAATATTGTTGATAAAATATTTCAACCATTTTTTACAACAAAGCCAACAGGACAAGGAACAGGCTTGGGATTGAGCCTCAGTTATGATATTGTAAAAGCTCACGGAGGAACTTTAAAAGTAGAAAGTAAAGAAGGTGAAGGAAGTGAGTTTATTGTTTTATTATCCATAAATTGATTCAGAATAATTTCTAAAGCACAATTGAAAACCATGGAAAAAGAATTGCAAAAAAATAATCAGAAACAGAAGCCGGAGTATCAGCAACTGCTTGGTAAAATATCCGCTACTTATACCATCGGCCAGGTAAAAGCAACTCAAGCGGTAAATACCCAATTATTGGAAACCTATTGGCAAATTGGCCGGCACATTGTAGAATTTGAACAAGGCGGAAATGTAAGGGCTGAATATGGTAAAGCATTGATTAGTAATTTGGCCAAAGACCTTTCCCTGTTACATGGCAAGGGATTTAGCAGAAGCAATATTGTGTATATGAGATTATTGTATCTCCGCTATCCAATAAGTCAGAAGCCTTCTCACCAATTGAGCTGGTCTCATTTTGTAGAATTATTGAAAATTGAAGATCCTATCGAAAGAAGTTTTTATGAAAAACAAAGTATACTTGAAAAATGGTCGGTACCACAGTTGAAAAGACAAAAAAATACTGCGCTTTTTCAACGCCTTGCACTCAGCAAAAACAAAGAAGAAATTTTACGGCTATCTGCCAAAGGGCACGAAATAGCAAAGCCGGAAGATATTTTGAGAGACCCTTACATTTTTGAATTTTTGAAAATTCCTGAAGAAGAACTGCCGTCAGAACAGGAATTAGAAAACCATTTGTGCAACAACCTGCAACAGTTTTTATTGGAACTGGGCAAAGGCTTTACTTATGTAGGCAGGCAATATCGCATGACGATTAACAACAAACATTACAGGGTTGACCTCGTTTTTTATCACCGCATTCTTCGCTGTTTTGTATTAATTGACTTAAAAATAAATGAAGTACAACATGATGATATTGGACAAATGAATATGTATCTTGGTTATTTTGCCAAAGAAGAAAATACAGAAACCGACAATCCGCCAATAGGAATTATACTAACAAAAAATAAGGATGAATTACTGGTGGAGTATGCCACTTATGGCATGAATAGCCAGTTATTTGTAAGTCAATATCAATTGTATTTACCGGATAAAAATGATTTGATAAACCTTATAAATAAAACTTTGCAAAGTGAAGAAGATAATATGATTTTATAACGAAGAAAATTTCATGAAAGAACACAGCAGTAAACAAAGAAATAACAAGGATTCTTACTTAAACAAAACCGAGAAAAATTTGCAGAATTAATTATTCAATCACAACTATAAAAATCAAATGAAGCCATTTAATATTTTCCTGTTCTTTTTATTCTTCGGAATAAATTTCTGCAAAGCACAGGATAGCGCTGTTGTGCTTTCTACCAGTATGTTTGATAAAACAACTCAGCAAATACTTTTAGCTGGAAAAGATGGATGGATTTTCAAACAGGGAAATGATACGGCCTGGGCTAAAAAAGATCTTGATATTGCAGGCTGGAAAAAATTAAAGCCAACAGAAATCTCCGCAAAGCTCGCTGATAAAAATGGCAGAGCCGAAGGATGGTTCAGGATAAAAATAAACCCGGATAGTTCTTTTAGAAATATGCCTATCGCCTTTAGCAGTGGTTCATGGGCTGCTGTTGATCTTTATGTAGATGGAAAGCTGGTATCTTCTTATGGTAACACCGGTGTAAATGGTAAACCTTTTAAAGAGCAAAGACACACATTTGATCCTCCCGTTCCTGTTAATTTAATGCCAGGAAAAGACCATATTATCGCATTACATTTTGTGGATTATGTGGCTCCCCTTCCGCCGCGCCGCTTAAAATCAGAAGATGTTCCCCTTCAAAATTTTATAAGGCTTACTTCAAGAAAACATATTTCATGGGCTATAAAGAGTTTAATACAGGGATATACTTACGAGACTATCTGGGTGGTAGTATGTTTTATCTTAAGCATTCTTTTCTGGTTACTGTACTTTCAAAATCGCAATGAAAAAAATCTGCGCCTCATTGCTCTTTGTGCAAGCTGTTTTGCATTGGGAGCGTTTTTTGGGGCAAGAGAAAATGCAGCAGGTATTTCTTATGACAGCTTTACTGTTTATTCTTTTGCCCAGGCTTTATTTTTTGAAACCGCCTTGATCATCATTCCGTTTCTTCTTGCTAAAATCTTCAAAAGAAAACTTTCCCGGCCTCTTAAGATTTTCCTGCTTATCATATTGATAGCATTTATTAGTATATTTTTTATTTCAAACACTACCGGTAATATTTTAATAGGTATCTCAGTTCTTTCATTAATTGTTATTTGCCTCTATTATATAATTTCATCATGGGAAAAACTAAAAGGTGCGCAGTGGGCAATTGTAGCAGGAGTGCTGCTTTCATTATTTTTCATTTTATTATTTTTCTTTATAAATATATTTTATGAAAGTATATTACCTCAATATTATTACTTGTTTATAACGGGATTTGCGCTTTCATTTCCATTGTCTTTACTGGTGTATGTTTCCATGCGTTTCAAAGAATTTATAAAAGAAGTGCAACAAAATGCAAAGCATATAGTGCAACTGTCAGAAGAAAGAAAGGAACAGGCTTTAAATCAGCAAAAAGTTTTACAGGAGGAAGTCAACAAGCAAACGACAGAAATCAGGACAACGCTTGATAATCTCAAATCCACCCAATCCCAACTCATCCAATCCGAAAAGATGGCAAGCCTTGGAGAGCTCACTGCAGGTATTGCACATGAAATACAAAACCCGTTGAACTTCGTGAATAATTTTTCGGAAGTGAATACTGAATTAGTAGATGAATTACAAAGCGAATTAAAATCAGGAAATACAGAAGAAGCCATTTCAATCTCTAACGATATCAGAGAAAATTCAGAAAAAATAAATCATCACGGTAAACGTGCCGGAGACATCGTAAAAGGAATGTTGCAACACTCACGAACCAGCACTGGCGTAAAGGAACCCACTGATATCAATGCATTGGTGGATGAATATTTACGATTAAGTTATCATGGCCTGCGAGCAAAAGATAAAGAATTCAATGCAACCATGAAAACTAATTTTGATGAGACCCTGTCTGCCGACGAGGCAGGAATTGGAAAAATAAATATCATTCCGCAGGATATTGGAAGGGTATTACTCAATCTTTTTAATAATGCATTTTATGCAGTAAATCAACAAAAAAACCAGAATCCTATTTCTTATGAACCAACTGTTTGGCCATCATCGCTCAACTAGTGAAATATAAAAATTATGTAGCAAAGTTTACAGATCAGATAGAGCGCCGTTTATTAAAAGGGGAAACAATCCCTGCGGAAGAAAAAATATTTTCGATATTCGAAGAACACACGGAGTGGTTAACCAAAGGCAAGCTTAATAAGAAAGTGGAACTTGGCCTCCTGCTGCTTGTTACAACCGATCAATATCAATTTATCGTGGATTATAAGGTACTGGAAAAGCAAAGAGATGCAGCACAGGTAAGTGGTTTATGCGAGCGGATTAAGAAACATTACCCTGGTAAAGAAATCGGCAGCCATAGTTTTGATAAAGGTTTTTGGAGCAAAGACAATCTTGCCACACTTCAGGGTGCGGGCATAGCGCAAGTAGTACTTCCTAAAAAAGGCCGGCATAATAAAGAGGATAAAGAACGTGAAAGTGATGTTGAATTTAAAAAACTTCGTAATGCACACAGTGCAGTAGAGAGTAATATCAATATGCTGGAACATCATGGACTCAACAGATGTATGGATAAAGGATTGGATGGTTGTAAAAAATATGTAGGTTTAAGTGTTTTGGCTTACAACCTTCACGTACTCGGTAATGCCCTTAAAGAAAAGAAGTTAGCCGAAGAAAAAAGAAAACAGAAACGCAGGCTGAAGCTGGCAGCCTAAAGTAAACAAAAGAGTTATAGAAAGATATA
>DATKQQ010000022.1:0-8161 GCA_035532615.1 Hanamia sp.
GCGCAAACTTTTGACGCTGCCTTCCTTCAGATTCCACTTCACAGTGGACTCCGTTGCCTTTAGCTAATACTCCTTACTGTAAAGCGTATTCGGGATTTACACCCTATAGCTGATATACATGCCTGTCGCACCAAAAAAAATGTACTTTTTGATTTCTAAAAGCAATGCTTTCCTGGTATTTTATCAGTCGTTTAAAATTATTACTTCCGCATTATTTATATACTAACTTTATTTTTAAAAATAAGCAATAATTACAAAGAGGATTCGGAATAAATGAAGGGAAATAAATTTTTATGAGTATCAAAAAACATCAAAAACAAAATAAGAAATTATGGATATTAGCTTTTCTGTTGATAATTTTCATCAAGTTATTTTCTTCACATAAAAATTGGGTAGAGGATTTTTATTCTTTGCAATTCTATCCTTTTTTTTCGAGGATACTCAGATCTCTTTTTGGATGGATTCCTTTTAGTCTTGGTGACCTTTTATATTTCTTAGCGGCTTGCTGGCTGATCTGGAAAATGGTCAAGAATGTAAGATTGCTTATCAAAAAAGATCTTAGTCTCAGAATCGTTTTAAAAAAATGCGCAAAACTGATCTTACTTTTTGCCTTTATCTACATCGTATTCAATATTTTTTGGGGAATTAATTACAATCGAAAGGGAATCGCATATCAATTGCATTTGACGCACTTGGGTTATGATACCAGTGATTTAATAATGCTCCAAAATCTTTTATTACAGAAAGTAAATGCCACAAAAGTATCTGCTATGAGAGATAATGCAAATTATCCGGTAAAAGAGGATTTATTTAAAAGAGCCAGAATTTGTTATGATGAAGTGGGAAAAAAATATTCTTTTCTTCAATATAAAAATCACTCTATTAAATCTTCTTTTTATGGATGGCTTGGTGATTATTTGGGATTTACCGGCTATTACAATCCTTTCACGGGAGAAGCGCAGGTGAATACTACCGTGCCGCCTTTTTTGCAACCTTACATTACAACTCACGAAATGGCCCATCAACTTGGTTATGCAAAAGAAAATGAAGCAAACTTTGTTGGATACCTGGCGGCGGTTAATTCCCCTGATACACTATTTCATTATTCGGCTTATTTCGATCTATTCTTATATGCCAATCGCGAAGTGTATTATTTCGATTCGGTTGCTGCTAAAGAATCATTGAAACAATTGAACCCTGCTGTAAAAAACGATATTCTTGAATTGAGACAATTCGACCTGAACCATAAGAGTTTTATAGAGCCTGCAATCACATGGCTTTACGGAAATTTTTTAAAAATGAATCAGCAATCACAAGGAATGCATAGCTACAATGCCGTAGTAGGAATGCTGATAGCCTATTATAAGAAATTTGGAAAAATCTGACTTTGGCTGATATATAACTTACATTATTAATTCTAATATTCCTAAAACTCTCTTTTGTAATTTGCTCTTACTCAAAGAATGGAAAAAAATCCACGATATTTTTTATTTTTTCAAATAATAATATATCATTTAATTTTGGCACATTTTTTAAGGTATAATCAAAAAAAATAATTAAAATGAGAAAATATGTAATTATAGTTACTAGTATGTTTCTTTTATCAAGTTGTGTTGCCAAACGATATTTGATTCAATCGCAAAATGAAGCAACTACTTTGCGCGATGACAGCACACAACTTGCCAATCAAAATTCTTCATTGCAGTCAAATCTCTCTTCTTTGAAGGATCAAAATGCCAATTTAAAGAACCAGATTGCCACTTTACAAAGCAATATAAATGATCTTACCGCGAAAATTTCTGAGCTTAGTAATCAGAACAATCAACTTGGTCATCAAACTTCTGAGCAGCAAAGTAAACTGACACAGAGTCAACAAGACTTACAACGACAGAAACAAAGGCTCGAAGAGTTGCAGAATTTATTAAACCAACAAAAAGTCGCTTCGGAAGAATTGAAAAATAAAATGGCAGAAGCATTGAAGGGATTTAATTCCAGCGACCTTTCAGTATATGAAAAAGATGGTAAAGTATATGTGAGCCTTTCAGAAAAACTATTATTCCCTTCAGGTAGTGCCGTTGTAAATCCCCAGGGTGTGGATGCCTTATCTAAATTGGCTGCAGTCTTAAATTTGGATACTACTGTTGCTGTAGATATAGAAGGACACACTGATAGTATTCCTATTAGGGGCAGGTATCAGGATAACTGGGAACTTAGTACTGCCCGCGCCAATTCAATTGTAAGGATTTTAGTAAATACCTATAAAGTAGACCCGACAAGAGTGATTTCTTCTGGCCATAGTTACTATGAACCTGTAGCTTCCAATTCAACTCCGGAAGGAAGAGCTAAAAACAGGCGAACAGATGTTATCCTGTCTCCCAAACTAAATGAGATGTATAAACTGTTAGGTGAGATGTAGCTGGTGAATTATAAGTTAGCTTATTACGGTTTCAATTATACCTGTACCATTTCTTATTGATCTTATCAATGATGGCATTTAATCCATTGAGGGTACCCTTAAAATAATCATTTCTCTGAAATGAAGGGATTATATCTCTATGAATAATTTTTAATTTATCATATTCATCCATATAATTATCAATTCCAAAATCTGCACAGATAAATAATTTTTTATAGTCTTTGCAAATGCAAATTACTATGCCATTACTTTTGTCAACTTTCCCAATTCCCCATATTTTTAAAAGCCGGTAAGTAAATTCATCAAATTTTTCCCTGGCCACCATATTGGAATCAACAGTAACCACTTCAATTTCTATAGTTGTTTTTTTCTCAAAATGTTCAAGAATTCTTTCTAAAGAATCTTCTTCGGTTCTATCATACAAGCCTTCGAAATCATTGACCCATCCAACTGCCGCAGGTAATGTATCCCAGATAGACTGCCTGTAAGCCTGGAGTTCATTTGGCGTCATTGTTCTGTAAGGAATGTAATTCGGAACGTTCTGGGAAATCGCATTAAAACAAAATAAAGATAGGCAAATAAAAAAAGTAAAAAATATTTTCATAAGCAACCAAAAGCAGTTTTGTTTCGTAAAATTAATCAAATATCCTGGTGTTATTAAAAATAAAAAAATGAAATAAAAAGTGCTCAGATATTTTATATCTCACCGGGAAGAAAAGAATAATTTTGATGTTATAACTATTGTTTAAAATTTAAATAAAATATTATGGAGAAAAGAAGAGAAGTGTGGCAGCGTGGGCCCATAGAAAATGTTCCTGCTTTGCTTCAACCCGTGGCTCACACACTTTTGGAAGTGGGTGAAGAGGCACACAGCATTATGGAAAGATTCCCTGAAAACCTATTGTGGGAAAGGCCGGCAGGAGTAGCTTCACCTGCATTTCACCTGCAACACATCAGGGGAGTTATTGACCGGCTTTTTACATATGCAAAAAAGGAATTATTAAGTGAGGAGCAAATGGATGAAATTATAAAAGAAGGAATTAAGGGAAAAACTTTATTATCAATACAGCAAATGCTTGCTCAGTTAGATAATCGTATATCAACTGCAGTTGAAGAATTAAAAAATGTAAAACCTGATTCACTAACAGAGTCACGCGGAATAGGCCGTAAGCAAATACCTACCACTTTATTAGGTTTATACGTACACGCCGCGGAACATTCAATGAGGCACATTGGCCAATTATTGGTAACGGTTAGAGTGCTGAAGGATATTCAAGGATAACTGCGTAAAAGGTTACAGCAGATTTTACCAACCATTTTTGAGTATTATGCCATTTTCGGGTAACCTTATACGAAACTTCTTTTATTTAAAGGAACTGTCACCAATACTTAAATACTAATGCAATAACTGCATAGATCATTGTCATTACAAAGATGCCTTTCGCAGTTTTGTCACGGTAGCCATTAATATAAATGGTAAATAAAATAGCATTGGCCATTAAAGAAAGACTGATTGAAACGGTAATTAAATTCGGATTAAATTTCATCCACTGCAACATTTCTGAAAAAGTAAGCCCTTTAAATTTTATTAATTTATAAACCAGAAATCCTATCATTGGTGCAATAAATCCTAATGCCAGACCAAATACAAAATTGTCTTTTTTGAAGATCATAATATGTCCCAGTTTTTTTCTAATTCTTGTTTTAAAGTATAATTGGTTAAATCAAACTGCACAGGAACCACGCTTACATAATTATGCTCCAATGCCCACACATCAGTATCTTCTCCTGTGTCAAAACTTACAAATTCTCCGGTAAGCCAGTAATATTTCCTCCCGTGAGGATCAAGTCTTTCATCAAAATCTTCATCATATTTGGCGTAAGCCTGCCGGCATACTTTTATGCCATTCATTAGTTCGCGGGGGATAGCGGGAATATTCACGTTGAGCAGAAAATGTTTTCCAAATTTTTTCTCCATTACACTTTTTACGATCTTATGCACATAATATTCAGCCGTACTGAAATCGGCTTCGATGCTATAATCAAGCAATGAAAATCCTATTGAAGGAATACTTTCAATAGACGCTTCCATAGCAGCACTCATAGTTCCGGAGTAGATCACATTAATAGAATGGTTAGCGCCATGATTAATTCCGCTCAAACAGATATCAGGCTTTCTATGTAGTATTTTATCTACAGCAAGTTTTACGCAATCTACAGGCGTGCCATTGGTTTGCCATGCTTCTGCATCTTCAAAAAGATCACTTACTCTGTTAAGCCTTAAAGGAACCCCAATGGTAATAGCATGCCCCATTCCACTTTGAGGTTTATCTGGCGCAACTACTACCACATCGCCTAAATCCTTAACCGCATTAACTAAACTTTTGATACCGGGAGCTGTAATTCCATCGTCATTAGTAACTAATATGATTGGCCTTTCTTCTTTGTTTTCAGTCATTGTAATTTTTAGTTCTTAATTCTAAGTTTTTAGTTTTAATTTAGTGATATTCATATTTCACCATTAAAACCATCTAAACCATGGTCTTGCCACTGCTTCTCTAAACGGCCAGGGAATAGCAATTAGTATTATCAGAAGTGCAATTCCAAAGAATAGTAACGTTTTTTTAAATTTTGCTTTTGATGTAGTTGCTTTTTTTACGGATACCCTTCCTGCATGAACTAAAATCCATGCAATAATCATCATTACAGAATGTTCCATTGTAAAAAAACGAACCATTGGGTCTCTCATACTTTGGCTAAAGTGTTCCAAACTATCAAACCATCCATTTGTAAAATAAAGAATCATTCCAATCAATAATTGTATATCCATCCCAAGCATAAAAAAGAAATTGGCGCGGCTATCGCCGGAAGAATATTCTCTTTTTGCAGCTAATCCACTTATCGCGGTAATTATTGTCCAAAAAGCGAATATTAAAATGAGCCAGCGAATCAGATTGTGTAATACAAGCAGAATTTGCATATTTAATTTTTTTGCAAAAATAAGGGTAATACGAGCAAGTAGCTCAATGCCCAAAGCTGAATACTCAAAAGAAATGCCCGGGTTTTATCAAATCAGGATATTCTTTTTGAAAATGTATTATTTCCCGAATAGAAACATTTTGAACATAAGGGCTATTTGGATTTTTAGCAATGTAGTCCTGGTGATAATCCTCAGCAGGCCAAAATTTAGTGAGTTGCATAACATTAACTGTTATTGGGGCATCGTATTTTTTGGATGTAATGAGCTGTTTTATATAATCTTCTATTTGTGTTTTTTCAGAATTATTATCATAAAAAGCAATAGAGCGGTATTGGCTTCCGAAATCGGGAGATTGGCCATTAACAGATGTGGGGTCTTGCCCGGCAAAATAAACTTTTAATAAAGTGTTATAAGAAATTTTGGAAGGGTTGTAATAAACCATCACACTTTCGGCGTCGCCGGTATTTGCGGTTTCAACCATTTCATAATTGGGATTTTTGACGTTGCCCCCGGCATAACCTGAGATGACTTTTTCCACCCCTTTCACGCTTTCAAATAAAGCTTGTTCATGCCAGAAACATCCAGCGGCAAAAGCAGCGTGACTATATTTTAACAGATCTGCATTAGAATTTTTCGGATCATTTCTTTTAGAAGATTGCTGGGCGCAGGAAACAAATCCTGTAGCCATAGCGACAATAAAAAATAAACTGATTAGAGATTTCATATTCGTTGTTTCTCAAATGTACGTTGAAAGCAAATGTTCAGATGTTAAAAGTAAGTGATAGTGAGTTCTGATCAATTTAGAAAAATTCATCCTGATTACTTAAAAACGAAAACAGGTAATCGAAAAAATATAACGATTTATTTGATGGCAATATTATTGTAGTGAAATTTGCGTTATGGAAGCTTTACTAGTACAAACAGACCTTTCGGATTATTTCCGGGAGAAAGAAAAAAATATTCTTGAAATCTTAATCATGCCGGCGAATGAATTTAAGAAGGAGGATTATCACCGTTTGAGAGTAGAAATAAAAAAACTAAAAGCGCTTCTTGAACTTATTAATTATTGTTGTGAAGGCTTTCAAAAAAGAAAATTTTTCAAACCTTTCGCGAAAATTTTTAACCAATCTGGGAAAATCAGGGAATTACAATTAGAGGAATCCGTTCTTGAAAGTTATGATGTGGCTAAGATTGAAAAATATGTTATCAAGGTCAAAAAAGATATCAAAAAAAATCAAGACAGTTTTCAATTGTTGATCTCCCAAAAAAGAAAAAGAACAATAAAAAAAACATTCAAAAAGATGGATCCTTACCCAAAAGAGTTACCAACTATTAAGGTAAACGCTTTTATAGCAAAAGAGAAAAGAGAGATAAATAAATTGATACTTCAAAATTCGCTTAAACCGCTTAATTTACATGACCTGCGTAAAATTGTAAAAATCGATCTTTATACCAAAAAAAGTCTGCATTTAGGCGACAAAAATGAATTGGAAATAGAAAATAATTTTCAGGAATTATTAGGAAAATGGCATGATTGCAGAACTATAAACAATCTTTTAGAAAAGTCAATAGTAAAGAAAAATATACGCCCTGAGGAATTAAAACAATTGTTACAAATAAATGAAGAAATCAGGGCGAATACAAGACAATTGAGTGAAGAGATAAATAACAAAGTTGAGTTTAAAACTTTATTTGTTTAAAAAAATTTCTTTCAATTACTTTTGGTTATACTTTTTTCTATTTTAAAAACCCCTTTTTATTTTTATAGCAAACTACTACCTTTGCAAAAATTTTTTTAATATGAAAAAAATAATTGTTCCTGTTGATTTTTCTGATACGTCAGTTAATGCTGCAAAGTATGCAATAGAAATGGCTAAAGATATCCCTGGTGCAACCATCACGCTGTATCATGTTTATAGCAGCATTAGTTTTTCTACTTTAACTTCCAAGGATGCTTTCTCAAGGCAAATGGTTACAGAAGCGGCGTTAAAAATTTTAAAAGATAAATTAGACGATGGGTTTTATTCGATTTCTTATGTGGCAGAAGCCGGTTCTTTAGTAGAGAACCTGGCAGATTATGCTTTAGGAAACCATACCAATCTCATTGTAATGGGAATCACTGGAAGTTCAAAATTGACCCAGGTTTTTATGGGTACCAATACATTAAATGTAATTCGTAATATTTCCTGCCCGGTCATGATCATTCCTCCGGAAGCTAAATATACAGGTATAAAAAAAGTAGTTCTCACTTCAGATTTTAAAGATGTGGCACGCACAACTCCGTTTGCCTCTATTAAAGAAATTCTTGATATCTTTAAACCTAAACTTGATATCTTAAATGTGGATAGCGAACATTTTGTAGAATTAACACCTGAATTTAAAATTGAAAGAGAAGCCATGGAAGATAAATTAGGATCTTACAATCCTGAGTTTTCTTTTCTTCGGTCTTATGATTTTTTAGAAGGTATCAGTAGTTTTGTTGAATCCAGAAAAATGGATGCAATTATCACAGTACCACATAAGCACACACTCTTTAATCAGTTTTTCGTGACGAGTAGTACCAAAAAATTAGCTTATCATAGCACCGTGCCAATAATAGCAATACCGTAGTAATATTTATTTATAAATTTATAGAATAAATCGTTTAAGTCGTGAATGCCATGTGATAAACAGGAGCACTCTTAATCATCCTTACCACGAGGTTGTGAAATATAGTTTTATCAAATCCCCGTCTGTTAAAGCGATAAAAGAATTCATTCAGGTAC
>DATKQQ010000023.1:0-24700 GCA_035532615.1 Hanamia sp.
ATGGCGATAGCCAGGCAAACCCACTACAGGGCTGATATAACGCGAATCCTGCTTTGCTGTCCAGACTTTATCCATTGGAATTTTTTTTGGCGTGAACCGAATCCATTGGGTATCGGGACCGCAACCGTCATTCCAGTACAACCTTGGATGATCCACTAAAATAGAAAGCCCGCTTCTTATAATTAAAATTAAAAAAAAGAAATTTACCCAATGACTGATATTGATCCACATAGGAAAACCTGAAGGTTGCCCTGGTAAAGCAACCGGAGAAAAAGATACAGATGGATCCGGAGGTAAACCAAAAAACAAATATTGTATCCATGCAATTATGATGGAACCTAAAAGAACCATACCAATTATAAATAGCATGTATGGTTTTAATCTTACAAAAAAGCGCCTGTCTTCAGGATAATGCATTGCCTTTTCAGCAGGGGTGAAACGGGGTATCATATTTTTAAATTGTACGGTTTTTGCAGCAAATAGATTGCCATACTAAAATATCGAACGATAAGAAATCTTACCTAAATATTTTGAAAGGTAAATATCTGCTTCTGACTGAAAAAATTAAGAAGAATCAATACTTTTATTTTAAAAGTAGGGATTCAGAATTTTTCTCCGGACTATTTTGCATTGTCTATGTCAACTGGAATTATTTCTTTTGCCTCGGACATATTATGATATCATGTTATCAGCGACTGGCTTTTTGTGATTAGTAATTTTAATATGTGGTCTTGTTGATAATAGTTTATTTTTTTTCCGTGATTATCTGTCAACATTTATATTCGAAAAATAGTTGTTTTATTTTAATGGGTTGAATATTTCTTTCACAAAAGCCGATCCTGTTTTATAAATATGCAATAAAAAAATAATTTCACATCTCATCTCAATCATTGAAAACACAGGCAATTTCACAATTGGAATTATCTTTGCGATAACTTTTCTCATTGAATATCAATTTGAGGAACTTAAGTATTATTACTCCTGCAGCCGCTATTTTATGGATTGTTTTTCCGTAAGACAAAACAGGGAAGAGAAAAAGCTTTAGTATGTAATCTTGTCATTGCGTGATTTGTTTCAGGCATCCTGGTATTTATAATGGAGGTAAGAATATTTAACTTTTTTAAAAAATTATAAATGAAAACATTAATAATCGTAGATATTCAAAATGATTTTCTTCCCGGTGGCGCACTTGCTGTGAAAAACGGCGATGCGATAATTCCGGTAATTAATAAATTACAAAATGAGTTTGAACTGGTAATTGCCACACAGGATTGGCACCCTGCAGATCATAAAAGTTTTGCGTCTATACATCCAGGTAAAAAAATATTTGATGAAATAACCTTGGATGGTTTACCACAGGTTTTATGGCCGGATCATTGTGTGCAGGAAACTTACGGCGCACAGTTTTCAAATGCTTTAAGCACAAAAAAGATAGAAGCCATTTTTAGAAAAGGAATGGATAAAAATATTGACAGCTACAGTGGCTTCTTTGATAATGGGAAAAAGAAAGCAATTGGTATGGGCGCTTATTTAAAAGGCAGAGGAGTAACAGAGATCTATGTAACAGGTCTTGCTGCTGACTATTGCGTTAACTTTACGGCTCTTGATGGATTAGAACTTGGCTTTGATTCAATAATTGTTACTGATGCAACACTTCCGATTGATGAAGAAAATTTTAAAAAGGTGGTTGAGAAGTTTATATCAAAAGGTGGGAAGTTGGTTAAGGCAACAAAAGACACCAATAATAAAATTTCTTATCAGGAAAACTAAAAAATGTCCAATTTAATTTTTGACGCACATCTCGATTTGAGCATGAATGCGATGGAATGGAATCGTGATTTTACAAAATCAGTTCATGAAATTCGTGAAAGAGAAAAAGGAATGAATGATAAACCCGACCGCTCTAACGGAACGGTTTCTTTACCAGAAATGCGAAAAGGAAATATTGGGATTTGTGTAGCAACAATGATAGCGAGATACGTGAAGCCAGAAAGCCCATTACACGGATGGAATTCACAGGAACAGGCGTGGGCACAAACCCAGGGACAATTGGCGTGGTACAAAGCCATGGAAGATAAGGGAGAAATGTTTCAAATAAATAATGCTGAGTCTTTAAATGAGCATCTAAAAAGATTGGGGGAAAAAGAATCCAACGATTTACCCATTGGATATATTCTTAGTCTTGAAGGGGCCGATTCTATTGTGAATATGAAATATCTTGAAAAGAATTATGAAAATGGATTGCGCGCAATTGGCCCAGCGCATTACGGCCCTGGCGTGTACGCGTATGGAACCGATTCGAAAGGCGGAATTGGAAATAAAGGTCGTGAATTATTAAAAGAGATGGAGCGGCTGAATATTATTTTGGATGCCACTCATCTTTGCGATGAAAGTTTTTGGGAAGCGCTAAAAAATTTCAATGGACATGTTTGGGCAAGTCATAATAATTGCCGTTCACTGGTTCCACATAATCGTCAGTTTAGCGACGAACAAATAAAAGTGTTGATCCAACGCGGAGCCGTCATTGGCGGCGCTTTTGATGCATGGATGCTAAAGCCGGGATGGGTTCGGGGCAAATCTCAACCAAAGGAAGAAGACGTTTTTATATCAACAGTTATTGATCATATTGATCACGTTTGTCAACTGGCAGGTAATTCTTTGCATTCAGGATTAGGAACCGATCTCGATGGTGCTTTTGGTACAGAGCAATGCCCTGCGGATTTAGATACGATTGCTGATCTTCAAAAGATTCCTGACATCTTGCGCCAACGCGGATATTCTGAAAATGATGTGGAGAATATTATGTATAAAAATTGGGTTAGGTTTTTGGGAAATTCATGGTAGTAAAACAACCTGTCTGTCCGACGAGCCAGGCTTTTTTATCTATTCTTATTTTTGATAAATTTTGTGCAATGAATCTTTTAATGCAGGATATAGCGTTTTAAAAACAGCATAATTCTCTTCATGCTTTTTATGATTCTTTAATTCAGGCTTCACGATTTGGCTAATCTTTGGTTTTAATGAAGAATAATTTTTGATCATTTTCATAGTTTTCATATTTAACAGTGCTGCGCCAACCGCTGATGAGTCCTGGGTTTCAATGACCAAAAGTTGCTTTCCTGTTATATCCGCTAAAGTTTTCATCCACGTTTTAGAATGAATAAAACCTCCGCTTACAATCAGCTTTTCAATTTTTGAAGTTGATGATTCCACAATTTCTAACACCTGGTTCAGAGAATAACAAATGCCTTCCAAAGCGGCGCGTAAAAAATATGCTTGTGTATGAAAAGGCTTTATCCCAAAAAAAACACCGCTCGCTTTTCCATCCCAAACAGGTGCTCTTTCACCATTCAGGTAAGGCAAAAAAATCAAACCTTTACTTCCCACAGGTATTGAATCAATTTGTTGAAAAAAATTTTCATAATCTTTTTCGGTAGGTTTTTCCATATTTAAAAAAGCTTCAAACAGCCATTGCACCACATTTCCTCCGTTATTTACCGGGCCGCCACAGATAAAGGTTTTATCATCCAGCAAATAATTAAATGTCATTTCCCGGAAATTAAAAACCGGTTTTCGATTGGCAATTCTTACGGCGCCGCTTGTTCCAATCGTCAAAGCTGCAGTGCCTTTGTCAATTGCATAACTTCCGAGGTTAGCAAGACAACCATCACTTGCACCAATACAGAATGAAGTTTCGCTCGAAAGTGACAATGAACTTAGAATTGAAGAAATAGCATTTTTTCTGATAAAATCAGTTGGTACAGGTTTTGAAAGTTGGTCCGCATTTATTTGGCACAATTCCAAAGAAGCCTTATTCCATTTTAAAGTTTTAATATTAAATAGACCCGTAGCGGAAGCGATGGAATGATCAATCTCATAAACACCGAATAATTGGTGCCATACAAATTCTTTGATAGAAATAAATTTAAACGTTTCCTTAAAAACAGAAGGTTTATTCTTCCTAAACCAAATAATTTTGCACAGCGGAGTCATGGGATGAATAGGGGTTCCAGTGGCTTTATATATACTTTTTGCTGCGGATGATTTTCTGATTTGCTCTGCTATTTTTTCACTTCTTGTATCGGCCCAGGTTATCAAATTAGAAATCGTCCTATTTCCCCTGCCTGTCCGGTAGGCAGTTTTGTTTACTGCGATCAGGCCATGCATTGCACTACTGAAACTGATAGAAACAGGCTGATATTTAATAGTATCAATTATATTTTTGACACAACTTATAAATGCTTTCCAGATAATTTCCGGATCCTGTTCAGAATATCCGGGCATAGGATTTTGGGTAGAATAAAATATTTGAGAATCAGCGATAATTCTTCCTTTACTGTTCATAGCAACCGCTTTGATGCTGCCGGTGCCAATATCAATCCCGATAATATATTGCTGAAAACTTTCTATAATCATAATCAAATATTTTATCAGTAAAAGATTTTATTTCTTCTAAATAACTAACTAAAATAATTGAATAATTTAATAATGCATTAATTTAATAACCCCTCACATTCTTCCCTTCCATATAATTTAAAAAGGCTTTATTCACCACGCGGTTTCCGCCGGGAGTAGGGTAATTGCCTGTAAAATACCAATCGCCGAGATTAGTTGGGCAACTTTCATGCAGGTCTTCTATGGTTTGGTATATAACTTCCACCGGAATATTTATTTCAGGAGGTGTTATTAATTGAGCAATTTCGTCATCAATTTCTTTCAGAGAAAATGGTTTATAAATCTCTCTAACTAAGTTTTGGGAATGCAATTGATTGTTTCTGTTTAGCTCTTTACATTTATCAACCAGGCAATTCAGCATTGATTCCATTCCTCTTTCTTTTATCAGTGCCATAGCCGCTTTGAAAGCAACAAATTCACCCAGTTTACTCATATCAATGCCATAGCAATCGGGATATCTTATTTGCGGAGCAGAAGAGACAATGATAATTTTTTTAGGCTCAAGCCTTGCCAGCATTCGAATGATACTTTCGCGTAATGTAGTTCCTCTTACGATAGAATCGTCAATAACAACAAGTGTATCTATGCCTTTTCTTACAGTGCCATAAGTAATGTCGTAAACGTGCTGCACCATTTCATTGCGATTGCCATCTTCGGTAATAAAGGTGCGGAGCTTTACATCTTTGATAGCAATTTTCTCCATACGAATCTTTCGATTAATCATCCCCATTAGTTTCTCTTCATCAAAACCTGCCTGCCCGGTAGGCAGGTCCTTCCCCCAGCTTAATATTCTTTCTACTTTTATTTTATTCAGATAATCTTCTGCGCCTTTTATCAATCCATAGAAAGCGGTTTCGGCAGTGTTGGGAATAAAAGAAAAAATGGTGTTTTTAAGATCGTAATCAATTGTTTTAAGCACCCGTTCGCTGAGATGATACCCTAAAGCGATTCTTTCCCTATAAATTTTTTCATCACTTCCCCTGGAAAAATAAATGCGTTCAAAACTGCATGCTTTTCTTTCTCTAGGTTCCAGAATTTGTTCGATGGAATATTTTCCGTCAGGCTGCACAATTAGTCCGTTTCCCGGCATTAGTTCTTTTACCTCATTTTCTCCCACATTAAAAACAGTACGAATAGCCGGACGCTCACTTGCGGCTACTATTACTTCATCATCTATATAATAATAGCACGGCCTTATTCCATGCGCATCTCTCACCACAAAACCTTTACCATCTCCCGTAAGACCGCCAAATGTAAAACCGCCATCAAAATAAGGCACCGACTTTTTAAGAACCCCTACGATATCTGTATTTTCGGGGTTGGCTTCATCAGACTTTACTAAAAAATGAAGGATCATATCCATCATAGCGCCAAGGTCACTGCCCCTGTCATTCTCATCGCGCGAGCTGTTTATAATCGCAAATAGCTCGTCTTTATTGATGAGGTTAAAATTTCCTGCTAAAGCAAGGTTACGCGCAGGGATTGTATTCCGTTGTATATATGGGTGACAGAAGAGGATATTATTTTTACCCTGAGTGCCGTATCGCAAATGACCCAGCATTAATTCGCCAAGAAAATCTACGTGACCTTTCATAAGCCCGGCATGTTTCTCTATATCAGGATGATATTTTTTTATTTCGTTTACCTGATTTCCTATTTGTGAAAAAAGATCGGCAATAGCCTGGTTGGCAACACTTCTGTTTCTATAAAGAAAAGGATAACCTGGTTCTGTATTTAATTTTACTGCAGCTATTCCAGCGCCGTCCTGACCCCGGTTGTGTTGTTTTTCCATAAGGAGGTATAGCTTATTTAAGCCATATAAAACGGTGCCATATTTTTGTCGGTAATATGAAAAAGGCTTCCGCAATCTTATAAATGCCAGGCCACACTCATGTTTTATTTCGTCACTCATGTTGGAAAGGATGCAAAATTACAAATTATATGTTGGATTTTGGTTTAGGACATGTCTTTATTTTGTTATAAATTGGCTGGATTTCAGGATAAATTTTAGATGATTTGAAAATCGGCAAAGTAAGACTGGACGTGCGATTTAAGGGGAAAAGGTAAATAAAGCAAAATTTTTTTTGTCCAAGATGATTTTTTGTATTTAATTTCATGCCTTTATAACAAAAATTTATAGTTATGGCACGCCCCGTAAGAAATAATGAAGTGGCAGGAAAGCTAAAGACATTAAAAGAACAATTAGCTGATTATAAAGCAGAACTAAAAACCGTTCATCCTACTTTTAAAATATCAAAAAACGGAAAACGGTTAAGTAATATTGAGGCTACTATTACAAGGTTAGAAAGAGAAATAGATACTCTCAAAAAAAGACAAGTTTAACTAAAAATATTTAGTTAGTTTACTGGTTTCTTGACAAATCCTGATTGTACAATTAGATAAAGTCAGATGAATTCCATTTGACTTTATTGTTTTATATTACTTCCTTTTATATTCAGATAAGAAAATAGAAAATGAATCCAATAACTGTTTGGGTTATTGGTTTACCGTTATGATAACTGATTTCAGAAATATACACATTGAAAAAATCAATACCTTTTATTACTTCTAAAATTTTTAACCAACTATTTCATTCATTTATCAAAAATGAATCCGCATCCCTCAAAAATGGAAATTGATTTCTAACTTCCGATACTTTTTCTTTTTGTAAAGTACAGGTAAAAATATCTTCGTCCATGTTTTTTTGGTAAATAATTTCTCCCAAAGGATCAATGATGGAACCGTCTCCATTGTAAAAGATTTTATTGTCATCTTCTCCTACCCGGTTTACCCCGATTACAAAACATTGATTTTCGATAGCTCTTGCGCGCAATAATGTTTTCCAGGCAACGCTTCTTTTATCGGGCCAATTGGCAACATTGATAAGAAGATCATATTTATTTTCATCTTTACCGGGAGGTTGCCTTGTCCACACAGGAAACCTTAAATCATAACAAATTTGCAAATTAATTTTCCATCCTTTTACAGAAGCAATTAATTTTTTATTTCCGGGTGAATAATGTGAATGTTCATCACTAAAAGCAAATAAATGTCTTTTATCATAAATTCCATACTCACCATTGGGTAACATCCAGATTAAGCGGTTGTAATACTTTCCATCTTCTTGAATTATCAGGCTTCCTGTAATAATTACTTTTTTTTCAGCAGCCATCTTTCTCATCCATTGCACTGTTTTACCATCCATTGTTTCTGCAAGCGTTTCAGGTTTCATGCTGAAACCCGTAGAGAACATTTCAGGAAGAATTACCACTTCAGTTTTCTCTTTGATACTTTCAATTTTTTGTTGAAGCATTTCGAGATTGGCTTTTTTGTCTTCCCAATGAAGATTGGTTTGAATGAGTGTAATGATGAGTGAAGACACAGTTATTAAATTTTAGAAAATTAATTTTCAAAATCGGTTGCTTGTAATCCTGACTGTTTCAATATGGATTTAAAGGCCCCAAAAGGGATTTGTTTTCTATCGGCGGGGACTATGGCGGTCAAGGTTGGATTCCCTGTTTTACGATATTTTCTATGACTCCCTTTTTGTGAAATAAATTCAAACCCGTGTAAAAGCAGAATCTTAATTATGCGATCAGAAGAATAGAGTTTAGGCATGCTCAATCTGAGTGTAAGTGATTTCAGGAGAATCTATTTCGGGTAAATTATCAAAAGACGCATCTTCCATATATAGCTCTATTGTCTCGTTAAGATTTCTTAGTGCTTCTTCTTTACTTTCTCCAAATGAAGACACTTCAATATTTAAACATTGTGCAACGTAAAATTTACCTTCCTTCCAAACTACGTTTTTAAATTCGGTTTTCATGCCAATTTTCTTTTATCAAATTTAATTAATTATTCTGATAGATAAATTGAGCGCTTTTAAAATATTTTTTATAATTTCAAATCTTTCTCGCTGCTTCTTTTACTAGCTCACTTTCATATCCTTTCATCAATAAAAAATCATGTAGTTTTCTCTTCTTAATAAAAATATTTTTTTCGCTTTTCAGTGTTTTTAATTTTAGCTCAGTTAGTTTAAGAAATGTTTTTTTGTATTCGCTTTCGTCAATTTCTTTCAATGCTTTTTTGATACAATAATCACTTACTTGTTTGAATTTTAAAGCTTGTTTTATTTTGTTTTTACCCCATTGTTTCATTCGAAATTTTCCACCTGCATAATGAATGGCAAAGCGTTCTTCATTTAAGTAATTTTCGGTGATCAATTCCGAAATAATTTCTTCTACTTCAGATTTGTTTAAGCCGAAAGAATATAATTTATCCCGCACTTCAGCATGGCATCGTTCCTGGTATGCACAGTATTGTTTTATTTTTGGAACAGATTGCTGAGGAGTGAAATTTTGAAATGCCATATTCAAAAATATCATTTATGGCACAAAGAAAATTAAAATTGTTCCTGAGAAAAAATAGATCGTTTAACCATTAAGAAGTTAAAGTTCATTAAGAAAAAATTTAGCTCTTTTTCATTCCTTAATGGTAGGTTATTGACCCGCTATCTGACCTAAGGTACCCACCGCTAATAATCAATCACCTGCTCTTCCATCAATTCAGGCATTTTTCTGAATTCATATTGTTGATTTCTTAATTGCGGTTCAAAACCAGCTTCTCTTATGGCTTCCTGAATTCCGTTGGCAGTAAAGCGATGTGGCGCGCCTGCAGCACTCACTACATTTTCTTCTATCATAATGCTTCCAAAATCGTTGGCGCCGGCATGTAAGCAAATCTGCGCTATTTGTTTACCTACTGTAAGCCAACTTGCCTGGATATTTTTAATATTAGGCAGCATGATGCGGCTCATAGCTATCATCCTGATATATTCTTCAGGTGTGGTTAGGTTATGAACACCTCTTATACGGGCCAGTAAAGTATCTACATCCTGGAACGTCCAGGGAATAAAATTCAAAAATCCCACAGCACCTTCGGGTTTTCTTGACTGCACTTCTCTTAGTTTTACCAAATGTTCAAATCTTTCTTCAATCGTTTCCACATGTCCAAACATCATTGTAGCAGAAGTGGTAAGCCCTAATTTGTGTGCTTCCACCATAATATCCAGCCACTCCTGTGAGCCACATTTTCCTTTACTAATTAATCGTCTAACCCTGTCAGTTAATATTTCTGCCCCCGGCCCCGGCATAGAATCAAGGCCTGCTTCTTTCAAAGCCATTAAAACTTCTCTGTGAGTGGATTTTGAAATTTTTGTGATGTGCGCTACTTCAGGAGGCCCGAGTGCGTGCAATTTTAACCTTGGAAATAATTTTTTTAATTCTTTAAAGAGATTCACATAATAATTCAAATCAAGGTCAGGATGATGGCCACCCTGTAATAATAATTGTTCACCACCGTATTTGAATGTTTCTTCAATCTTCCTTTTATAAGTTTCTATGTCAGTAATATAGGCTTCTTTATGGCCGGGTATCCTGTAAAAATTACAAAATTTGCAATTGGCAATGCATACGTTGGTTGTATTTACATTCCTGTCTATTATCCAGGTTACTTTTCCGTGCGGCACCTGTATTTTCCTTAGTTCATCGGCCACAGCCATTACTTCGGCCAAAGCAGCGTTTTTAAATAAAAATGTGCCTTCTTCTACAGTAAGAAATTCAAAACTCAAGGCCTTTTGTAATATTTTTGATGTATTCATGATTATTTTTGAGAAATCCTTTCATTCAAAAACTTCTACAAAAATACATTCATAAATCTTAAATTTATCTTTTATCAATTATGAGAGTAATATTTTTCTTATTTTTTTCCCTTTTTGCTTCGTCAGTATTTGGCCAGGAAATGTATTGGCCAACCCCTGCAAAATTCATTACGCGGTTTCCCTTTAAACAACTTAATGGGGGGGTCATGTTGGTCACCGCTAAATTTAACAATCTTCCCGATTCTTTTCATTTTATTTTAGATACCGGGAGTGGCGGTATTTCGCTTGATTCTACAACAGCAGAACAATACAAAATTCCTCATGTACCTTCAGGAAGGTACATATATGGTATTGCAGGGGTACATAAAGTTGATTATTCCCGTAATAATGAACTTTCTTTTCCGGGGCTGAAAGTGGACAGTCTTAATTTTTATATTAATAACTATGATATTTTGGGAAGTGTATATGGGATTAAAATAGATGGAATAATAGGGTACAGTTTTTTGAAAAGGTATATTGTAAAAATTAATTTTGACAGCTTAACTATTAGTGTTTTTAATCCGGGTTTTTTGAGATACCCTGAACATGCAATTTTATTACACCCACACTTCAGAGGTCTGCCAATAGTACCCCTGATAGTTAAAGATTCAAAAACCATTACATCTAATTTTTACTTTGATACTGGCGCAGGTTTATGTTTTTTAGTAAGTGACCAGTTTAACAAAGACAGTGCCTTGCTGTTAAAAAAAAGAAGGCCTATGCCTATAGAAGTACAGGGGTTCGGGGGCAAAAGACAAATGCGTCTTACCTTAATTAAGGAGTTACGAATTGGCCCTTATAAATTTAGAAAAGTGCCAATCTATATTCTGAAAGATAACTATAATATTCTTGCATACCCTTCGCAGGGAGGGTTGATAGGAGACGATCTTCTTCGCAGGTTTAATATTATTTTAAATTACCCTCAAAGAGAAATTAATTTAACACCGAATAGCCATTATGAGGATTTGTTCGATTATTCCTATACAGGAATGACCATGTATTTTGATAATGGAAAAATTTTTGCTGATGATATAATAAAAAGATCGCCTGCAGATAGATCCGGAATAAAGGATGGAGACATTATCATGGCTATCGATAATAACTTTTCCAATAATATAGAAACTTATAAAGATCTTTTGCAGAAATCGGGGAGCAGGGTAAGTGTTTTGGTGATGAGAGAAAATAAGCCTTATATGCTTTCGCTCAGAATTGGCAGAATACGTTGAAGCTAATTTTTTTGTTTGATCTTTTACAATGCATAAAATCTTTTAATTCTAAAGAAAAAATCACGTTTACATTTCCTCCTCAATTCTTTTTGGGAAAATGAATGTGTTTAATGCAATTTTGCAGGTATGATAGATTTTGAAAAATTTGTTTTAGACAACGGTTTAAGGGTGATAGTACATGAAGATAAAAGCACGCCTATGGCAGTTCTTGATGTTATGTATGATGTAGGGGCAAGGGACGAAGATCCGGCGCAAACAGGTTTTGCACATTTATTTGAGCACCTTATGTTTGGCGGTAGTATTCACATAGAAACCTATGATGAACCCCTTCAAATGGCCGGAGGAGAAAATAATGCATATACGACCAATGACCTCACTAATTATTATTGCCAGTTGCCGGCAGAAAACTTAGAAACGGCTTTCTGGCTCGAAAGTGACCGGATGTTTTCTCTTGCTTTTAATGAAAACTCTTTGGATGTGCAACGAAAGGTGGTAAGTGAGGAATTCAAAGAGCATTATATTAATAAACCCTATGGTGACGTATGGCACAAGATCCGTGAACTGGCTTATAAAGAACATCCTTATAAGTGGATGACTATTGGAAAAGAGTTAAGCCATATTGAAAATGCAAAACTTCAGGATGTAAAAGATTTCTTTTTCAAACATTATACTCCCTCAAATGCGATATTGGTAGTTGCCGGAAATGTAACTTTAGAAAAAACAAAAGATTTAGCTCAAAAATGGTTTGGCGATATTCCGTCAGGGGAAAAATATATTAGAAAAATAAAACAAGAGCCACCACAAAAGGAACCCCGTATGATGGAGTTAGCAGAATCAGTTCCGCTCAATGCACTTTACAAATGCTGGCATATTTCTTCAAGGCTGGATAATAGATATTATACGTCTGAAGTTATTTCTGAAATTTTGGGAGGAGGGACTTCATCCAGGTTGTTTCAAAGTTTAATAAAGGAACAGCAGTTATTCAGCAGTATTAACTGTTCCACTACAGGAAGCATTGATGCAGGCTTACTTTGTATTGATGGAAAATTATTGAAAGGTATTAGTCTTGAAAAAGCAGAGAACGCTGTACTTGCCGAACTTGAAAAAATAAAAACCCATTTGATAAGCGAAACGGAATTGCAAAAAATAAAAAATAAAACAGAAAGCATGCTCGCTTTTGAAGATATTAGCCTTGTTAACCGGGCCAACAGCCTCGCCAATTATGAATTATTGGGCGATGCTAATCTGATGAATACAGAATTACAAAAATTCCAGGATGTAACCAGGGAAGAAATTCTTGAAGAATGTAAACTTATATTTACTGAAAATAATTGCAGCACGCTTTATTATCGTTCTACAATTAAAGAATAAAAAGTTCAGGCCATAACTTTTTTTCACTTTATATTTTCAATGAATTTAAAAACTGGTATTGTAAATATCTAAAAAGATAAAAAATCAGTGAATTTAAAAACAGAAAAGAAAATAATAATTTTTGTTGGATAAGAATAAATTTTATGGCTTTACATTATTGTTTTTCCACCATTTGTAACCTACAATCCCTATGGCGATATAAGGAACTACCATCAAATAAATAATTCCATCGTTAAACCCATGGGCAGTTTTATTACCCAATTGTGCTACTGTTTTAGCGCAGATAGAACATTGGGCTGAAGCTTCTATCCCAAATGCCAAAAAACAAACAAAAATTAATAATATGAAGACTGTTTTTTTCATTGTAGCAGAGTGCAAATATACGATGGAAATATATTCAATTTATGAACTTTTATTTTTTGAAGTTTTTTAAACGAACTTTACAGCCTTCTAATCATTTTTAATTTATTATTCGTTATGGATCATCATGCTTCCCACAGTTTACAAAATTTTAAAAACTATGTTGGGATCAAATTTCAATTGTATAACAGTCTGTTTACATCATTACCTTTTTACCGGATTGAAAAAACAGGTATGCTTTTATCGTTCTTTTTAAACATCTGCGAGGAAGGTTATAAAAAGAAATTAAGCCCTGTTGAAATCATTGAAGAGTTTTTTTTAAAAGATACCTCATTCAAAAAACAATCGGAAAAACTGGATTTGCTTTTCCGGTTTATCCAATTTGTAGAGAGACAGGTTGTCTTATTTGATGCATTGGAAGACGCAGCTTTTAGATATGTGCAGGATACGGGCGGAACAGGAACATTAAAACAATTGGAAGTAGAAGTAGTACAAAACAAAAGTGAAGATGCTCTCAAAAAAAAGCTCGAAGATTTTGCGGTAGAAATCGTATTAACCGCTCATCCTACCCAATTTTACCCCGGTTCAGTTTTGGGAATTATTAATGATCTTTCCAAAGCTCTTTCAGAAAATAATACGGCGCGCATTAATATGTATTTGCAGCAATTGGGCAAAACCCCTTTTTTCAAAAAAGAAAAGCCTACCCCGTATGATGAAGCAATGAGCCTGGTCTGGTATCTTGAGAATGTATTTTTTGCAGCAGGAGGCAGAATACTTTCATTTCTTAAAAACCAATTTCCGGATGCGATTAATCCGAATAACCCGGTTATTAAAATGGGCTTTTGGCCAGGTGGCGACCGTGATGGGAATCCATTTGTAAATACGGATACGACACTGAAGGTAGCGGACGCATTACGCGGAGGCATTATAAAATGTTATTACACTGAAATAAGGAGACTGAGGCGCAGGCTTACTTTCAAAGGTGTTGAACCACTACTCATGGACCTCGAAAAGCAATTGTACAACAATATTTTTATTCCCGACCACCGAACCGAAGTTACCCAACAGGACATTATTAAGATTCTCAATGAAATACGTGAAATATTAGTATATCAACATAACGGTTTGTTTTGTTACCTGATTGACGACTTCATTAATAAGGTTCATATTTTTGGTTTGCATTTCGCGTCGCTTGATATCAGGCAGGACAGTTCTATTCATAAGAAAGTATTTGCTGCTTTGGCTGCTTCTGGTACGTTTTTTCCGGCAGATTATGGGAAATTAAGTGATGAAAAAAAGATAGAATTTATAACAAAAAATAATAAGGAAATTCCTGAAATGGACTATGGAGATCCAATTATAAATGACACTTTTAAAAGTATCCGGGTTATTAAATTAATTCAACAATATAACGGAGAACGAGGTTGCGATCGCTACATCATCAGCCATTCAGAAACCGCGCTGAATGTATTGGAAATTTACGGCCTGTTCATCCTGTGCGGATGGAAAAAAGAAAAACTCAAAGTAGATATCGTACCGTTGATTGAAACGGTTGAAGATCTGCAAAATTCAGTTAAGATTATGAGAACGTTATTCGAAAATAAAGAATATCGTGAGCATCTGAAACGAAGAAACAACGTGCAAACCATCATGCTTGGTTTTTCTGACGGCACCAAGGACGGTGGTTATTTAATGGGTAACTGGAGCATTTACAAATCCAAAGAAAGCCTTACGGCAATATCAAAAGAATTTGGTCTTGACGTTATATTTTTTGACGGACGGGGCGGCCCTCCGGCACGTGGTGGCGGAAAGACACATAAATTTTATGCTTCCATGGGCAAAAATATTTCCAACAAAGAAATTCAATTAACCATACAGGGACAAACAGTAAGCTCCAACTTTGGAACAGTTGACTCTGCGCAATACAACATGGAACAACTTGTACACGCCGGCATTTCAAATGATATTTTCAGTAACCGGAATGTTACGCTTAATAAAGAGGAAGAACAATTGCTGCAGGATTTGTCTGATGCAGGATTTACTGCTTACACGGCTCTAAAACAACATCCCGAATTCATGGAATATTTAACACAAATAAGCCCGCTGAAATTTTATAGTGAAACCAATATTGGCAGTCGTCCTACAAAAAGGAAAAAAGGAAAAATGAATATGGAAGATTTGCGCGCCATTCCTTTTGTAGGGTCGTGGAGCCAGATAAAGCAAAACGTGACGGGGTATTATGGCGTGGGAACTGCGTTGCAAAAAATAGAAGAACAAGGGAAGCTAAAAGATGTGAAAAAATTATACCAGAGTTCTTTGTTTTTTAAAACCCTCATTGACAACTGCGAGATGGCGATGAAGAAATGTTTTTTTCCACTCACAGAATACCTTGCGAAAGACAAGCAGTTTGGAGAAATCTGGAATATGATCTATGAAGAATACGAGATTACTAAAAAATATCTTTTTAAGCTTACCGGTCACAACGAGTTGATGGCAGAATACCCGGTAGAGCAGCTTTCGGTAAGCATGCGCGAAAAGATGATACTTCCTTTAGTAACCATACAGCAGTATGCAATGGCAAACATCCGTGAATTGGAGGAGGAACCAATCAAAGACTCGCTTAAACTGACTTATGAAAAGCTGGTAATGCGGTGTTCTTTCGGAATTATTAATGCAGGAAGAAATTCGGCGTAGAAAATTTTAAATAAGGAATAATTAATAAGAAAGTGTCGAAGTAAATTTTGACTATGAATTCATTTGCAGTAAAAACAAATTGACGTAATTGGAATTGACTTAGATAATAATAAAATCTACATCTGCGAAGTAGCAACACACTTAGAAACTGGACTTCTATATGCAAAAAATAAAAACGAGATAACGTAAAGAGATTTATAGCCAAACTTGAGAAAAACATAAACTATGCTAAAACTAATTTCAAAGAATATGAATGTTTTTTATGATATGGACACCAGTAATTCGAATTCCTAAAAAAGATAATACTAAAAACAGTCAATTGCGAGATGTTCAAGAAATTGAGCAATATTTAGAGAAAGAACATAAAGTAAAATTGGAAATTATATATAATGAAAAATATTTAGAATGTATTAACGAACTACGAGAAAAAGCACGAAATACAACTCAAGAAATGAAATCTCCAATAATGCGTTTGTTACAAATAGAAGAAAAGCTGAAAAATAATTATAAAAAATGATTGGTAACAGATACCAAAAGGTTTGGTAATAGGCTGTCTGAAGGAATAATAGTGAGCTAAGAATCCCTATCAGCAATAGTTTCAGCAGATGAACAAATATCAATTTTTTTGTTGTTACCCACACCTTTTGTTCTTCAATCGACTTTAGTTCGGGGCTAAAAGTTATGAAATGTGACCCACCGCCTTAAACGAAATACGAAAGTGCTGGAGCAGGCTCTCGTTATGAATTCCTTTACAGTAAGCAAACAAATAAACCGAATTCCTATTTCATAGCTTGTAGCCCTGAAGAGGCATAATATATTAGAATATAGCAACGCCATTTTGAAAGAAAGAAAGAAAAATAGACCTTTTGATTTATTGAAAATCGAAAAATAAAAACCACGGTCTGATCTTCGGTACCGGCCACTATTTCTCGCAGTAAACCAACAGATAAGCGGGATTCCTGTTTTTGAATTTATCCAATAACAATTAAACAATTAAAACAATTCCCCTCACCAACATAATAGTATTGCATAAATGCAATTATTCTCCCTTCTCTTCACTAACAAATACCAATCATTTCCGAAAGTCATGTTTCCCAAATCGTAACAGAAAAAATGAATATTGCCTTTCTCATTAGTGTATGTGTGCGTCATGTATTTGAATTGAAATCCTTTTTCAAGCAGCTTATCCTTATGCGTTTTGGCAATTTCTTCTTCTGCAAAAAAAAGCTTTCCAAAATTCTTCGGTTCCTTCCCATCGCATCATTAATGTTTCTAACCAGGTTATTTTTTGAGGCTTTTAATTGGTTGTTATAATTGTTTCTACAATAATCATCACAAAATTTTTGGCAACTATACATAATGAGCAAAATAGAAAGATGTGTTTGATTTTTAAATAGATAATATCTTTTTCTTGGGTAAAAATTATTTCGCACATGCCAGAAGAAAAAGAACATTGGGTGACTATATTAATCAATAGCATGGCTGCAAAAATTATAGCATTTACACTTCTTGGATTGCTTGCAATAGCAGTAAGTGTAGGTTTATTTACAAACAAACATGTAAAAATATTAGGAATAGAATTTAATGGAGGAGATACTGTTAGAACAACTATTCACAGTAAATCGTTTACAATCGGTTATATCCAACTACCCTATAAACGATTAAAAACCGAATAACGCTTTTTAGCCATAGCACCTTTGCGGTGTTGATGAAACAAAAATCATCAATTGCAATAAACACATTTTTTAAAACCGCTTACCGGATAACGGCAGGCACAAAACGAAAAGTCATGAACGCATTAAAAAACAAAGTACAATTGATTGGAAACTTAGGAAACGCTCCTGAAGTAAAGAACACAGAAAAAGGTAAAAAACTGGCAAAGTTTTCTATCGCCACCAACGAAACCTATTACAATGCCAAAGGCGAAAAAGTTACTGAAACTCAATGGCGCAATTTAATCGCCTGGGGAAAAGTAGCCGAGCTTGTGGAAAAATATCTTGCCAAGGGAAGCGAGGTGGCCATCGAAGGAAAATTGATGAACAACAATTACACTGACAAAGACGACAACAAAAATACTACACTGAGGTGCAGGTACACGAATTACTGTTGCTCGGCGGCAAGCCTTCGGCTTAGATTTTTTTAGCCACGAATTGCACGAATTAACACGAATAAGCACATAAGAATTTCTGAAAATAATTCTTAAAATTTGAGCGATTCGTGACTAAGTATTTTTAAAATTTTCGCCTAATAAATTCTGGACAAAATGGAAAATATCATTTATAAAAATGAGATATATGAAATCGTTGGCGTTTGTATGGAAGTTTACAATAAATTGGGGTATGGATTTTTAGAAGTAGTTTATAAAGATGCTATGGAGATTGAATTCATGAATAATCAAGTGCCGAACGAAAGAGAAAAAGAATTTAAAATTGAATATAAAGGCCACATTTTAAAACGTACTTTTAATGCTGATTTTTATATGATGAATAAAATTATTGTAAAGGTAAAATCATCCAAAGAAGGCCTGGTAAAAGAAAATATAGCTTAAACATTAAACTATCTGAAAGCCTCTGGTTGCCAACTCGGGTTGGCGGTTAATTTTGGAAAATCTTCTCTGGAATATAAAAGATTAATTGTTTAAATTGAAATTCGCTGCGAATTGATGCGAATTAATTCTATTTTCTTTATTCATGTAATTAGTGGCGAATCATTTTCTTCATTCGTGTAAATTCGCGTAATTCGTGGCTAACTTTTAATCCGTGGCTAAAAAAATTTTGTGTAATGAATCCAATAGAACATAACGAAATATTTGATCTTGCTTATCGCTTTGTAACAGAAACGAATGAGAATATTTTTTTAACCGGTAAAGCCGGCACAGGCAAAACGACTTTCCTGAAATATTTAAAAGAGAATTGTTCCAAAAATATTGTCGTGGCGGCGCCAACCGGCGTGGCGGCGATAAACGCAGGCGGAGTTACTTTACATAGTTTATTCCAATTACCTTTTCATCCATTTTTACCTACATCAGCAAGCAAAAGCGAATTGCTTGGAAAAATGAAATTTGCCAGCCGGCGGCAGGAAATAATGCGCAAGATGGAACTGTTGGTAATTGATGAAATAAGCATGGTGCGCTGCGATACGATGGATGCAATAGATACCATCCTAAGATCTGTACGTCGAAAGCATGAGCTTCCTTTCGGCGGTGTACAATTGTTGTGTATTGGCGATTTGTATCAATTGCCACCCGTAGCCCGAAGGGAGGAGTGGAGCATCTTACAGGAATATTATTCTTCCGAATTCTTCTTCGACAGCAATGTTATCAAAGAGCAAATGCCAATCTTGATAGAACTGAATAAAATTTACCGGCAAAAAGAAGATTCGTTTGCCTATCTTTTAAATAAAGTGCGCAACAATCAAATGAATAAGGATGATTTCGAAGATTTGCACCAAAGATTCCATCCGGCATTTCGTCCTTCTTTAGAGGAAAAATATATCACGCTTACTTCTCACAATAACCAGGCTGACCTGATCAACGCACGGGAATTGCAAAAGTTACCAGCAGGACCTGTCACCTACAATGCCATCATCGAAGATGACTTTCCTGCAAACAGCTATCCCGCAGAAGGCGAACTTGTTTTAAAAACCGGATCGCAGGTTATGTTTTTAAAAAATGATACGTTAGAAAAAAAATATTTTAATGGGAAAATAGGAGTAGTCAAATCTTTGACTTTGGATGAAATAGTTGTGGATTGCGATGGATTTGACATTAATGTTCCAAAAGAAACCTGGGAAAATTCGCGCTATACTTTAAATCGAAGTGATGGAAAACTGGAACAGGAAACACTGGGAACATTTACACAGTTTCCTTTGCGGCTTGCGTGGGCCATTACAATTCATAAAAGCCAGGGATTGACGTTTGAAAAAGTAATGATAGACGCAGGAGCTGCGTTTAGCAGTGGCCAGGTGTATGTGGCATTGAGCCGCTGTACCAGTCTTGATGGGATTGTATTATTATCAAAAATTCCATCGGCGGCTATATACAGTAATGAAAACGTAATTACAGGTCAAAAAACACTTACGCCGAAAGGCTCACTGGCCGAAAGGTTTGAAGATGCCAGACAAATATTTACCCAACAATTATTAGAAGAAATTTTTTCTTTTGGTGAAATCACGACTATCATAAATGTATTGTTTTCTCAAATAAATGAACATAAAGAAAAACTAAACGGTGATGCATTGAGATGGATAAATGACCTTAAAAGTTCGTTTACTGCCGACAGAGAAGTTGGCTTGAAATTCGTCAGGCATATTGGTGCATTAATGAAACAGGAACCGCTGATTGAAAAAAATAATGCCTTGCAAAAAAGAATTAATGACGCGGCCAACCATTTCTTACCTAAGTTTAAAGCGTTTCAAGATACCATTCAAAATCATCCTCTAATAACGGAGCACCGTGAAGCAGCCAATAGTATCAATGAATATTTGAACCAATTATTGATTGCTTTTAATCTTCAAAATTATTATTTGCAATATTGTAAAGAACCCTTTTCGGTTACGGCATTTTTAAAGCACAAAATAAAATATGAAATTCCGCGGATAAAAGTTTCAGCTTATGCAAGTGGTAAGAAGCAATCTTTTTCGGATATTCCAAACGTAGAATTATTTGATACTTTGAAGCGATGGAGAGATATGGTTTGTGAAGAAAGCGGAATTCCCATTTACATGGTTGCCAATCAGAATGCATTAAAAGAAATAGCTACTTATTTACCGTTTACCAAAAAAGACCTGGTGCAGTTAAGTGCTTTTGGAAA
The DNA here is from genome assembly GCA_035532615.1 of Hanamia sp. Taxonomy (GTDB): domain Bacteria; phylum Bacteroidota; class Bacteroidia; order Chitinophagales; family Chitinophagaceae; genus Ginsengibacter. Next base: position 20,616 of record DATKQQ010000023.1, read on the forward strand.
AGTAAAAGCCGAAAAATATGGCGACGATATTTTAGAAGCTGTACAGGATTATTGCAGCAGGCTTAATCTTGAAAGTAATATGACTGCTAAAGAAGGGAATCCAAAAAGAGAACGGAAAGAAAGGTCCCTGGAAGAAAAAACACCTTCTAATATACTTTCCTTCAATTTATTTAAAGAGGGAAAATCGATTGAAGAAATTGCTAAAGAAAGAAATTTTTCCGTTGGTACTATTGAAGGTCATCTTGCTTCATTTGTAGCCAGTAAACAAATAAATATTGATGATTTGGTTTCTGTGGAAAAACAATTACTGATAAAAGATGCTGCAAAAACTTATGGAAAAGAAGGCTTTAAAATATTAAAAGAGAATTTACCAGAAGGTATAAGTTACGGAGAGATAAGAATGGTGATGACAGCGGAGAAAGAATAAAAATAACGCATGTACCACAAAAAAATAATATTTTATTTTTTATAAAAATCCATCAATAGCAGGATAATTAATCCTCCTTTTTGCCGCCAAACTCCTTTGTGCTATTTTTACATAATGGAGAAAAAATTATTTTTATTAGATGCAATGGCGCTCATTTACCGTGCTTATTATTCGTTAATTCGCAGCCCGATCATTACTACCAAAGGGAAAAACACCAATGCCCAATTTGGCTTTACCAATACCTTGGCTGATTTGATCAACAAAGAAAAACCTACACATCTGGCGGTAGCTTTTGATACACAAGCGCCTACCGAAAGGCATACTGATTTTGCCGCTTACAAAGCCCAACGCCAGGAGATTCCCGAAGATTTACTGGCTGCTATTCCGGATATAAAAAAAATAATTGAAGGTTTTAATTTACCGGTTGTGGAATGTGATGGTTATGAAGCTGATGATATTATTGGAGCGCTGGCGCAGCAAGCGGAGAAACAAGGCTATAAAGTTTTTATGGTAACACCTGATAAAGATTTTGGCCAGTTGGTTACAGAAAATATTAAAATATATAAACCCGGTTACCAGGGTGGCAATGTGGAGATAATGGGAGAAAAAGAGGTGTGTGAAAAATGGGGAATTAAAAATGTAAAACAGGTAATAGATGTGTTGGGATTAATGGGCGATGCGGCAGATAATATTCCAGGTATAGCAGGTGTAGGTGAAAAAACCGCAGCGAAATTATTAGCTCAATATGAAACACTTGAAAATGTCTTGGCAGATGCAGAAAACATTAAAGGAGCATTGGGAAATAAAGTAAGAGAAGGAAAAGAAATGGCACTTCTTAGTAAAAAATTAGCGACGATCATTACTGAAGTTCCTTGTGAATTTCACGAAGGAAATTTTAAAATAGGACCTTACAACACTGAAGAACTAAAAAATATTTTTGCTGAACTGGAATTTAAAAATTTAGGTAAAAGGATATTGGGTGATGAATACAGTGTTTTTGAAACCGAAAAAAAAGTAGTCCAGGGCGATTTATTTGGCAATACAGTCGAAGTTGCGCCAGCAAAGCCTTCTGAAACTCAAGTGCCGCAAGAAAAAACAGGACTTGCTGCTGATAAAAATATTCATAATACTCCGCATAACTATATACTGATAGAAGGAGAAGATGCCATAAAAGATTTGGTAAAAGAATTATCTGCTCAAAAGGAAATTTCTTTTGATACCGAAACTACGCATATTGATCCCAATGAAGCGGAATTGGTGGGCCTTAGTTTTTCTTACAAAAAGGGTGAAGGATATTATGTTCCTTGCCCGGAGGATCAAGGAATTACAAAAAGAATATTACAATATTTTATTCCGGTGTTTAATGATGAATCAAAACTGTGGGTGGGACAAAACATAAAGTATGATTTAATTATCTTGAAATGGTATGGTATAGGAGTAAAAGGTAAATTTTTTGATACAATGCTGGCGCATTATGTAATAGAAAGCGACGGAAGAAGAAATATGGATTTGTTGAGCGCACAATATCTCGGGTATGTCCCGGTTTCTATAACGGAATTAATAGGAAAAAAAGGGAAAGCACAAGGAAACATGCGCGATGTAGAGGTGGAAGATGCCAAAGAATATGCAGCTGAGGATGCGGATATTACTTTGCAGCTAAAAGAAGTTTTTGTTCCATTATTAAAAACAAAAGAAGTAGAAAAAGTTTTTGAAAAAGTAGAAATCCCATTGTTGAAAGTATTGATGAATATGGAGTTCGAAGGTGTAAATGTGGATACTGTATTCCTGGGAAACTATTCCAAAGAACTTGAAATTGAAGCAAGAAAATGTGAGGAAAGGGTTTATCAACAGGCAGGCATTAAATTTAACCTGGCATCTCCAAGACAAGTGGGAGAAGTGTTGTTTGAGAAAATGCGGATTGATTCCAAAACAAAAAAAACCAAAGGAGGTCAGCACGCTACGGGCGAAGATGTTCTTTTGAAATTAGCAAAAGACAATCCGATCGTAGAAGATATTTTGAGTTTCCGTGAACTCACCAAATTAAGATCCACTTATGTAGACGCACTGCCACAACTGATCAATAAAAAAACCGGTCGCGTACACACAAATTATGGCCAGGCCATTGCAGTTACGGGAAGGTTAAGCAGCAACAATCCCAATCTTCAGAATATACCTGTTAGAACCGCAAGAGGTCGCGAAATAAGAAAAGCATTTATACCACGGGATAAAGATCATGTAATTATTTCTGCGGATTATTCCCAGATAGAATTGAGAATAGTTGCCGGAATTAGCGGTGATCCAGCTATGGGAGAAGCTTTCAAATTGGGAAAAGATATTCATACGGCAACAGCTGCCAAAGTATTTAATGTAAAAGAAGAAGAGGTAACTAAAGAAATGCGTTACAAAGCCAAAAGCGTGAACTTTGGAATTATCTATGGACAAAGCGCTTTTGGACTGGCTGAAAATATTGGAGTGAGCAGAACGGAAGCTAAGGAAATCATAGATGCTTATAAAAAAGAATTCGCCAATATCCAGAAATATATGGACAATACCATTCAGTTTTGCAAAATTAACGGTTATGTACAAACGCTTATGGGACGCAAGCGCTGGCTAAAAGATATTAACTCTTCCAACTGGACAGTTCGGGGCTTTGCTGAAAGAAACGCCATTAATTCTCCCATACAAGGCACTGCAGCAGATATGATAAAACTGGCAATGATTGATGTTCACCGGGAATTTCAAAAGAATAATATTAAATCAAAAATGATTTTGCAGGTGCATGACGAATTGGTGTTTGATGCCTACAAATCTGAAGTGGAAACGATAAAACCCATTATCCTGGAATCAATGAAAAACGCGATGAAGTTGCCGAATGACGTGCCTGTAGAAGCAGAATTAGGAGTAGGAGAGAACTGGCTGGAAGCGCATTGATGAATTGAGAATTATTTATATTTATAAAATATGAAGTTGCCATTTTGACAACTTTTACTATCTTTGTGTTTACATTTTATCTTTTAATACTTTAAATCATGCTAATACTCTACCAGAATAAATTGGCCGATTTTGGTAGGAAACATGCAGACGCAAGAAAAAGTTTAAACGTTTGGCGAATAGTTGTTGAAGAAGTCGTTTGGAAAATGAAGCAGGATGTATTGACTGATTTCCCTAAAGCAAAAATGATTAAAAATAATAGAGCAAGATTTGAGATAGTTCACAATACCTACAGGCTTATTGCACTAATAAAATATATTGAACAGATTGTTGAAATAAGATTTGTTGGAACTTATAATGAATATGATAAAATTGATCCGGAAACAGTATAAAAAAATAATATGAATAAACAACAATGGTTTTTGATAGATGAAGATTCTTCTTATAAGAAAGCTATCCATCGTTATGAAGAATTAAGAGAATCAAAAAAAAATACTCCTGAATATAAGGAGATGATGCTATTGGCTTTTCTTATTAATAAATATGAGAATACCAAATGGCCTTCATTTGAAATGGATCCTGTAGAGATTATAAAAATAAGAATGGAAGAATTTGGTTACAAAGCTTCTGACCTGTCAAAAGAATTCGGAGATAAGGGAACAATAAGTAAAGTATTGAATTACAAGAAGCCAATGTCCCTGAATATGATTAGGTTGTTTCATAAAAT
>DATKQQ010000024.1:0-2436 GCA_035532615.1 Hanamia sp.
AAATAATAAAATACAAATAGAATGAAAACAATAAAAGTAAATAAGAGAAAAATTCAGGCAGGCTTCAGAGTATGCTGCCTGTTTGCATTAACGGCATTGGCCGTTTTGCAGACCCCTGGTTTGGAGGCGCAATCAGTAAAGAAGGATCAAAGCCCGAATGCAGCTAAGATGCAGTGGTGGGAACATGCCCGGTTTGGAATGTTCATTCACTGGGGGCTATATAGCGAAGCGGCAGGCTACTGGAACGGCAAATCTGTGAATGGCGCCGGAGAATGGCTGATGACGGATGCTCATATACCACGTCAGCAATATGTGCAACTCGCAAAAAAATTTGACCCCGTTGACTTTAATGCCGGCCAGTGGGTAAAAATAGCCAAAGAAGCAGGGATGAAGTATCTAGTGATTACGACTAAACATCACGACGGGTTCTGCATGTTCAATGCCAAAGCTACTAAATATAATGTGGTGGATGCCACTCCGTGGCATACAGACCCGATGGCATTATTGAGTAAAGCATGCAAAAAGCAGGGTATCCGTTTTTGTACTTATTATTCGATTATGGATTGGCATACTCCTTTTCAGGAGGCAGCCGATACCAATGCAGAACACCCGACCTATAATCCGACAACTCTTACACAACCACAAAAGTATCTTTCGTATATGAAGGATCAGTTGCATGAGATCATTTCTCAATATCATACTAATCTGTTGTGGTTTGACGGAGGATGGATTAAGAACTGGACTGCTGAAGATGCCCACGAAATATATAATTATATCACCGGCCTTGATCCTAATCTTATAGTTAACAATCGCCTTGAACATGGTGTGGGCGATTATGGTACCCCTGAACAGAAAATTCCTGTCCAGGGTTTGCTTGGTCCGTGGGAAACCTGTATGACCATAAATGATACGTGGGGTTATAAACAGGGGGATGATAATTGGAAATCCGCTGCCACACTGATTACCAACTTGATCCATTGTGCCAGCGGAGGAGGAAATTTTCTTTTGAATGTGGGCCCCACTGGCAAGGGCATTATTCCTCAACCGGAAGTGGACCTTTTGATGGCAATGGGTAAATGGCTCAGAGTGAATGGTGAAGCCATTTATGGTTCAGAGCGTACTCCTTTTAAAACTGCTTTGCAGTATGGGTATGCTACACAAAAGCCTGGCAAAGTGTTTCTGGAAGTAACGAAATGGCCTGCAAACGGAGAAATTGAAGTACCTATGAAAAATAAAATTATCAAGGCGTATTTGCTGTCAGATAAGCACAAACGCCTTAAAACAGAAACCGACGCAGGCGGCCAGGTTATACATTTGCCTGAAACAGCGGCTGATCCAGTAGCTACCGTTGTAGTATTGCAAATTAAAGGGCCCGTTCTGCATAATTAAAAGATGAAACATAATTTGTAAGCATCTCCACAAATTGTTTATTAATTTCAATACTCTTTTATTTTATGAAAAAGTTATTATTATCGTTATATATTGTATGCGCTATTGTGCCTGTTTTTGCCCAAAACATTCACCGGCAATATATCTTCACTCAGGAAGCTATCCGGCTATATCAAGAAAAACTATCTCATAAGGATTTTGTGGCATTTCCCGAAGTCAGAGAGGAACCCATTAAATGGCTTGACTCTCTGAGGCCGGAATGGATAAAAGAGGATTATACCGTAAAGCCATACCTGTTGCATGCACAGCCAGGAGAATATTTTGTTTTTCAAACCGGCGTGTGGGCGGTTCAACATGAGTTAAAAAATTTGCAAGTCAATTTTTCAGATTTTAAAAGTAAAACGGGAAAAATAATCCCTGCCAAAAAAATGACCTGTTTCAACGCCGGAGGAATTAATTATTTGGGGAAACCTTTTACCAAACAAATTAATGTTCCTTCCGGCAAGGTGCAGGCATTATGGATGGGAATCAATTTGCCATCAACTGCAATAGGGAAATATTATGGCACAGTTACCATTAATGCCAATAATATTTCTCAAACCATAAAAATTCAATTGGATGTAAATGGCAAAACGCTTTCTGATCATGGTTTTGATGAAGGAAAGAGATTATCCCGATTAGCATGGCTAAATTCAGATATCGGGATTAACAATAATATCACAAAAGGTTATATCCCGGTAGAACGAAAAGGGAACAGGATTAAAGTGCATTGAGATAGCAGTTTTCTCACAGAAACTATCTAAGTCCCCCTATAGGCGCGCCGATGTTTCGCTAAAAACAACTATAAATAATAGCTTTGCAATGTAATCAAAAAGCTCTTTGCAGTTAGACCATTTTTTTCATTTAAACGGATTTTCCTTTTTAAAATATAGTTAAAATCGGCTGTAATACATTACTGTATTGAGTATTAGGGGGTTTTTGGCATTAAATTTGTGTGTGCGACTTTATTAAAAATAAATTTGTATATTATAATTAATGCAGTATATT
>DATKQQ010000025.1:0-2640 GCA_035532615.1 Hanamia sp.
TCTTAATTCTTTTAGAATGTTTATAGGCAAAGATTATATCTCTGCAATAGAAATCAATGAAAATCTCTGCGAACAATTCAGATCCTATTTACTGGCCAATCTGAATGGTGAAACGCCTGCAAATTATTTCAGTAGGTTTAAGCGTGTCTTAGAAGCGGCTACTAAAAATGGTTATTTCAAAAGAAGCCCGGCAAGTGATCTTGCCTCCATCGCAAAATCAAACAAAAGAGTAAAAGAAATATTGGAAGCTGATGAATATAAGAAGCTGATGAATACACCTTGCCTTAACTACGAAGTTAAAAAGGCTTTCGTATTTTCACTATATACAGGCTTCAGATAGGTAGACGTAAAACCTTTAAAGTGGGAGAATGTTAAAACCACAAATATCGTCAACATCAGGCAAAAGAAAACAGGAGAAATGCTTGACCTGCCGCTTCATCCGGTTGCTTTAAAAATAATAGGAGAGCGAAAAACTGGCCTTATATTTCACTTACCAACCGCGGATGGTGCGAATAAAATTCTTGCCAAATGGTGCGATTGACGCAGGTTTGGGTAAGCATATAACATGGCATTGTGCCCGACATAGTTTCTCGGTATTACTTCAAGATAACGCCACTGATGTAGCAACAGTTGCAGGAATGTTAGGATATACTTCAACAAAATATGTGCATAAAACATACCAGCGTTATCGAACAGCCAACGCGCTGAAGGCAATTAACAAATTGCCAGAACTATAATTTTATTTTTTTAACCAACAAGTTAATTTTTGAGGGTGTACCAGATTACAATGAGGTCAAGATCTGTACGTTTGTAATAACCGTTTGAATTTTTAAAAACTCCATATTCATCGCATTTTTTGGCCAGTTGAGTTCGTCCCAAATTACAATAGATCATCGCTTCCTCAGGTTTTAAATAAGGTTTGAAGCAAATCACTATTGCTTCATTACTGTTTGGTCATTATATTTCATCATAATCTCTAACTTCTGATATGCTTAATGTTATAATTTACGTTTTCTATCTTTCAAGTTTTATTTATTGCCTCCGTTCAAATACTCCGAATATTTTAAAGACAAATATAATTTGGGTTAAAATAAATTTTTCACACTTTGAACCGTCTACGGTAATTTCTGGATTAAAAAACTTCATTTGAAGAAAAAAACTTTGATGGCATTTGAATTCAATGTACTTCAACATTCGATTTCCCGCTAATAAATCTTTTTACTAAAAAAGTTCAATATGACTTACTATTTTAAAAAATTGCATGATTTGTAAGACAAACAAAAGAACGACTGATTATCTTTGTGGAAGCAAAAGTTTCGAAGCGCGGACAAAGAAAATAGTGCAAGTTTTAGGACTAAATTTTTCTAGGAAAGGATTTGTGTCTAACTGCCGCAAAATTAGATGTTACTTATATCAGATAGCTGGATCAAATTGCCAAAACTCCGCTTCTTATCCTGGATGATTTTGGGCTTCAACCATTAGATCATCATACCAAACTTGCCCTGTTGCAAATACTGGAAGACAGGTATGCAAAAGGAGCTACTATCATTACTTCTCAATTACCGGTAAATCATGGTACGAATACATTAATGCAGCAACCCTCTGATGCAATAATGGACAGAATGACAGCCAATGCTAACAGAATAGAACTTAAAGGACAGTCTTTGAGAACCAGAAAAAACAATTAATTTAGATCTTTAAAATACGCCTTTTTTCGGGTGGCTCACTTTCACCGGAATATACAGTGAAGGCAGGTTTGTGACAAAGTCGGAAGATTATTACTATTCATCCGCGAGGTTTTATCTGGATGGGGTTGGATAGTTTTAAAATGTCAATACATTATACAGGTAATACAGAGAGGCATTTGCTTGATGGTTGGTCGAGATCAGACGGCGTCCTTTCGGGAGTTGACAAAGGAACACCAACATTGATTAAAACAAGAGAAGTATATAAAAGGCAATAAATGGGATTTGTACAAACATGGGAAGTTTTGAGGAAGGAATGTACCAGTTTATAATAAATGTTACTTCAAAAATATAAGACTTAGAAATTATTAAATAGCTAAAAAATCATGCAAAAAAATTTACCCGATAAATCAAATCAATTACAAGCAAGAATTAAGAATATAGCTATAAAAAATCAATAAACGGATGTATGCACGCCCTCGTGGTTTCACGGAAATAATCGGAAAAAGTTTCTTCAATTAAATTTCATTTTTTGAATTCTGGCATGCTAATTAGTAATTATTATTTTAATCAAAAAAATAAACAATATGAAAAAGATCCTATTTTTAACGCTGATTTGCGGGTCAATGTTATCCGTCTCGGCTCAAGTGCAGGTGGTGCCAGCTACCACAATTACACACAAGTATTATTATTATCCAACATCAAATATGTATTATGATGCATCAACAGGAGATTATTGGCAACATGATAATACCTCTGGCCAATGGACGCAGACACACACATTGCCTACTACAGTTACCGTAGAAAAGGTCCCAAAGTATTCAATCAATTACACCGGCAAGGACAATGAGCCATGGAAAGATAATGCTTCCGATATAAGAAAATATAAAGTAAGGAAGAATGGTACTGTGAAGATTAAGAGAAAATAGTGGAAATTAAAAGCGATAAAGGCTCC
>DATKQQ010000026.1:0-24364 GCA_035532615.1 Hanamia sp.
CTTTACCAGATCAATTAAGTAATCAACTACCTTTTCCGGCTTTGAAAAATATTCTTGGAGTTCCTTTACTGTTTTGATATCTTTGGACTGCAGCATAATTGGGCGTTTTGTTTGTAAACACTAAGTTACTGATTATCAGTGACTTATACAAACAATTATGCTGTTTTTTTTATTTAGTTATCCACATTTTGGTTCTTTTTTTTATGTGCGAAACTTGAGTAAAAATTTACTTTATTCTCTGCCGGTAGGCAAGTTCGTTTACTATATCCCATTATTTCTCGTATAATAATAACCGTTATAATCTATTTTAGGTTCCAATCATCTGTTCTAAAAGGCGATGCTGGCAATCCGGCTTTATTAAAAAGATTAGGAATGGCAGTATTGGTAAAACCCATTCTTACAGCCGTTGGATGCGTCACTTTAGAGCTATAAACAACCACAGTGGAACCTTCGATTTTAGCAGTAGCCGGAACAAACTGGTGATCTTCTCCCGCTATCAAAAAATCGGTTAAATCATTTCCTTTTTTCATTAATCCATCAGTTGCAAAATCAAAATGGATAATTGCTTTGTTTCCATCCACTTCCATAGAGCGGTAAAGTGGCCCCGAATATATAATGTTTTCTTTTCCGTATGTTTTAGCGAGTGCCCAGTCTGCAAGCCGTTTTCCTACATCCTGTTTATCTTTTGGATGGATATTATTGGTATCGCTTGTAATATCTGTAACCACTACCATTCCCGTATTAGGTACATGCCGGTAAGTTTGCAATTGTGCTTCCCGAACTTCAGCCCCACCGTATCCTTTTCCATAATTAAAAGGTGCTATTTGCACAAAATAAAAAGGAAAATCTTTTTTCCATAATTCACGCCATGCATGTATCATATCGCTGAAAGTTTCTTCATAAGTGGAAGCGTTTATTACATTAGTTTCACCCTGGTACCAAATGGCTCCTGCTATTGGAAACCTTGTAATAGGCGCTATCATTGCATTGTACAAAACGGCAGGTCGTATAGGGCACCATGGAACAGGCGTTAATATAGCAGCAGAAATTGCCAGCTTTTCACTGTTGTTAAAAACCTCAATAGGAGTCCATGATTCTACAGGTGAACCTCCCCAGCAAGATTCAATCAATCCTACCGGCAGATGAAGATTTTCATGTAAAGTTCTTCCAAAAAAATAACCGGCAGCGCTAAATGTATGCATCGTTTGCGGAGTACACACTTCCCATTTACCGCGCACTTCCTGTTGCGGATATGGCGCAGATATTTTTTGAATATGGAAAAAACGTATCTCAGGGTGATTGGCATTCTTAACTTCTTGTTTGTAATAATTTTTATGCCAGTCTGCGCTAAATTCCATATTAGATTGACCGGTACAAATCCAGTCCTCCCCAATTAATACATTTTGAATGTGGATAGTGCTGTCTCCTATAACTGTGATCTGGTAAGGACCACCGGCTTTTGGAGTTTCCAGGTCAACTGTCCACACCGCATCTGATAAAGTAGATGTTTTCAGAGTATCTCCATTCCATCCTGTAATTACTCTGATCTTCTGACTTGGGTCTGACCAACCGTAAAAGTGAATAGTTGTTTGCTGCTGCAATACCATATTATTTGAAAAAATATCTGGGATTCTTAAATAGGCATTTGCGGAAAAATAAAAAAACGAAAAGAAAATTGTTGTGGGTAAAATAAAAATCTTTTTCATTAGAATGTGTAGTTGTTATTTTAATCGAAAGTAATTAATAAAGAGGAAAAATTTAAAAAGGACGAGTAAGCAGTTTTTATAAAATAAATAATAAAGGGAAGTGTTTTAGTGCTTTTGTTTGTATTGCCGGTTACATTTAATTTTGCATACCTATTTTTCATTTCTATTTGTAACATGCAACGATTTTTCATTTTCATTTATTCTATTTTCATTTTTAGTAACTCGCTTGCCCAAAATATCAATAAAACAATTATTGTTGACGGGTTACAAAGGCAATATATTTTACATCTTCCTCCTTCTTTTAATACGCTTACAAAACTACCGGTAATATTTGCTTTGCATGGTGGCGGAGGCACAGCTAAAAATGCTGTTTCTTTTTATAATTTAGAATCTCTTGCTGATAAAAATAGTTTCATGGTGGTATATCCTGATGCTGTCAATAAAGCATGGAGCATACCAGGTATGGCTACCCGTGTAAAAGAGTATGACACCACTGTAAATGATCTGCACTTTATGAATATGCTACTTGATACAATGATTGCTGCGTATAAAGCAGATCCCAAAAAAATCTTTCTTACTGGTATTTCACGGGGCGCCATGTTTTCTTATTACCTCGCAGATGCAATGAATGCAAGAATTACCGCTATTGCTGCGGTAAGCGGAGGTATTTCTCAAACGCAGTTTAAGAACTATTCTTTTAATAAACCAATTCCTGTTTTAATGATAAATGGCACAAAAGATCCGCTTGTAAATTATGATGGTGGCTACGGAACCTTCAACAGGCGCAACAAAGGAAAAGAAGATGCTGACCTGGTGCCTGCTGAACAACTACTGCAAAAAATAGTAATGCTGGATCATTGTAATACAACGGCGCAAACGATTATGCTTCCTGATAACGATCCGTCTGATGGATGCACAGAAACAGAATATCTCTATGATGGAAGCGATGTGAAAGTTGATTTTATAAAAATCGAAAACAGCGGCCACACATGGCCTGGTGGCACCCAATATCTTCCCAAATTTTTAATTGGAAGATTATGCAGGGATTTTAGCGCTTCGCGAAAAATATTTGATTTTTTTATGAGTATAAAATCCATGTAAAAATTTTAATGGGAAACCAAGTCAAATGAGAATTAATGTAAGTAAGTTTTATTTAAAGTGCCTTATCATTGTTTTATTTTGTGTCGGAACATTATGCTCTTTTCACATTTTAAAGAAGAATGTTTCAGCTTCCAAAAACATACAGACGAAGCCGCGGATTATAAACATTGTAAATTTTATTCGTTTACTCGAACCGCGTGACCCAACAGTCACTGAAGGTGTTTTATACCAGACTGTTGTAAAACAAATTGAACTCATGAAGAAGTATCATTTGGGTGGAACGTTTCTCCTGCAATATGATGCACTGATGGATCCACGTTACCAAAAGTTATTGAAAGCACTTCCCCGCGATTCTTTTGAAATAGGTGCCTGGTGGGAGATTCCGCAGCCACTGGTAGAGAAAGCAGGGATGAAATGGCGCGGACGTTACCCATGGGACTGGCGCGCAAATATTGGGTTTTCAACGGGGTACACTCCTTCTGAAAGAGATAAACTTGTTGATGTTTACATGTCAGATTTTAGAAAGATTTTTGGCTATTATCCAAAATCAGTTGGCTCATGGTTTATTGATGCACATACTTTAAATTATCTTTATAAAAAGTATCACATAGTAGCCTCCTGTAACTGTAAGGATCAATATGGTACTGATGGTTACACGCTTTGGGGCGGATACTGGAACCAGGCTTATTATCCAAGCAAAATTAATTCGTACATGCCTGCACAGCACGAAAATAACCAGATACCGGTTCCGATATTCCGGATGCTGGGAAGCGACCCGATCCGGCAATATGATAATGGACTTGGTCATGAAAGACAAGGAGTGACTACACTTGAACCGGTTTACCAACATGCCGGAGGTGATTCAACCTGGGTAAACTGGTACTTTACTGAATTTGTAAATGGAGCATCAATGGCATTTGGCTATGCACAGGCAGGCCAGGAAAATTCATTCACCTGGAATGCAATGGCAAAAGGGTTACAGATACAATTTCCGCTGATAGAAAAACTGCGGGATGAAAAAAAGATTAAGGTCGAGACTTTAGCAGAAACCGGTGAATGGTTCAAAGCGCATTTTAAAGTTACCCCTCCCACATCAGTAACTGTTAATAATGATTTACCAGGAAGTAACGATAGAACCGTATGGTTTGACAGCCGGTTTTACCGTGCAAATTTATTATGGGAAAATGGCACGCTCAGGTTTAGGGATATTCATTTATTTAATGAAAAATTTCCATCAAAATATGAAACACAGGTAGCCACCTCAAATGAATGCACTTTTTTTACTTTACCTATTGTTGATGGTTATTTATGGAGCAGCCCCGATACAATTGCAGGGCTTAGGTTTAAAGCTTTTATTAATGGAAAAGAACAATTAATTAAAGGTGGAAATCCAATTATATCAGATGCTGACCCTGGAAAGTTGCTGATCACATGGCCTTTACAATCTTTCAAGGGTACTTTAAAAATACAGTTTACTGAAAAGCAAATAAAAATATTTGTGGTTGGGAATGACTCTATTAAATGGTTCTTAGATTTGAATACCAGCAATGATATTAAATTGCCTTTTACTTCTGTCTCGCCAAAACAAATTGATGCAAAGTTTGAAGGAATGAATTACTTCATAACAGCCCGTGTAGGTTCTTTATCTGAGCCTGGTAACGGTTCCATTTTTAGAATAGATCCCGGGATGAATTTTATAATTTTAAATTTAGCTGAAACGGATTAATAATAATGCCCAGGTCCTTTTCGATTAAGCAGGTTGAAATTTATCCATAAGATTGAAAGGCTTTTCAATAATTTTGATTAAAAAAGCACAAAATAATTCGGGAATATCAAAAAGATTGATTTTATTCGTAAAAAATTATTTGCTCATGAGAAATACAATTCTCCTTTCAATCCTTGTATTCTATGGTTTCTCCGCTTTCTGCCAGGATTCTTATCTAACATTGGATGGAAATAAAATAGACGGCACAATTGAAAATAATAAAGATTGGTCAAAAAATCCAACCTCCGTAATTTTTAAAGTTGGTAATAATGGAAATACCATCTCATTAACACCTGAAAATTGTGAAGGCTTTACAGCAGGTCCTGATAAATATATCAGTTACCATGGAACCCGTGTGGCTAATAATGATGATGTATTGAATAACAACACCCAGGATAACGACCAGTTAATAAAGGATACTGTAAACGTTTTTTTACGACTGATCTATCAGGATAAAAATTATACTTTATATGAATTGCGGGATAGTAAAAGAGCAAATTTTTATTTATCTGACAATGGCAAAATCAAAGAACTTGAATATTATGAAACTTTGAACTCCAGTGAAATGGTGCCTTATAATCTATATAAAGTTTATTTATACCAATTGTTTTCTAAAAAAAATATACCCGGGTTTAAGGGGAAATTAAAAAATCTTAATTATAAAGAAAATAATCTTATTGATTTTTTTGCGTACATACTTGGTGATAAGTCACACTCCAAAGAAAATCTACGGGATAAATATCCTTCAGAAATTTTAGTAGGATTAGGAGCAAATGTAAATTTTGGCACTTTAATAACTGATCTTAATGCATCCTATCTTACCAATCTTCATCATACTGACTTTTCACCTTCTTTTGAGATAGGGTTTAGAATTCATAGCCAGAGAAATTTTGGCAAATTTTTCCTTCAGCCATCTATAAGTGTAACACAGTTTTCAAATACTTTTCATGCTTCTAGTCCGCCGGGTTTCGTGATGAAAACAAAAGATTTTATGGTAAATGTAAACTTAGGTGCAGGGTATATCTTTGTGAAGAAACCTGATTTCTCATTGTATGCGGATGCGGCCATTGCATTTCCCATTCTCTTTAATTACCAAACTGAACAAGGGATTGATAGTTTATATACAGCAAAAGATATGACTGAAATAAGGGTTACCCTTCATCCTGAAGTGGGAGTTATTATTAATCGTACTTTGAATATTTCATTGAGCAGTTTGCTTCCTTTCAATTTGCCGTATCTATTGAATCCCGCATTTGGTTATAAACAAAGCCAGGTGTCTTTGGCATTGAGATATTCTTTTATTCATAAAAGGAGGTAGAAATAGAGAGTATGCTTTTGTGTATATCTGTTAAGTAAAAATTTTCTTGAGCAAGATCTAATAGCCAGATTGTTGCATCTGTTCTTAAACTAAAAATTATTTATAAGATAAATTAGTCTATGAAACTTTATTCTTTTTATATACAAATCACTTACTAGTTTTTTATATTTATTTTCTTAGATATTCTTGAATTGCATTTTACAATTTACAAGCGATAAAAAATATACCAGTTAACTATCTTATTGAGATCCCAATTTAATAAAAGCTCATTTAAGTAAAAAACTACAGGCTCAAAACCACAAATCCCTTATCTTAGTTTTTTTTCAATCTTCATTTATGGCATTAAGCAGAATATGGGCGGCCTTTATTATTGTATCCATCCTTGCTGCGAGCTTCCAGGCAATTTTTATAAAGGGCAATACCAATATTTACAGCCGTATGGTGGTTGGAAAATCGGGCGATACTTCTAATACTAAAGCGATTGATACTTCTACTTTATCGCCAGTAATTTTAAACACTTTACAAAAAGGGAAAACTTATACTGATGGTACCACTAAATACAGCCGAATTTCAAATGGCGTTTATATTTCCTACAGAGAACAAAATGCTGATGGAATTATCTCCACTGCTAAAGCTGCCGTAGATATTTCCATCAATCTTATTGGTATCATGGCATTATTTATGGGCTTTATGAGTATTGCAGAAAGGGCAGGAGGCATCAGGCTTTTATCAAAGATTGTAGGCCCTTTCTTTTCAAAATTATTTCCTGAATTGCCAAAAAATCATCCTGCCATGGGGCACATGGTAATGAATTTTTCGGCTAATCTTTTAGGGCTTGATAATGCCGCAACGCCTTTTGGCCTTAAAGCAATGGAAAGCCTTCAGGAACTGAACCCCAATAAAGATACGGCTTCCAATTCGCAGATCATGTTTTTGTGTTTGCATGCAGCAGGGCTTACATTAATTCCGGTGAGTATCATTGCTATCAGGGCTTCTTTGAATGCTGCCAATCCTACTTCTATTTTTATTCCCTGTATGATTGCCACATTTGCAGCGACAATAGCTGCAATGCTCATTGTCTCTTTCAAACAAAAAATAAATATTTTTCAGCCGGTTATTTTATTGTGGATCCTGGGTATTTCGGCAGTAATTTCCTTAATGGTCATTTATTTAAAATCATTGGATTTCACCGGAGTGCAAACATTCTCAGGAGTATTGAGCAACGGCATTATTTTATTTCTTTTCTTTTTTATTATACTGGGCGCATTGTACAAGAAGATAGATATTTTTGATGCATTTGTAGAAGGAGCTAAAGGCGGATTTGATATAGCTGTAAAAATTATTCCCTACCTGGTTGGCATGTTGGTTGCCATAAGCTTGTTACGCACCAGCGGCACTTTTGAAGTGATCATAGACGGCATGAGAAGTTTGTTTGCCGCAATGGGAACTGATACACGATTTGTTGCCGGATTGCCCACTGCATTGATAAGACCATTGAGTGGAAGCGCGGCAAGGGGAATGATGATTGACACCATGACTACCTATGGATCGAATTCATTTGCAGGCAGTTTATCTTCCATTCTGCAGGGAACATCCGACACCACCTTTTATGTAGTGGCTGTTTATTTTGGCGCGGTTTCTATTAAAAATACAAGGTATTCTATTGCCGCCATGCTGCTTGCCGACCTGGTAGGAATTGTTACTTCCATATTATTAGCGTATTTGTTTTTTGGTAATACCGCTTGATTTTTGATTTTAAAAATCCTTTAAATAAAATGTAAATTTGTAATCATAATTTTATAGTAAATGAAAACACTTGACCAATCCCTGGATACAATTATGCAAATGGATTTTATATCAAGAGAGATGTTGCTTGAAATATTGCAAAAACGTCAAATTGAAGAAAGACGTCAGGAAATTGCTAAGAATGGTAAACGTGCGAAAGCTGATTTTAAATCCGGTAAAATAAATCCCGCAGATGCTAATGATATTATTCATATTTTAAATGCTTCATTAAGCAAATGAATAAACGTTATCTCATATTATCAAAAATATTTCAAAATCGTACAAAAGATTTATTACCAAAAATCCATTACTGAAACCCGGGATCGAAAAGGCATTAATAAAATTAGAAGAAGATGCTTTTGCACCCGGACAAAAACACATAAACTAAGCGGTAATTTATCTGGATACCTTGCTTGTTCCTGCACCTATGATTGCAGAATAGTTTTTTCAATTGAAAAAACCAACAAATTAAAGGGAGAATTCATTTTGTTAATTGATATTGGCACACAACGAGGAAGTATATTAGATTTTCCCTGTAAATCACGGAAAAATTTCGTAATGCAAATTCAAAATGAAAAGATATTTAGCTAAAAATCCCTCATTTCTTCTTACTATAGAATTGATCTAAAAATTCAAACTGATCACCGTCAGTGGCTTTCACCGCTTTTGATTCTACATTGATATCCATCACATCCGGGTTTTTATCCCCCGGTTTTACCGCAGGCCAGTTCGGAACATCAGCTCCGTTTGGATTGTAGTTAATAATGAAATTGGCAAAAAAGTTTTCCATCGTTTTTGAAACCTTGTAATCATCTTCTGTCCAGTCATAATGAGTATTGGATTCCAAATTTCCAAGTGCATATTCAATTTCACTGGCATGTGGCGCGCCAATTGGTTTGGGCATTTTAAATGTGTTAGAATCTTTTTTGGCAATACCGCCGGCAAGTCCTGCCACATGGTTTATATCATTAAGGGGAGGCCTCATTCTGCTGAATAAATACCTATACACAGGCTGTGAACTGTTGTTAGCTTGCAGGTCAAGCCATTTCCAGGTACCATACACGATAAAGCCATCTGAGGCCAGATCTGTAGCTGAACGCTCAATTTCTTTTTCATTGCTATGAGGCCAGAGTTTCAATACTTCTTCATAATCTTTTGGGAAAAACTGCTTCACTTTTTTTATAAAATTATCTTCTGTATTTGGCAAGCCTTGCATAAAAGCTATACCTGGAATTTCGGCCGAATTCCAACCAGCCAATAAAGGAACCATGGCCTGGTTTTTTGATTCAAAAACGTGTGGCAAACTATTCTTTATAAAATAGCCGTCAATAACTGCCGGAAAACCAAATCGGCCAGATGCCTTATATATATCATATACATCCCTTGTACTTAATTTCCTAAGTTCAGTAAGCGAAGGGAAGCCCGCTTTTTTAGCAAAATCCAATCCTGTCTTTTCGGCTTCTGCCAATGTAACAGGAGGTAATGTTGGGTAAATTGCGGCACCACTTTCGCCGATGGCAGCGTTAAATAAATTCTTTGCCAAAGGCGAAGCCATCAATTCGCTTACAGAAATTGAACCTGCTGATTCTCCTGCAATCGTTACCTGATTAGGATTACCTCCAAATGCGGCAATATTTTTTTTAACCCATTTTAATGCAGCAACCTGGTCCAGAAAACCATAATTACCTGATGCTTTATATGGCGATTCTGCACTCAATTGTGGAAGTGCCAAAAATCCAAAAATATCCAAACGGTAATTCACCGTCACCACAACGATTCCTTTTTGGGCAAGGCTTTCCCCATCGTACCTAAGTTCAGAAGCATCACCTGCTACAAACCCACCTCCATAAAAGTAAACCAATACCGGAAGGTTTTTGGTACCTCGCTTTGCAGGTGTCCATACATTCAGGTAAAGACAATCTTCGCTTAATCCGTCAGAGCGGCTATTCATATCCCATACACAATTGCCTGGATAGGACGTGGGCCAAACTTTTTGGTTTTCTTTACTCCTTTCCAGTTATCTAATGGCTGTGGCGCTTTCCAGCGTAGCGGACCTACCGGTGGTTTTGCAAATGGAATTCCGAGATAAAGTTGGATCCCCGTTTTGGTATCAAAATTTCCTTCGATAGTTCCGTTATCAATTTTGGTTTGAACGGCGAAATAATTGTTGTTGTTTTTCTGCGCGATGGTTGGGAGTGTAAAAAATAATAAGAAACTTACAGATAGAAAAGTTTTGAGCATGATTATTTGGATGACTTTTTTAAAAAGCAACAATTTAATTCATTTTCTGAAAAGATTACTATTATAATCCGAACATTTTAAATCTGGAATCTTTTTTCTATAAAAATGAAGAAAAATCTTTTTCATACCAATCTTTTTCTTACCATTGTTTGTAATTTTAAAAATGATGATTATGATTAAAATAGAAATGTTTATTACCGTTTTTTCATTATTGGTTTTTTCTGCGTGCGGCAAAAAATCATCTGGCAGCGATTGGTCAGCCCCTGTGCTAAGCATTACTGATGTTCAACAGGCAAGGGATAATTCAGACACTACTACTTTTCATTTTGTTGTAAACCTAAGTAAGGCTTCTTCTAAAGAAATAAATGTAGATTATACCACAGTTGATGGCACTGCAAACGAAAATTATTTTATAGAAAAATCGGGAACATTAACGATTCCGGCAAATCAAACAAGCGGCGGAATTGACATCGAAGTAAAAGGTGACAGCCTCCGCGAAGCGGCAAAAATATTTTATGTCCAGTTAAGTAATCTTGTAAATGCAAATATTACTGGTTTTGCAAAAGGAATCGGAACCATATATTGTGATGGCACTTATTTGCCTGTTAATGATTCAGGTTATGTTGCTCCCACTTCTTATCCGGGCCTTGCATTAAAATGGAGCGATGAATTTAATGAACCCACAATTAATAATAATACGTGGAATTATGATTTAGGAGCCGGGGGCTGGGGCAACAATGAATTGGAAACTTATACAAACAGTACCAAAAATTCTTTTATTACCGATGGAGGCTATTTAGTTTTGGAAGCAAGACAGGAGCCTTTTGGAAGTGCAAATTACACCTCTGCAAGAATGCTGACAATGGGGAAACAGCAGTTCCAATATGGAAGAATAGATGTTAGGGCTATTCTTCCAAAAGGGCAAGGAATATGGCCGGCAATTTGGATGTTGGGAAGTAATATTTCTACAACGCCATGGCCTACCTGTGGCGAAATTGACATGATGGAATTATTGGGGAACCAACCGGATAAAGTTTATGGTACTGCACATTGGGGCAACGCAGGTCAAAGTGCCGAATCAGGAGGAAACTATACTTTGCCTTCGGGAGATTTCTCTCAGGAATTTCATGTGTTTAGTATCTCATGGGATTCTACCAAAATACAATGGTATGTAGATAATCAATTATATTATACTGTAAATAAGACCGACGTAGTTGGCACTTATCCTTTTGACCAGCCCTTCTTCTTTATTTTGAATATAGCAGTCGGAGGCGCATGGCCTGGAAACCCCGATAACACAACCGTTTTCCCACAACGTATGATTGTGGATTATGTACGAGTATATCAATAAACTGACAGCAATCGGTTTGAAATTTTTTATTCATAAACCGGCGCTGTGGCTATGATTTCTCTATTCACATGATTAGAAAACTTTTTTAAATTTTCTAGCTATTTCCTTGGTATGAATTTAGCTGTCTTATCATATTCTGTTTTGTCTTTCCAGGTATCGTGCGGATTTAAAATTCCTGATGGAACTCCCGGGCATTTTTTAGGTATCATCATTCCAAAAACCGGGTTTTCTTTAAATGTTACTTCATCCAATTTTATCATGAGGTAATATTAAATTTAAAATAGAAAAGACATCTTTTTTTATTTCACCTGTAAATGCAGAACCGCCTATGAGAATCACTTTTTTTGAGAAATTAACAATCGTAAAATTTTTATCCCTGGTACCGTTTGTTTTAGGATTTGCAAAAAAAGTGGTTACTTGAATAATATACCAATCAGGATTAAAATTCTCCAATTCTTTTTTTGAAGGACTCAAAAACATATTGAATGCAAACAAATTGCCTGTTGGATCTTCATTAATTATCCGGATGCTCAGTCTGTCTTTAAGATCAGCATAATCATAATAACTGTCTCTTATCCAGATTTCATTTTTGCCTAAATGGTCAATCATTTTTTGATAAAGAGAGTCAAAATATTTTTTTTCAAGCGGATGATTGATATCATTCCAGTCAATCGTATTCGCGGTAATTTTATCTTTCACTATAAAAAGTTCTTTTGAACTGCGGTCGGCAACCTTTCCGGTATTAATTACTAATGCTCCGGTATTCCTCAACTCACCTTCATTTCTTTCGAGACATTGGCGGGTTAACTCTTCAGGAGATAATTGATAAAATGTATTTTCAGCGGATGGTAATCCTAATGAGAACAACATGTTTCTCGGAATAGTAAACATTGTAGGTACTGACATAAATTCTGTATTTGGTGAGAACTGCAAAGTTAACTATTCGTTTTTTGAGAATTTTTTAGAACCTATGTTTTAAGATGGTTATGTCTTACGCTTTATCAGTTTTAATATTCCCGTTTTATTAAAGTTTAGCCATGCTTGAACAAAATCAAATAAAAACCCGAAGTCATTAAATACAATAAAAAGCCGGATTTTTATTATGTAATCTTTACGTCTTATAATTTTTTCAAAAACTAAAAATGTTTTATTCGTGTATATTGCAATGCAAAATTTCTTAAAAATTCAATTTTATCGAATTTTACCAGGTACGTTTACTAAAAATAAATTGAAATAAAAGATGAAATATTTACCGCTTAATCCTGAAATATTTATTCAGAACCGCAAAAGATTTATTGCGAAGATGGATAAAAATGCGATTGCCATTTTTAATAGTAATGATGAACTTCCTTACAATGGTGATGCCTTGCATCCGTTTGTACAAAATTCAGATTTATTTTGGCTATCGGGCATAGAGCAGGAAGATACGATGGTGATTTTGTACCCTGATAATCCCGATCCGAAATACAGGGAAGTATTGGTATTGGTGCGCCCTAATGAATTAAAGGAAAAATGGAATGGGCACCAGTTCCGGAAAAATGAGGCAACAGAAATTTCGGGAATGCATACAATAGTTTGGTTAGATACTTTGGACGGTTTGCTGCAACCGTGGATACACCTGGCAGATACTATTTATCTCAACACCAACGAAAACGACCGAAAAAGTAATGAAGTTCCAGTGAGAGATTACCGGTATACTACGTATATGCGTGAGCGTTACCCTCTTCATAATTATAAACGGAGCGCGAAAATCTTAAAAGAACTGCGGGCTATAAAATCTCCCCTGGAAATTGAAGTGGTGCAGAAAGCCATTGATATTACTGATGTAACTTTCAGACGTTTATTAAAATTTATTAAACCTGGTGTGATGGAATATGAAATTGATGCAGAAATATGGCATTCATTTCTTTCACAACGTGCGAGCGGGCCCGCCTATGGTAGCATCATTGCCAGCGGTGATAGGGCGAGAACCTTGCATTATGTAAATAATAACCAGGAGTGCAAAGATGGTGAACTGATATTGATGGATTTTGGTGCGCGCTATGGTAATTACGCTGCCGATCTTACACGCACAGTTCCTGTGAGCGGAAAATTTGGAAGGAGGCAAAAGACGGTTTATAATGCCTGCCTTCACATACACGAATATTGTGCTTCCATTTTAAAACCAGGAATTACTATCAATGATTACACAGAAAAGATTGGCGATGAAGCGACCGTTATTTTTCAAAAGATAGGATTGCTGAAAAAATCAGATATAAAAAATGAAGACCCTGAAAACAGGGCTTATCGGAAATATTTGTATCATGGAATTTCGCATCATCTTGGTATAGATGTTCATGATGTTGGATCCAAGACGGAACCGATAAAAGCTGGGATGGTCTTTACCATTGAGCCCGGTATCTATATTGAAGAAGAGAAAATGGGAGTTCGAATCGAAGACAATTATTGGATAACCAAAAATGGCAATAAAGATTTGATGAAAAATATTCCAAAGACAGTGGAGGAGATTGAGGCGTTGATGAAGAAATGACGACAGGTAACGTACGGCACATTTAATAAACTGGTGGTAATGATTCAAAAATTTAAAAATTCAATTAATTAAAAAAGACTATGGCCCACCGACAACAGACGACCGAAGAACGGCCTTCGGTGGTCGGAGACCGGTAGTCGGTCATCATCTTTCACAAATCATGAAACAAATCCCAAACATCTTCACACTGCTCAATTTATTTTTTGGTTGCATGGCCATTGTTTTTGCATTGCAAACCAATTCGGTGATCATCTATATGAGTGATCAGTTTAATACCAGTTTTGATATTCCCGAAAAAATTTCATGGGCTGCCATTTGTATTATCATTGCTGCATTGATAGATTTCCTGGATGGATTTGTAGCACGTTTATTAAAAGCTACCAGCGAAATGGGTAAACAATTGGATTCCTTAAGTGATATAGTAAGTTTTGGAGTAGCGCCTGCGGTAATTCTTTATCAATTATTGAAATTTAGTTACGCACGCGAAGCAAACGGCCTGGATGTTTCTATCATTTGGCTGGTGCCTTCATTTATAATAGCCGGCGCCGCTGCTTATCGCCTGGCAAAATTTAACCTGGATACTGATCAGCAGTTTTCTTTTAAAGGCCTTCCTGTTCCTGCTGTAGGCTTATTAATCGCTTCTTTTCCTCTTATTTTACATTTTAATTTTATTAATAGCGTGAATGAGATCATTATAAGTAAATGGTTTTTGTACGCGACAATTATTTTGCTTAGTTATTTAATGGTAAGCAATCATCGAATGATGGCATTAAAGTTTCCTGATTTTACTTTGAAAAATAATATGCCAAAAATTATTTTATTGGTAATTGCAATTATTGCTGCGATATTTTTGCACTGGATTGCTGTACCGGTAGTCTTTATTGTTTATATTTTATTATCATTAACCGGTCCGAAAGCTATCGGATCAAAAAATAAAATTGAATGAATTTTGTTGCAGAAATAAAAATAATGCCTCTGAAAGAATTGCTTGACCCACAGGGAAAAGCTGTGTTGGGTGGACTTGCCAACCTTGGTATTAAAAGTATCAATGACGTTAGGATTGGAAAACATATCCAGCTAAATCTTGAAGCGGCATCAGCAGAAGAAGCAAAATCCATTGCACAGGAAGCGGCTCAGAAATTGTTGGCCAATCCTGTGATGGAGGAATTTATGATTACAATTAGATAGTTAAATTGCACTGTATTCCTTAAATTTGGTGAATGAATAATACAATCGAAATACCAGTTAAAGAATATGAAGCCATGAAAGAGGAACTTGCGTTGCTAAAAAATAATTCCCTGCTTGAAAAGATAAATAGGCTCATTGAATTACTTTATGAAGAAAAATACGGGCTTTATCTTGGAAATAATACACAGGATTTAACAGAAGCCTCTGTTCAAAAAAATTGGCCACTCCAAAATAGCGCCTGGGATAATGTATAAACAAAGAGAAATTGTTTTAGTCCCCTTTCCCTATTCGGATTTGTCTTCTTCAAAAAGAAGGCCTGTATTAGTTATTTCTAACAATAATTATAATAAAAATTATCCCGATATTCTGGTTGCTGTTATTACCAGCAATTTATATCGGGATGATTATTCTTGTGAGTTGTTCAATGATGATCTGGAATTGGGAATGCTTCCTGAACCCTCATTAATTAAATGTCACAAATTATTTACAATTGACCAATCTCAGGTTTTGAAACGATTTAGCATAGCAAAAGAAAAAAAGTTTGATGAAGTAATTATACTTCTAAATAAATTGGTCCAAAAATCAAATTGAGATATGCTTTTTATCGTCCCATCTCCTATAGGCAATCTTGCTGATATTACTTTCAGGGCAATAGAAGTTTTGAAATCGGTAGATTTGATTTTAGCTGAAGATACCCGGACTTCGGGTAAGCTTCTCAGTTATTACAAAATTGAAAAACCAACATCTCCTTACCACCAGCACAACGAACATAAAATTGTAACACATTTAACTGAACAATTATTGGCGGGGAAGACCATAGCTTTACTTACAGATGCCGGAACTCCGGGAGTAAGTGACCCGGCATTTTTATTGGTCCGCGAATGCATAAAGAATAACATAAAAGTAGAATGCCTTCCTGGTGCTACTGCTTTTGTTCCTGCATTAGTCAATAGCGGATTGCCCATGAATAGCTTTTGCTTCGAAGGTTTTTTACCATTAAAAAAAGGAAGGCAGACCTTTTTAAAAAGGATGGCCGATGAGGAACGAACAATAGTTTTTTACGAAAGCCCTTTGCGTTTGGTAAAAACATTAAAAGATTTTATAGAATATTTTGGAAAAGAAAGACAATGCTGTGTGAGCCGTGAGCTCACCAAAATGTTTGAAGAAAATAAAAGAGGTTCCTTACAGGAAGTGCATGATTATTTTAATGCGAAAGCAGTGAAGGGCGAAATTGTTATAGTGGTTGAGGGAAGAAATAAATAGAATTTTCGATTAGTTGCCAAATTTCGGTTGGTAGATTTGTTTACCGCATTGTGTGTTGCATGGAAAATTTTCTTTCTTCTTTCAATGGAAACTATTTTTTATGTTACAAAATCGCGTTGACCCATTTGGCAATATCATAAAGACACCCGCGCATGGCTCGTGGATGGGCAACCGCGGTATTCTTCATAATGAACACCGGCAGGTGCTTCGTCCATTCAAATTGAAGGCATGGATAACCTGTAAACTTGAATTTAACGGAAGAAAAAGACAGGTAATGACGCCACACAGATATACCGAACTTTTTTTTCTTGATGAAGCTACTTCTTTTGCAGCAGGCCACAGGCCATGCTTTGAATGCCGGAGAGAAGATTATCATAAATTCAAATCACTCTGGATAAAGGGGAATCAGGAATACCATTTTGATGAAAAAACATCTATCACAAAAATAGATGACATTCTTCATAAAGAAAGAATGAAGTGTGACAGATCAAAAGTAACCTACGAAGAAAACATAAATTTGATTCCCGATGGTGCTTATCTTGATTGAAAGTGATGCCTATTTGGTTTTCAATGAAAAAATATATTTATGGTCTCCTTTTGGTTATGATAAAGGGATTGCTTTACCAAATGAAAATAAGCTTACTATTCTCACGCCAAGGTCCATCGTAAATACTTTTCGCGCGGGTTATGAACCCCAAATTGCTTTACCGTGAACCCGCCTTTAATTTACTGAAAAGGTTAAGATATTCATCAGTTCTCTGTGAAATGCTAAACAAGCACAAAACTATTTTGCAGCCAAGTGTGCAGCCGAATCTTTTAAAAAATCGTCTTTACATTCTGTTGAACAAAAGCCATAAACTTTGCCTTTATAATGCGCAGTATCTCCTATACCTGCTGCCAGAGGCATCCCGCAGTTTAAATCTTTTGTAGAAGCAAAAGTTACATTTGCATATTTATTGACCGGTGCCTGTGCTTCAGTGCTTTTAATTTCTTTCAAATTACTGGCGCTACTTTCCTTTTGTGAGTGGCTGCTGCAGGAAGCCAATAAAATTGAAATAACAAGAATTTTTTTCATAATTGATAATTATAAGATTTTGAAATTATTTTGTGGGTTAAGAAAAACCTCATCCACACTTTGTTTTATTCAAATAGAATATTCCAAACCGATTGAATCAATCTACGATTGTGAAAATATTGGGGATGATATATTATTTTAAAATATCAATAGCCACCTGTTAATACTACATTCACTGCATCTCCATTTTTTGGCGCGGGTAGGTTTAGCATAAAAGTATGATTTTCCGCGTCGAGTGTTAATTTGCCTTTATCTGATTTTACAGAATTTGTATAATAACCATGCAACTGTACTTCATCTTCTCCTTTGGCAAATAACACTTTCATTTGTATTTGATTTCCTGAAGTTTTCATTTCGGAGATTCTTTTTTTACCTGTTCCCACAATCTTGTTCTCTTCTCCAAGGAATGCAATACCAGCGGGTGTAACGGGCGCTATGATATAATAAGCATAATGATCTGCGCCTAATGTACTGCTAAATGTTTCATAGGCTTGTTGCTTTTTAATGTCACCGGTTAAAGGATCGTAAATCACTACTTCTCCTTTCATATTTAATTGCGAAGGCATCAAATTCACCTGTTCATTTTGTTGTCCCTTATCCGAAAAAGCAAATACATAATAAGTGGTAATATTATTATGTTTTGTATAAGTATAAGCCAGCATTGGCTTATCAGCATTTTGAGCATCATTAATATAAGAGACATCCATGGGCACGATGGCAACATCAGGTTTTATTAATACGCCGTCAGCACGACACGACATCATAATATTGTGTTTATCTTCTTTGCCCATAGCATCACCTGTGCCCACCGCCCCGGCAGATAAAACCGATAAAATCATATTGCCGGTTTCATGACTTTTAAACACATCGCACCAGGGCCAGATGCCTAAAGCGTATCCTAACTGAGTAGTATATACGAAATTTCTCCATTTGCGCGGTTCAAAACGATCATCGCTGGTACGGATGGTAGTAAGGTTATTATATTTTACTCCCTGCATAAAAAAGCGAGGCATCGCCATGCAATATTGCATATCCAAACCATCGGCTTTACAGGCATTTGCCATGCCGTCTGTAAAAGCGTTTCCTACAGAAAGGTTACTGGCCATTTCGGGACTTTTATTATAAATATAATTCAGCCAGTCCTGCTCATAGCATATAACTCCGGCATGGTGAATATATCCAATGATCTCTTTCCAGTAACCGGGATCGATGGCCGCGTAACCTGAAATTTTATACTTCTTCCGATAAGGGCTTTTCGGATCCACCCAACGATTATGCGTTACCAATGGCAGCCCCAGCTTTTGATGAAAAACAGCTAATCCGTTCGGGAATAAAAATTTATCTGCAGTGTAGGAAAGTAATCCGCCATAGCGATTCCATTCGCCATAAGGCAAATTTGGATTTTTATGATCGGCATCCGGTTTGCCATTAGGATCATCAATAGTTTTTTCGTACCACCAGCTATCCAACTGCATATATCCAAGCGGAATGTTCTCTTCCCGGTAACGTTGTCTTACTTTCAACAAAGTTTTGGAGTAGCCCAGAGAGGTGTCATAATTATAATAGTAATCGGCGCCGTTATCTGTCCAGTATCCGAAATATTTTAATACTTTATCTGTATCATTTGCCGGGCGTATTTTGTGATACATTTTCATTAATGCATTTCCCCAGGCCGTCCATGCATTATGAATTCCCTTATCCATAACCAAAATCGTTTTATGCGTAAAACCTGCCGGAAGGTTTTGTAATTCAGGGTTGAGGCCGCTGGTAATTTCACTTTGCCCGTTGCCTGTCATTTTTGAAACAATAAAATCGGAAGCCGGAGAAATAATAAATGCATTATCATCCGCATTAAAAAACATCCAGGGTGTAGAAGTTTCGTTCAGCTTAAATTGATGCGGCGCAAATACATCATCTGCAAAGCTATAATGATACGCTAACTGTGGGAACTGATTAAAAGAAGGAAATTTCACCCCGATATGTTCCACCTTTTGCAGACTTGTCAACGAAAAGATAACCACCGGCGTTTTATCATACCATTGAATAGTTCCCTGGTAAAGATGATCTGCTTTCCAGCGAAAACTTACTGAATGATAGGAACCTGAGTTATCGCTACCACTACTATGTTTTACATCAGATAATTGATGTCCGGTGCTGCCTTCGAAGTCCCAGTTCTTTTGGGCATTCCTGATTTTATAATTTCCATTTGAGGGTTCTATAGATACCGTGATCCCCGAAGTTTTTGATTGTGCCAAAACATTAAAAGGTTTAAATATTAAAAAACATGCAGTAAGACAAAGGGTTAAAAAAGAAGCATATTTTACTTTTTGAAATAATTTAGAGCGCAGGTGCTGTTGGTCCATGAAACGGTAAGATTTATTTTATAAATAATTCCTATAAAAGTAACCCTTTTATCTTTTTTGAAAAAATAGTTATGATTGTATGCAACGGTATGGGTAAGTTAATTGTCATTAATAAAAGAAAATTTATAATGAAACAAACAATTGTTGCCCTTTTATTATTATCATTATTATCTGCTTGTCATAAAGAAAATAAAATGCAGGCTGCTGAAAATGATATTGTTGGTTGTACTCTTGCCGGCCCTTATGATTATCTCAATACGTACAACTTTGGAAGTATAAATACTGATAGCCTGTGCGAAAAATACCAGGCGATATGGAAAGAACTTTTAATGGAGAATAATCATTTGACTGATTCTTTTTTTACTAATCATATAACTCTTATTCAATCTGATACAAGCACATGGAATGATGGCATTTCCTTTAGTATTTGTTATGAAGTGCATGTTGGTTGGGCAATTGCCTATACCTGCGATCAATTTATAATCAAAATTGATAGTTCAGTACAACAGTTTGGAGAATTTCCCCGCAATAATTATCTTTCTAAGGATCAAATTCAGACCATAATTAATGATAGTGGCCTTTCTTCCTACATAAATGAAGTGGCTCCCATAAACAGTTTGCAATTTTCATCTTCAGATGTGGCCTTGAAATATTTAATTAAAGCTGCTAAAGTAAATACGTTGTGTATCACGGATGTGGCGCTTGGTGATTCAGCACATTTATACCTGGAAGCCTATGGACAATATACAAATAAAGTAAACTCATGCAGAACTGCTCGCCTTGATTTAGAAACCGGGAAAACTTACATTTCAGAAGGGCCATGTTATATTGATTAAGCTAACATTGAAGCAGGCCTCCGACTTATGATTGGCTCCTACCTGAGACTGCCCGATACCTGACCGACGAATACTTATATTTTACCGATTTAGTCTTCTTTGTTTTGTATTGACAAAATAAATTTGATAAAAAATAATAAACCATGTTTACTGCATTGAAAATCGTCCAGTTTATCAGCCTGATTTTATTATTGCTGGTGACAGGAGTCTTTTGGGGTACCTGGTTTTCCGTATCACGCTCCATCGAAAAGACTACACCTGCGACTTTCCTGGAAAATGGTAAGATAATTATTAAAAACCTGGCTGTGCCGATGCGCATTATGATGCCATTGACCATTTTGTTTATGCTTGCCGGAATGAGCCTGTATCCCACGACAGGAACAAGCGGGTTTTATTTGAATGTAATTTCTTTTATCCTGATAATTATTACACTTCTTATTACAGTTTTAATTGAAGTGCCGATAGATAATCAAATAAAACGGTGGACAATTTCTACTTTGCCTGAAGACTGGAAAGTATTACGTTCCAAATGGCAGCTTTACCATACCATCCGCACATTTACCTCCATAGGAAGTTTCCTGTTACTCCTATTCAGTATTTTATTTTACTGAATGTTTAAACAATGTTGTTGGTCTATGAAGAAGCAAGAATTATTTTATCCTGTTTGTTACGAGAATGGGAAAAACATAAAAAACCAGTAACTATTCAGTTCCGAAAGTAGCGATTAAAAATAATGAGTTTAAAACATTTTGCCCGGACTTTATGGTAGTATCAATGACGGATCTCAGAATAGCAAACACGTTTGCATTATCAATGGATTTAAACTGGCCTGATATTTTTTGTTTGACCTTCACATTTCTGACAGCCTTCTCCGAGCCATTATTGTGGGGAGGTACATTGGGTTGTAATAAAAAATACAGAATGCAATCTTGCTTTGCCAGTAGCGACTTTTGCAATGATTTGGATTGCGGATAATCATCCGGTATCGGATAATGCAGCCATTGCTCCAATTTGTCAAACAAAACTTGCCGCTTTTCATTTGGGCAATAATAATCAGCGGGGCTAAATTCCTTTTTTAGTTGCATAGCTTCCTGAAGCAAGATTTTAAGATTATTGGACCAATCACATTTGTGGTTATAGATTTCCTTAATATAGTTGAGGTCTCTTAATAGATGCACTATACATATCTGATGCGCTTTGGCATCCATTTTAAAATGACAGGCCCATCTGTCGTGTACCAATGCGGCGTTGGGCAATCCGTTTTCAAAAGCTTCTTCTATGGTTCGAAAACCTCTGTTATCCGAACACACGATATAAGTCAGTTCGCTATTTTGCCATGTCCACATCCAATGCTTTTTTCCGTTTACATTTAACCCCGTTTCATCGGTACCTATGCAGGTTGCCTGCTCTATACGCTCTTTTATGGTATCATAAAAAGGCTTTGCTTTTTTTGCCAGGCGCTGCAAGATGTTATGAATGCCTCCTGTGCTTACAGGCAACCCCATTACATCTCCCAGGAACTCCTGCATCCGGGCGTAAGGAATGTATTGTCTCGAATGTAAATAACCCACCAGCGCTTCTACATTAGGCCCATATTGAACGGGGTTTGCTACATAAGCGGGAAAGCTGCTTTCCATGACATGGCCACAACCGCATTGCTTTTTAAATATCTGATGTTCAATGCGTTTAAGGATTATCGGAGGTATATCTACCAACTGCCGGGATGAAATGAAAGTCTCTGTCGTATCGCTTAAATCATTGCCGCAGCAATTACAAAATGCAGGACTATGCTTTACCACTTCATCAACCTCAGTACTGCACTCCAAAGTGGTTCCTTCGTGTCCCGGCTGGCCGCCTGGTTTGTTATCCGTTTTTTCCCGAAGGCTTTGATTTCTCTTTGGACGATTTTCATCTTTGGACGGCGGTATGTGGCTGTTATTGCTGTCCTTTTTAGTTTTTAAAACCGCCATCATTTTTTCAAAATCTTTTATTTGGCTTTTTTGGGTTTCTATTATTTTTTCAAAATCCTTTCTCTGACTATTTTGAGTTTCTATTATTTCATCCTTTAAAGTATTGCTTTCCTGCAATAGAACGATCATTCTCGATTTAGCATCGAGAGTGTCTTTTAAAACGGTTACTAATAAATGCAAGTCCATGAGCAACATTAAGATGAACTGCAAAGATGAAACTATAAATCGCTACAACCTAATATAGCTAAGGGTTTTAATACACAAATACCACTTTTTTAAAGAGAAAAATGTGAACAAAAAACAGATTTTTTAAAATGACCAAATAAATGTGTATAACTTTCAGAATATTCAAAAAAAAGAAATAAATATAGATATTTATAAATTATATATGAACGGGGTAGCGTATAATTGAATTATCATCTAATAGACTGAATAGTTACTATTATTTAATTCATCACGACCTATCCGCTTTATTCTATAAAAATATTATATTATGGCAGAAAATTTAAAAATTGGAGATGTAGTTATTTTAAACTCAGATACCAGAACTCCAGTTGGTCATCAGAAAAAATTATTAGTTACAAGCATCAACGATGATAAAAGCATAGAGATAACGTATCTAAATACGTTGACAAATGTTTATATTAGTAAGAGTTTTTGGAAAGAATGTTTAACAAGATTGATTAGACATCCCCCATTCATATAACTTCTTGGCCATCTCAATTTGAGTTTTTGTGTCACCAGAAAAAGGAGCCACAAATTCTAGGCATTTCAATTTTATTTCATCAATTGACATAAAAAAAGTATTTACCTTTGTGAGGCAAACACTATGCGTTTGCAATATTATTTAAGAGTGACTGGCATCACTCTTTTTTTTATTTAAGAAAGAATTTTTACAAAATTCGCTGCCGCCTTTAAGCAATTTTCCTCCCACTTTAGCCCTACCGCCCTTGTGCTTTGAAAATCGTTTTAAAAAACTTACGATTTTCAGCTTCGCCTGAGTAACATAACGATAAATTATAGGTTTTTTTAACTCAATTTAAATAATTATAAGATATTAAAAACTAAAAAACGCCCATAATTCTTATCAAGTTTATTATTTTGCCAAATTTTGGAGCCCTTTTCTCTCTCTCGTAACCCCTAATTGTTCCTTCATCAACATTTAAAAAATGAGCCATTTTTTCCTGGCTCAGACCATGCAGATACCGGTATTTCTTTATCTTCCCGCTCAAGGTTGATGTATCGATTTCAAACGGGAAATACCCTAAGAATTCTATGATTTTGGGATACTTTGAAATTATAGGCTTATTATGATTATTCTCCCAAGCATACACATATTGTGCGTCTGTATCAAGAATTCTGGCTACCTGACTTTGTGAAAGTCCTAATTCAATTCGCTTATTTCTTAGGTTTTCACCCAAAGTGACAGGGTTAGATATCATGCTCTTTTTGAAGTAGTTATATGGCACTTTGCCTTTAAATGGGAAAAGGTAACGCAAGGACATTCCTGCGTTGCCTTTTTCCAAATTGACGACAAATGTATGTAAACCATTGGAAGGTAAGTTACTAACAAATCCTACTACAATAGGGGAAAAACTAAAAAATAGAAGACTGCAGTTGGGCCTGTTACAAAAGGATGTTGCTAACGTTATTGGCGTATGCGAAGATTCAATAACACTTTGGGAGAATAATCGAAATGAGCCATCTGTTGTGTACTATTCAAAAATTATCCAATTAGTACCTTAAAATTTAAATTGTTGCATTTCCTGTCAAAATAGATTATGCAGCACTTGATAATTGAGGTATCATAACCATATTGATTACTTTTTGTGAGCAGGCAATAATTTCTTTTCCAAGTTTGGTTAAATAATA
>DATKQQ010000027.1:0-2733 GCA_035532615.1 Hanamia sp.
TTCTGTTCCTTAACAACAGAATCATTAATGAGGTAATCAAGTTTTAAAACATCGCTTCCTTTATACACTTCTCTGTTATGATGGTCAATTATCATGTAACCATAAGGTTTATCTTTATCCTTACCAATAAAAAAAATGAAATCCATTCCAAATTTCTGTTTTAAAAAATCAGTTAAATCGCTTTCAAATTTCTTTTGCTCAGTGGTAAATTTATGATCGTGATTAGAGTGCAGTTTTCCGGAATATTGATTTTTGTATTTATGGATAATTGCTTTTATCTGATCGGTATTTCTCCTCTCATTTTCAACTAACTTTATTCTTTTATCAATATCTATCAAGCTAATTTCTCCCTGCTTTTCTCCATGCTTAAAAAATAAAAGATTGCCGTTCTTCTTTTGAATTCTATATCCATTCATTTCCATAAGCAAAACAAATTGGGCCTGGGTTCCAAACTTATAAGAAAGTGCGTTATTTAAGAGGAGATTAAATTCCTGGTGTGGTTCTCTCGTTAAAATTGCATTCAGAAATTGGTTGGCTCTTTTGCCTTCAAAATTGTCTTTAATCTTTTTCCCATCTTCTCCTACCCTGCTGGTAACAATATGTATGTGATTGTTTTTTGTATCATGGTGCTCATAAATCAAAACAGGGTTTTCTTTATATCCCAAACTTTGCATAATCTCTAATGCAATATCTTTAAGTTGTTCATGACTCAGCTCTCTTTCTTTGCAACTACAGGTTGCATGAAAAACCGGATTTTTTATTTTATTATTACGTGAAGAATAGGCCTGCAGATATTTTTTAAATTCTTCTTTGGTTATTTCTTTTTTATCCTGAAGGCTTCCAAAGTTTTCAAAAAAGACAAGTCCTGCGACACCTTGTTTCACTTTTTTTTCATTATAATTAACTGCATTAAAATTGCCACCCGCGGCGGACATAATTTTAAAAATGGCACTATTCATTTTTAAAATAAGTTCCTGGTAAGTAATTCACTGATCTCATTTCGCTTTTCATTATATTTTTTCAGTTGTTCTTCGATCATTTCGTACTCTCCGTCCGAGATTTTTTTATCAGCACGGATTTGCCTCAATGCGATGGTAATCTGGTTTATATTATTGCCGATGTAATTAATTTCCTTGCACAAACAATAAACTGCATGGAACCTTTCATCCTTAATTTTCCTATCTGTTATGGGAATATCGTTTATGAGATTCGTTACTATTTCTGCCATTGATATACCAAATGAACTGGCCTTCTCTTCGATACGCTTTTTATTAGCTTCGGTTATTCTTATTTCCAGCCTACCACTCTTTTTTATAAGTCTCTGTTTAATATTTTTCATTATTTATATAGTTATTATTAAATTCAAATTTATTAATTTCTTTTAAGTTGCGCAAGTTTTTAATTTCCGCCTTTAGCGGCAAGATAGTCTTTGGGAGGTACGTACAAAGACACATCTTGTCCTATTTTCGGGTACTATCAGGTTTCTACATTGAGAAATATAATTAATCGCTGAATCTCTCTGTCAATAGGCATTTATCTGCTATTATCTTCAATAATTTCCAAAATAAACCTTTATCAACTGTCGAGCAATCTTTAATTGTCCGCATGAATCTTTAAAATCCGTTGTGATAATTAAATAGTCTTTGATAGTCTTCGAAAATCTTTAAAATAGTTTATAAAAGATTTGGTTATATTAGTTTAATAAATAACTTTGTTGTAATTATTAATAAAATTTATTAAATGAAGAATAAAATAAATGAGGCTAATATAAGGGAGAGAATACTGTCTGAAGGCTATGGCAAATTCGATTTGATTGATACTGTTTTTTCAAAGGAGGAAATTCTTAGCGCCAAACCCCGGATACTTTTAAAAAATATTATTACCAGGTTTTCAATTTCTGATGGTGCCATTAATCGAAAAACATTCTGGTCATGGCACCTACGCTATAAGAAAAAAAATAATCTTGTTTCTTCTCCAACATCCATATTTCAAATAGAAAGTTTGAAGCATGAAAAAACACCCGAGCACTCAGGAGATTGGCGCGACTTTAAACCATCTGATGCTGAATCCTTAAAGCAAAGTAAAACACTTATTAAAGTGATTAAATAAAATTTATCAATCATTTTCTCAATTAAAAAAATCAAATCAAAAAATCATGAAGACATTTTATTTCAATATCCAAAGTAAAGGAGGAGCAGGAAAATCCATGCTTACTTATTTGCAGGCACTCAAACATGAAAAAAATGAGAAGGCAGCTTTTGTTGACTTAGACAGTTCTACACAAACTTCAACAAGGCAACTTCATTTTTTAACGCAACAGGAGGCCAACCGGCTATTTTCGGTTGACATATTTGACAATTTAAAAAAGATAGAACGTGAAAAGCTCTATGACGTACTACAGGCTTTCAACACACAACCATTTGAAGAGATCTATATTGATTTTGGCGCTCCTGAAAGTGAACAATTGCCTTCTTTATTTTCTTTGGACTTTACCATAGAGGAATTTAAAGAATTTGAAAAGGAGTTGAAAGCCAAATTTGTGTTTAATGTGATCCTCTGCGGAGGCACTTCTTACGCAAGCACTTTTGATTACCTGAAAAAACTTACTGAAATCATCAAGGGAAAATTTGAAATAGTAATGTACCTGAATGAATTGACCTTTTTGAATTACAATCTGTTGCTTGATGAACTGAATGAATTTGCTAAAAAAGCGAAAGGATATATTTCAAAGGT
>DATKQQ010000028.1:0-2204 GCA_035532615.1 Hanamia sp.
ATACAAAGTGGGCGTTTCATCAATAATTAAAGCACAAGGATTATTACCTTTTGAATTTACTTCAGCTATGGTTCTGTTTAATACTGCCGCATAGAAAGCGCTATTAATATTTTGTCCATCAATATTGTTGGCAAGAACCAACACGCTTTTAGGATTACTGATTTTTAAATCAAAATCATTACCCGAAAAAACCCAAAAACTTTCTGGCGTGGCCAGTCTTGAAATATTTACTCTCAGAGTACCAATTTGTCCCTCCAATTGTTCGAATGCTTTGTTCTCATAGGCGGAACGAAATGGAGATAAAAGACTTTGTACTTCCAGCATGGAAAAAAGATGATTAAATATTACATCATACGGCCGGGATAAAAATGCTAACAAATGTGGTAATGAGGAATATTTCCCGTTTTCTTTATGAGCCAAAAAATAAATGGAAGCTGACAGAAAATTAATGGCAGATTGTGTAAAGAATTGATCAGAGCCACCCCCGCTTCCCTTCTCTCCTTTTTTCAAAGCAGAGACGATTGCATCAGCAGTTTCACCGGCTTTGGCTAAGGTATTTATGTATTGTGGCATTAAAGGATTAATGCGTCTTGAATGTTCTATTTTATCAAGGTTGATACAATGAAATTTATGATCTTTTAATGGTCCACCAGATTGCTTATTTAGCAGGTAATGATAATAAGTAATTTCTGCAAGTGTCGGATATTTAAAATCATAAACAAGCATGGAATATCCTTTTTTAAGAAATTGCTTTATTCCTGGAACGATGACACTTTCAGATTTACCGGAACCTGGAACGCCCAAAACCATTACGCCTCTGAACGGATTAATATTCATCCATCCGTCATGCACTTTTTTTTTGTAAACAAATTGCATAGGAAGATTGAAAACATCAGGATTGGAAGCAAATTCAGTGTTTTGTAAAAAACTTTCTTCCTGCACATTCCATAAATCTTTTTTGAGTTTGGCTTTTATTCTTTTTGTCAAATTAGCAAATGAAACGTGCAGTATTACTGCACCGAATAAATAGGTTAAGCCATAAAAGGCTACTTGCGTCCAGCCGTCATATTTTTGTATTACGATGAGACTGCTGCCATATAAAAAACTGCCAACTAAAAAAGGGAAAAAGAAATGTTTATAAAAATCATACTCCAGATTTTTTCTTGCATTAGCGCCTAATGCTACTATTATGATGATGCCCAATAATACAGCATGACTAAGGAATACATCCGTGAAAACAGGTAGCTTCCAAAGTTTGGAATTAATTTTTGCAGCGAACTTATAGTTGTTGTAATTAAGTGAAAGAGTATTGATATATACATCCAAAAAGATATACAGGTAGATGATCATTTCGAACATCCCATATATTTTTTTTAAATGCGCTTTCTCCTCCATTATGAAACCTTCTGAATTTTTAAAGAGAAAATCGAATCCCAATATTTAGACAGGGCTGCCAGTTGTTTAAATGCTTAACCCCAAGCAGGTAAATAACTTTTTCATTAATAGTTAATTGCCACCCTTTAGAAAGAAAGAAATTTTCTTCAAACCCACCGAAAGGATAATAAATGAAAGAGGTGTTATCTGAACCTCCCGCACCGCCAATAAAAAGATCAGTATTAAAATTTCTTGTAGCCGAAAGCTTATTTTTATAATACAGCCCTAAGGTCAGGATATGGTTATCAACTGTATAATCCAATTGCTTTTTAAGATTTCGGGAGTAACCTATTCCATCTAAACTCAAACCGAAAATATGATAGCCATCGGACGAAGTTTCAAATGAAACGGAAATATATTTACTGTTCGCCGTAGATGCACCAACAGTAGCTGCAAAACTTTTGCATCCGTTTTGAGCAAACAAATTTCCTGTTACCATTATTGCAAAAAATAAAAGTATAAGATTTAATTTCTTTTTCATGGTATGATTTTAAATTAATTTAATTGTTGAGATTTTAAGATCTGATTGTACTCAATTTTGAGGTCCACCCTTCTACCTGAATATTGCTTTTCTGTCATTTCAATTTCCAATAATTTTTGTGTGGGATAAGTAAATTTTTTGAAGATGTAAAAGTTTCGCCACCTGCTCGTAATTATTTTTCCGTCAGGTTGATATAAACTATAAAAAGGCTTCAATTCAATATCCTGGCTCACTGTAGCTTTTACAGACTGTTTATCAACTATTTTAAATCTGATTTGATCAATATCAA
>DATKQQ010000029.1:0-13173 GCA_035532615.1 Hanamia sp.
TGTTTTAATGATTTATCCTCCTGTATGGCTGTAACCAGCATGGTCAAAAGAGTGTTTTCTTCATTGTATATCCGGTCTCGCTTCGCTGTAGCGGACTGATGTCCTTCTATCAGGTGGTATGGGAAACCTTCATCAATATTACGAAGGAGGTCTGTCCGCATTACTTCTTTTAACTGGAGGCTGATGCAAAGTGAACGGTTGGATGTCATAATTAATATTTTTAAGGACAAAGATATTAATTATTAATTAAGTTAGTGCCATTACTTTGGAGAGGGACCGGGTGTGAGGTACAGATTGCCACGTAGCCATGTGATCTTACAATACGATAATGATGTTAGTGGCTTCCCGCGTGGGAGGGAAAATCGTTCAGGCCGCGGAAGGCAGGCGTCCCGAACGGCAGAATGAAAATCGTCTTTATTTACATGCCTGCTGGCAGGCAAGGTTTGTTTACGGTTTCTGTCACAACCCGCCTGTTGAAACCACAATAACGAACGCTCAAAGGTTTGGAAACATTCGCCAGTGCGGCTTTCATGGTGCATTAGCCGGTAGCATAACATGGCGTAACAATTATTTCCTGTGTTTTTTCCATAAAATCAAATTGAAAATTAATCCCAAAACAGCTACACCGGTTATCAGGTAATCATAAAAAAGGATTTTGCTTTGCACAACTCCCTTGGCATTCATCAACAAATTTATCAAACTGTAAACACCTCCTCCGGCCCAAAAACCAATTCCATATTTGAAGTTATCATTGGTCGTTTTTATCATCGCTTCGTTGATACCTGGTTTATTTTTCCTGGTAATAATGGTCATAACGATACCGAATATCAATGCCAGCAACAGGACGATGAATATAGTTAGTCTGGGTTGCAATTGAGGGTGCGCTACCATATTGAGATAGATAGCCAGTCCTTCTATTAAAATGATGAGAACAGCGATTAATGGCAGATTGTTTTTTTTCACCGGGG
Organism: Hanamia sp.; assembly: GCA_035532615.1. Taxonomy (GTDB): domain Bacteria; phylum Bacteroidota; class Bacteroidia; order Chitinophagales; family Chitinophagaceae; genus Ginsengibacter. Next base: position 969 of record DATKQQ010000029.1, read on the forward strand.
CTTCTAATGTTTGTTTGAGGATTAAAGTTACCAATTCACAGAATTCCATGATGAGATTAATTTTTTTTAGGGGTAATTAACTCAATTTTGACTGGTTTTTGACAACTCGTGCACTCAGACAAAAGGTGGTGATCGGTATATGTAATCATTGCCACTTTCCAGCCTTCGCGAATGTTCCATTTTTCGACAAACAGAGTTTTTAAAAACAATCCAATTTATAAGGATATTTATTTGGGACAGATCAGCAGTTTTTTATTGATGATAGTAGATGGATCTCTGAAGCGCAAAACATATAATCCTGGCGGCAACATGGATACATCAAGATTTACCGGCGGGACATTTGAATTGACCAACAATACGGTTTGTCCGGTGGAATTAATGACGGAGATAATCCCCTTTCCGAAACTGCCGGTTACCGTAACTATATGATGATTAGCCGGGTTAGGATACAAGTTGATAAACACATGTGCGGGGATCCCGATCGTTACTATATTACTGTAACTAATTTTTCCATCCGGGACTGTCATCTTTAAGCGATAAAAATACCTGTCGGAAGTAAGATCATTATTGGGATCAATAAATTGATAGCTTGTTTTGCCCCCCTGGAAAGTGGCAATACTATCGAAATAAGTGGCATCAGTGCTTCGCTCCAGTTCAAATTGTGTAAGCTGCATGCCGGGGTTAATTGTCCAGTTTAAATGGATCGTGCCCTGCACTTCGTTTCCTGTAAACGAGAGAAGGCTCACCGGCAGTATCGCTGCCCTGGTCAATGAAATATCATCAAAATATACATTGATAGCAGGTCGGTTAAAGAATAATTGTGTTTGCATCCTGATTCTTATTTGGCGGGTTCCCGTGGGTGCAAACCTTGAATTGGTATATAAATGCCAGGAGGTACCTGAACCGCCGAAATAAGATTGCCAACTGCTTGTATAACTTACGCCAAGAATGCTATTGGAAGCATTGATAAAATCAACAATAAAGCGGCCCTGGTCTGTTTGATCACTTACCGGTGTTTGCATATAACCACTAAAAGTGTAGGTTTGATCTCCCAGGTCAATCGCCACAGAATCTGCCGATACATCAATGGTTTGCTGTAACTCAAATGGCCCCGTAAACCAATTATCGCAACCGGAATAAAATACGGTACCTCCGCTGGCCCCTGTTGTATGGTCATAAGGATAATTAGCAGAGCCATCAGGCTTCATAGTCCAGTTAACAGTATTGTTCGTAGGTGATAATAAACAGGTGAGTGCTCCCTGGCTTATAATGGTCCAGCCCGTGCCCCTGGGCAGGCTTTCTGCATCGGGGTTGGTAACCAGGTTTTGAGCAGGTAGCTGGTATAATAACAATATGGAGAAGATGATAAGTACAATTCTTTTCATAGAGTTAGGATAGGTTCATACACATAAACGTTTTTTTTGAAATTATATTTCCGGTATGGGTGCCCTTTTGGCTTGGGAAATAGTTGATAAAGTAGGGGAGGCTTCTGCTATTATTAAAAAGAGATTAACAATTATGGATGACATTTTAAAGACAAATCAGGTAAAGTTAAACATAAGCAGACGCTCAGCTGGGGAGCCTGGTTCATTTCAGTTACAACTTGCCTTATTTCGTTTATATTTTTTAACATACTTATTCTGGCATTTTCAGCCTCTGTAGTGTTTGCCGGGAACACAAACTTTCGCCATGTAGTGGATAGCGGTCGGGAGGTCAGGCCGCGGGTTGAACCATATCGGAGGGATGTGATTCGTGAGGCACGAATCTTGCCGGATTTGAAAGTGCCAGCGGCACGACCGATTTTGTAACAAGGGAATTTATTCCTTTACTATTCACAACTTAATCATGCATGCTTTTCTTCGACTGAATTCAGGTGATTAGTATCACCCATTCCAGCTTTCCTCCGACTGAAGTCTGGGTTACAAGATCGGCCATACCTACGGTATTAGAAGCATGTGTGTAATTACAAAGTGCAAGTGCCAGCGGCATGATCGATTTTGTAACGAGGGAATCTATTCCCTTGCTATTTGCTATCCACCCACGTAATCCTACTGCACTAATATTTCATCTGTAAACAACCACGATGTGGATCCTTTGAAAAGATAGCCATCAGGAATTTCTCCAAAGGCCTTTGCCAAGACACGAATGTACCGCACCGCTTTTTGCTTAATAAAAATGGACACTTTACTTAAATAAGGTTCCCCTCTTTTGTTCCCTTCGGTGTTTGCTTTTTCACCTGCCTTTGTAAAGTGTTTTCCATCAACTGAAGTAAACACTGAAACTATGGTTGGTAAAAAGATACCGCTATTGGGATCACACAAAAAACTGGCAGTAACTTCTTTCACTTTTGTTGGTTTTTGCAGATCAATAGTCGCATTCAAATCGGTTCCGCTAAAGCCCAACCATTTGCCATCTTTAAAAGCAGTGGTTCCCATAACACCATCGGTCAATGTGCTGTCGCCATTAGCTTTGTACTGTTGGCTAAATGGAATAGCGAGATTAACCGGCTTGCCTAAAGCGAGATTAACCGGCACAAACATTTTTGATACGGCAACCGGTTTATTATTTTGAAATACACCAGCATACACGGTACCTGCTTCATTTAATGTAAATGGCTGATCATATAATTTGCTCTTTGTATCGGGTTGCCTGCCGATTGCATACCTTATCCGTGCATCTCTGATATCACTTTGTATGGTTACTTCCGCAGTATAATTTTTAAAATTGATTTTGTAATTGATAACTGGTGTCGGCGATACCTGCATCACATCAAACCAGGCAGTGCCTTGTGTAAGCAATTCAAGACTTAATATGGCATTAGTAGAAGAACCGGCAGCAGTAAAGGCAAAGGAAATTTTTTTCCATTCATTATTTAATTCGTAAATATGCGATTCATTCATACCATCTATCATTAAACGGAATGAGGGCATCCTGTCACTTTGCTTTGCTTTTGCCCAAACAGATACAATATAACTGTTACCCTTGTTGATCACCAAAGGCAAAAATCGAATCTTATTACCGCCACTATCCACCGGTGTAATTAGCCTCAAACTAAACATGCCTTCTTTGCTTTGTGCCGGATCGGTAAAAGCAGTCGCGCCGAAATCTTTTTTATCCGCGTTGGTATAGGTCCTGTTTGATCCGATGGGCAAGCCAGGGCTTACAATCTTTTCAAAGCCGGGATTCACCACAATATTATTTGATGAAAGAAGGCTGTCATCGTCAGAGCCTTTCTTTCTTAATAAATAAACTCTCGTTCCATAAGCATCAATAATGTCGGTGATGTGTCCGTCTTTAAATGGGACTGACCTGTTCTCAAACCATAATTCAGCATGGTTATCAAGGTCAGCATCGGCACTGGTCACAGTAAGCTGTAAAGGCTTTGGTTTATTCTCATTGTTGGCAACCACTATCAATAGATCGCCTTTGTAAGAAAAAGTTTTGGCAAGTATTTTTTTATCGTCTGAATGAACCGCAGGCGCTGCATCCGAAGACAAAAGAAATCCCGACATCTGGGCGGTTTCTACAGCCAGGTTACTGCATGACGACCATGCTGAAACAGACTGCGGATTAGTATTTCCTTCTCCCCGTATAAAATACTGAATGCCTTTTGCTCCTTCAATCAATCCCATATAAGTCATTAGCCTTATTTCCTGTGCAGTAGGTTCTCTTTGCCACATTTCCTGGCCGCCAAAAGCCTGTGGTACCAGCCATACCGGCTTTTCGTATAGGTATGCTTTGTGATAGCTGCTTACGTAATTAACTACCTGGTCTGCAGGACCCGGTATCGGGTAAGGATCGGTCATGGCAATATCCATAGTGTTTTTAAAGTCTTCAGCTTTTGAAGGCATCATAAATACGATAGATATCGGATGATAAGGATCCAATTCATGTATCAGCTTGTATGCTTTTTCAAGCAATGCAGGCGGGCGTCCTTGTCCATCCGGCTCATCATTAATATACCACGATAATAAAGCAGGATGATCGCGAAAGGCAATGATCTCACTTTTTAATAAAGTAAGTTTATCTTCTTCACTCATACCCAAACCCTTTGCACCATTGTGTCCTCTGCCAATGAGTGAATTCACGCCATATTGAACATGCATACCCAATTGCGCACAACGATCCATATAGGCTTTTCTTTCTGCCAAACCACTTGGAAGATTGGATTGATAAGGACCTATCATGTTGAATCCATGGATTATTTCTTTCTCAGCAATATCACCAACGTGGCTGCAATAAAAACCAAAAGGGAAAAAAGGAAGCCCGTCAACAATCAAACCGCCTGTTAATTCGTCTATCTGAACCGCGTTGGCTTTTGCAGGTAACCGGGTAATATGAATGTCACCCTCAGTTGTAACCAAATGGCCGTTCTCCAATTTATAATGAACCACACTCGTGTCCATTGGCAAATCACCGGGAGGGATCATTGCTGTAAGAAAATGATCGCTAATGGTGGTGGTTTCGTCTAATTGTTTCCCGTTATATGAAACACTAAGCTGATAAGTATTGGATGAAATGCTATCGGGAAGAGCCGCTATTACGCTAATCTTATTGCCCGGCAGATAATAATTGTAACGGCTAAATACTTTTACTGGTTGAGCAAGTAAAAAACATGGGAATAAAAGTAACAGGCTGTAAAGTAGATACTGTTTCCAATTCTTTATTCTTTTCATGTAACGGCGTTTAGAATTTTTGTGATAACAAGGATATGACTCCTCCTAAAAAAAGTTTACAGGTTACCAGATAAATCCTGAGATAGGTTTACAGGATGATTTTCATTTTCTGACCAGCCTCAATAGATTCCCATCTTTATTTTTACTTCTTAGATTAGCGTTACGAATCAGAGTTTTCCAATTTGATTAGCAGAGCCATTCCCAGGGAACGTCAAAAGTTATTTAATGTCAGAATACCAGTTTCTCAACCGCACATCAATGGAAGGGTCTCCTGCATTAACCAGCGATTTAAATTTTGCCACATCGCTGAAGCCGTTAGGTGTACGGTAATGATATGGATAAACGATTTTTGGTTTAAATGCGAGCACGCCACTGGCAGCCTCTGCCACGTCCATAGTATAGGGGAGGTTCATACAAACAAAAGCGACATCAATATTTTTTAAGTTACGCATCTCAGGTGTGGCTTCAGTATCCCCGGAGATATAAAATCTTTTGCCGCCGAGGTTCAGCACATAACCATTGCCTTTCCCTTTCGGATGATACACGATAGAATCGCCGCGCATATTATACATGGCAATCGCCGTGATAGGAATTCCATGTTGTACCGTGCTGCCACCATTGTGCAATACAACGATTTTATTTTTCCATTCAGCCGGCATCTTGTCTGCCACAGACTGCGGTACCACAAATGTTGTATGAGAAAGATCGAGTCCGCGCAGTGTTTTCATATCAAAATGATCTCCATGATCATGGGTGATTAAAATAAGATCAGGTTTTTTCATGTTCTTGTATGAATCCGCGCCATGAATGGGATCCACGTAGATGGCTACCTTGTTGAACTCAAGTACCAGTGAGGCATGGAACACCGGCTGGATGATTACATTACCTTTTGGTGTGTGAATGATGTCTGCTTTTGGCAACTGAGCCTGTGCTGCGGTGAAGATAAAACCCAGTAAGGTGGTTATAAGAATTTTCATAAATTAATTTTTTATAGTTGCAAAACGTTAGTGATATTTTGATGTAATAGGACCAAAATTAATCATTGTATTTTAAAATATCCGGCCTCCCAGGTGTTCCTTTATTTCGCAACGTAATCTATCCGTAAATGATGATGGTAAAAATAGGACAGTTCGCGACCTGTCATTACTGCGGCAGAGTTAGAAATCCGCTGTCACACGATTTTCTGAACCCATTGAGTGAAACTTCGGCAACTTTATTTTTCGATAGTGGTAGCATTGAGAGCAACTGAAGTAATTCCATCTGCGATTGCTTTTATTATCGAATTCATTTCTTTTGATAAGCCGTGCCGCTCTGCAATCCAATTTATGTCGTTATAGGTTAACCAGGTTTTTCCTTGTATGTCTTCCCAGGCCAATGCTTTTAAAGGTAAATCAATTCCTGAGATCTGTTTGTCCTGCATCAACAGTGTTCCTGCTTTAGGATTTCCAAAAATAATTAATTCGGTTGGACGGAGAGGCAACCCTTGTTTTAACGCATTGTCTGCATGATCTATTCTTCCAAAAATGGTCATACCCCTGGATTCAATTATCGAAATAAGCCGGTCAATGGTTTTGCTTACAGGATAGGCGCTTTGAATTGTTATCAGTCCGTTCATGGTTTTCAATTTATATCGGATTATAATTGTTGATTAGATGGATTCACCATACAAGACATTTAACTCTATTTTTATGTTGGCTCTATTTTAGATTAGTACTAATTTATTCAGCAACTTTATTGCTTCCAACTAAGCGTTTTCATTTAGTACACAAACTATAAAAAACCAATACTGTTTATTTGGTTTCTTCTTTCTTTAAATCTATTTTTAAATCATTGCCCCCTATAGAAATATCCAATGTTATGGTATCACCATTAATCTTGCCGGTAACATGTGTCATGTTTCCCTGGATAGGAACATCAAAGGAAAGGGTATCTCCATTTATTTTACCATTGCTTATATCTGAAACAGAGCCATCAGGATGCGTGTCTTTTCCTGTAAGGACATTGCCCTGAACTTTGAAATCGTAAGCAACATTATACTGATCCATTACTATTCCTGTCCAGTGTCCTGTTACATCCTGTGCACACGCAACGGATATAAACATAACGGTAGAAAATACAAAAAGTAAAGATTTCTTTTTCATAGCTTATTAATTTATTATTTTGAGAAATGAGGGAATAAGAATTTTTTAATGATTCAAAGATAAAATTATAGGATTATTTGTTTCAAATTGTTTTTTGTCTAAATTAATTCTCTTTTTTTGCTAAAAGCAGGCGTGGGAATAGCATGATATTAATGCCGTTGTCTTTCGGAGTATTAATTTTCTTGCGAAATAATACACGTTGCACAAAACTCCAGATCCATTTATTTTTCTTTTATTTTGTAGCAGCAATCTCAGATTTCAAATCAGTTGAGATGCTTACTTTCGCAATACAAATAAAATCCATGAAAAAAACAATTCTTCTATTTCTTGCAGGTTTATGCATCTCTACTTTCGGTTTTGCCCAGGTTAACAATCAACAAACTGAACTTCATATTATCCCGGAACCTGTTTCCGTGACTTTACAGGAAGGCTATTTCTCTTTAAAACCAAATACATCTATTATCGTCGAAGGTTCAACGGCGAAGGATGTGGCAACGTTATTTACAAAAATGTTGAATATCCCCACAGGCTATCATCTTTTGACGAAATCAGGAAAAGCAAGGAAAAAGAATGCAATCATATTAAGAATCAATCATACACCGGATTCAACCCTTGGAAAGGAAGGATATACTTTAAACGTTACTTCTAAAAAAATAATCATCTCGGCCAATCAACCTAATGGGATTTTTTATGGGATACAAACGTTGATGCAACTTCTTCCTCCGGATATTGAAAGTCAAACGGCTGTTCAATCCATGAAATGGAAAATCCCGGATGTGAATATCATGGATTATCCCCGGTTTGGATGGCGGGGGTTGATGCTGGATGTAAGCCGCCATTTCTTTTCAAAGCAATTTGTGGAAGAGTACATTGATGAAATGGCCAAATACAAATACAATGTGTTTCACTGGCATCTTACGGATGATAATGGCTGGCGTATTGAAATAAAAGGATTGCCACGTCTTACTGAAGTGGGAGCGTGGCGTGTACCGCGTACCGGACGCTGGGGTACTTTTGAACCACCGCAGCCCGGAGAAAAAGCAACTTATGGAGGGTACTATACTCAGCAGGATATTCGAGATGTGGTGGCTTATGCTAAAAAACGCTTCATCACTATTTTGCCTGAAATTGATGTGCCGGCACATAGCCTGTCGCTGATAGCGGCTTATCCGAATTTATCCTGTACCCAACTGCAATATCCGGTAAACCCGGGAAGCCGTTTTTATAAAATAGAAGATAATGTGCTTTGCGTGGCCAACGATTCTACGTGGTTGATGCTGGATAAAATATTTACCCAGGTGGCCGAATTGTTTCCATGCAAATATATACATGTGGGTGGCGATGAAGCTTACAAAGGTTTTTGGGCAAAAGACCCCAAGGACCAGGCGCTTATGAAAGTGGAAAATATTACAAGCCTTGATGGTTTACAAAGTTATTTTGAAAAGAAACTGGAAAAACTGATTACCTCAAAAGGTAAAAAAATGATTGGATGGGATGAGATACTCGAAGGCGGCATTGCTCCTGAAGCTACCGTGATGAGTTGGCGTGGAATGGAGGGTGGTACCGAAGCAGCTAAGATGGGACACCACGTGATTATGACACCCAACAGTTATACTTATTTAGACCTCTACCAGGGCGATCCTTTAATAGAACCTGCTACTTACAGCATGTTGCATCTTAAGACCTGTTATCAATTTGAACCGGTACCTGATAGTGTGGATCCTAAATATATTCTTGGCGGCCAGGGAAATTTGTGGACAGAATCAGTTCCCAATGAACGCCACGCCGAATACATGACTTGGCCCAGGGCATTGGCGCTGTCAGAAGTTTTTTGGTCACCTAAGAATGAAAGAAATTGGAATGATTTCCTTACCCGTGAAGAATATCGGTTTAAATATATGGACGTTGCTAAGGTTAAATATGCTCTCAGTCAGTATGATGCTATCATTACAGGGGTAAGAGATACTAATGATTCTTTACAAGTGAAATTAGCTACTCAAATACCAGGCCTTGATATTTACTACACTTTTGATGGAACCAACCCTGATAATTTTTACTCAAAATACGATGGCAAACCATTGGATATTCCCAAAGGCGCTTCACAGATAAGGGTGATAACTTACCTTGATGGAAAACCAATCGGGCACCAGATTGATTGCCCTTTAAGTGATGTGGCTAAAAGAGTAAATAGGGATAGAGGATAAGGAATAAGAAATGCAAATAAAAACTTTTCTGACCGGTAGGTTTATTTACTGCAAAATATTTTTGAAGGAATTTCGATATTGGTTGATACGCCTTGGTCAGGCCGCGGTTATTCTTCGGGGCAATGTAATTTTTTTTATGATGCTGTAAATACTTTTAAAAAGTAGCTTGAATTGCTTAAAAAACAATTTTTAAAAAGTATTGATGCACGTTCAGAATGATAATTTTTTTGTCAGGGTTCTTTCGTGAATTTTGTTAGAGGAAATTTTTTGATAAGAAACCATTTAAATTTATGGTTATGAAAAGAATATCTATTTATTTATTAGCCCTGGTGATTTTTATATTCACCACCAATATATCATTTGGCCAACAAACATCGAAGAACATTGCCAGCCAACTGAATAAAGAGAGAATTACGTTATTTAATGGATGGTCGTTAACCCCCGTCGGGAAATCTTTGGCGCTGGAAGATATGCCACTTAATATTGCAGTATCTCCTTCCGGAAAATATGCGGCTGTAACGAATAATGGGGATGGCAAACAAAGTATCACCCTGATAGATGCTAAGAATGATAAGATATTGGATAACCACGAAATACGCAGCGCACTTATCGGGTTAAAATTCAGTAACGACAACAAGCATCTTTATGTGTCTGGCGGCTATAATGATACGATATCCATTTATGATATCATTAATAATAAATTAATTAAAAAAAATTTCATAGCCCTGGGGGAATCCTGGCCTAAAGATAAGATAGGTATTGCAGGAATAGATGCTGATAATGCACGGGAACGCTTATACGCAGTTACGAAAGAAGATAACTCCCTTTATGTATGCGACCTGAAAAATAAAACGATTTTAAAAAAAATCCCTTTAGGTGCTGAAGCTTATACCTGCCTCTTATCGCCGGATAAAAAGATGCTTTACATTTCTCTTTGGGGTGGAGGGAAGGTGGCTTTTTTTGATACTCATAAAGAAAAGATAATTGGAGAAATTGCCACCGAAAGTCATCCTAATGATATGGCTATTACCAGTAATGGCAAATATCTTTTTATCGCTAATGCCAATGTGAATTCTGTTTCTGTAATTGATATTGCGAAACGAAAAGTATTGGAAAATATAGTGGCCAGCCTTTACCCGGACGCGCCTCCCGGTACTACACCTAATGGGGTTGCACTTTCATCAGACAATAAAACTTTGTTTATTGCTAATGCAGATAATAATGACCTGGCTGTATTTGATGTATCTGAGCCTGGCAAAAGTCAATCGAAAGGATTTATCCCCACCGGTTGGTATCCAACATGTGTGCGCCTAATTGGCAATCGTTTATTTGTAACAAATGGAAAAGGACTTTCTTCTTTTGCCAATCCTAATGGTCCAAATCCTATGGGAAATACAAGTGAACATCAGAAGAGTGAAAAATTGATTGGGCCCGAATTATATACCGGTACTATGTTCAAAGGGAAACTTTCTGTTATTCCTATACCTGATCAAAAAGTGTTGAATGTTTATTCAAGGGCGGTTTATCAAAATACGCCATTTAATAAAAAGATAGAAGCAACCGCTCCTGGCGAAGCCGGAAATCCCATTCCTCAAAAGCAAGGTGAATCGTCTCCCATTAAACATGTGTTTTATGTGCTAAAGGAAAACCGCAGTTATGACCAGGTGCTTGGAGATATGAAAGAAGGCAACGGTGATCCTTCTATCTGCATATTTGGCGATAGCATTACACCCAACGAACATGCAATTGCCAGGCAATTTGTATTGCTTGATAATTTTTATGTGAATGCAGAAGTGAGTGCCGACGGACATAATTGGAGTGATGCTGCTTATGCCACGGATTATGTACAAAAAATGTGGCCATCTGATTATAGCGGCCGGGGAGGAAATTATGATTTTGGAGGTAATAGAAAAATTGCAAATCCCGATAAAGGGTTTATCTGGAATTATTGTTTTCGTGCCGGCGTAAGTTTCAGGAATTACGGTGAATTTGCAGATGATGGTCATATACCAAAAATACTTCCGGAATTAGAAGAGCACACTTGCAATCCATACATAGGCTGGAACCTAAGCATACAGGATGTTTACCGGGAAAAAATATGGGAAAAAGATTTTGATTCGCTGGTGGCCATAAATAAAGTGCCCCAATTGAGCTTTGTCTATCTTCCGGATGATCATACCAGCGGGCTTGAAAAAGGAGCCTATACACCGATAGCGCATGTGGCGGATAATGATTTGGCTTTAGGCAGATTGATAGATCACATTTCGCATAGCAGGATATGGAACAGTACTGCCATTTTTGTATTAGAAGATGATGCGCAGAACGGCCCTGATCATGTAGATGCGCATCGTTCGCCGGCTTTTATCATCAGCCCTTATATTAAAAGAGGAACCGTTAATCATACTTTATATACCACTGCAGCCATGTTGCGAACAGTTGAACTTATTTTAGGGCTGCCACCCATGAGTCAGTATGATGCCGGCGCAATACCTATGTGGAGTTGCTTTACCTCTAAACCTGATCTTACACCCTACAATGTAAAACCAGCCGAGGAGGATATAAATGCAAGGAATGAGGCAAACAATGCCGCAGCAAAACTTTCGGCTACTTTCAACCTTTCTAAACCAGATGCCGTACCCGACCTTGAATTGAATGAAGTGATATGGCAATCCGTGAAAGGTGAAAACAGTGTGATGCCTGCGCCACATAGAAGTGCATTTGTAAAGTTGGTTAAGGATGATGATGATTGAAGATAAGTCATCAAAAATTTAGAACTTTTATAGGTTATGAGTTTATTGTATCGTGGTTGGTTAGAATTCATTAAAAAAATAAAAGTATGAAATTAAAATCTTTATTATTTATTGGTGCACTGCTCCTCATTTCATCCTCCCACGCTCAAAGAAAGTTCCAAAAAGTCTATTCAGAAAATCGCACAAGAAATGTAGTTCTTATTTTAATAGACGGCTATCGATGGCAGGAACTTTTTAATGGCGCGGATTTTAAATTGCTGAATAACAAAAAATACAATCCAAATGATTCTTTGCAACGGTTTAAAAAATTCTGGTCAGATAATTTAGATGAAAGAAGAAAAAAACTGATGCCATTTACCTGGAATTATATTGCGAAGCATGGGCAGTTGTATGGAAACCGAAAGCTGAAAAATGATGTTAGCGTTATGAACCCT
>DATKQQ010000030.1:0-37710 GCA_035532615.1 Hanamia sp.
GGTTCTTGTTTTTTTCAATAGTTCAAAAATACCATCTGCCATGGCATATTGAAAAAACGTGGGCACTCCAAAAAATCGCTTGCTCAGTATAAATATCTTTTGTACAGCTACTTTTAATTTTAGTGATAAACCCATATAGACACTTGTAAAATAAGCAATCGCATGCACCATGGCTACGGTGTTGCGTATCGAAGTATAGCTTCTCACTCTTACATCTTCGAGGTTATAGGATTGCTTGATGTAACGGTAACATTCATCGCATTTCCACCGGGTAAGATAAACTTCTAATACATAATAAATGGCTTTACTTTCCCAGGTGTTCACTTCCAGGTTGGTTATTAAAATCATCGGATACTGACCAAATCCCTTTATGACAACGGCATAAAATAACTGTTTGGCATTATTGGGTAATGCTACCTGCGTAATACCGAATGTGAGATTAATAACGGTTTCTTTGCCGTCCTCAATCCTGGTAATTTGTGCTTTATGACTCAGGTGCATGTGGCGTTCCAGCCGTTCTGCCTGTACACATATTTTGCCTCCGTTTTTATTCGTCGTGTTTAGCCACCTGTCTAGTTTGAGCCTGGTAACGAACTTGAGTTTATTACCTGTGAAGTGATTGATAATATCTTCACAATCTCCCATACGGTCAATAGCCCAGATACCGTGTGTACCTGTCTTTTTAATTACCTCAGAGATAACGCTCTTCACTTTCTCAGTGCTGCTTACATAATCTTTTTCTTCAGAAGAATAGGCCTCACAATATACCGGGATGATTTTATTGTGTTCCAGGTTGGCTGCTGTAACCTGGCATAAATGATAGCCCTTGGCAGCCTCCCCTTCACTCCCATCCCATACGCTACACATCTTCTCCATGGCTTTTGCATAAAGGTTTCATAATATCTCCGGGATCAATGGCAATAACCATTTCATCAGTTATTTTATCATCGGCTAACCGTATTATTTCCTTATTGATGTGGTCAGAAAAATCTTCACTGTTCAAATTACGGCTCAACCGGTCTTCTGTCTTTATAAGCGGGATAGACTCCTGCAAACTACGTCCAATATTAGAAAGTTTTATATCCTGGCTAGCTTGTATGCCATAGAGCATTTCTCTGAAAAACCGCTTCGTAGCTTTACAATAAGGTTTTGAAATGATTCCTGAAAATTTACTAAGTTGCGCTTTGAAACGGCTGATGGGTAAAGAGTTTGTGTCCATGATCATGTTTAAATGTTGGTTGAAACTGCATTTTACGAAAATGGGCACATTTTTTTAAGGAAACTTTTTCCGGCCAGTTTGGCATAGAGATTAATGTTAGAAATAAAAAAAAAGGTTGCACTTTTTTATCTGTGCAAACCATTGCCCTGCCTGTGTTTTGCTATTTAACCATTAATTTATGAGGAAACTCCAGTAAAATAATAAAATTTTGATTATACTGCTTTTAATGTTTGAATAAATTGATTTACTTTGTGGTTCCTATTACCCCTTTGCAATTCCTGTAATCCCCTATCCTACGTTTTATCACTAATTTACTTTTTAAATGAAAACTGATTATACAAAAAGAACATTATTGGTTTATTTTTTGGATCATTTATTTCTAATTACTTCATTTCTGCTTTCCTTTTGCGTCTCAAATGCCCAGGTAAATGTAATAATGAATCACAATAATCTGATACGCACCGGGTGGAATAGTAATGAAACCATTCTTACGCAAAGTAATATTAGCAACGGAAATTTCGGATTGGTTTTTTCCAGAAACGTTGATGACCAGATATACGCCCAGCCTTTGGTTTTGAGCAATGTATCCATTGGAGGAGGTATTCATAATGTTGTAATAGTTGCTACCGTAAATAATTCTTTATATGCTTTTGATGCCGATAATGCTAGTGTTTCTACTCCTTACTGGAAGGATAACCTTACTTATGATTCCGTTAATTATAGGCCCATAAAAAACACGGATATGACTGGGGCATGCGGCGGCAATTATGAAGATTTTAGTGGGAATATTGGAATTGTTGGTACTCCGGCTATTGATACAATAACCAATACTTTGTATGTTGTATCAAGGAGTGTGACAAAAACCGGAACACCAACATTTGTTCAATACTTACATGCTATTGATATCTCTACAGGAGCTGAAAAGCCCGGTAGTCCTGTTTCTATCACGGGTACTTATACGGCACCTGGGCATCCCATGGTAACTTTTGATGAACAAAAACAAAATCAAAGGCCGGGCTTGTTGCTGTATAACGGCATTGTGTATATTGGATGGGCTTCTCATTGCGATTGGGGCCCTTATGAAGGTTGGTTAATGGGGTATGACATTTCTACTCTTGCACAAAAATATACTTATTCTACGGTTCTAAGTGGGGGGCTTGCTGGAATTTGGATGAGCGGGCAGCCACCTGCCGTGGATGATAATGGTAACATTTATATCACCACAGGCAACGGATCTACAGGCTATGGAGGCAATCCTGATGATACTTCGAACAGGGCCTCAAGCCTTATTAAATTATCAACTGCTTCGGGAGCCTTAAAGGTTGCCGACTTTTTTACTCCTATGGATTATGAATATCTCAATGACAATGATTTGGATTATGGAGTGGATGGTGTTTTACTGATACCTTACAGTAATTTATCCTTATCAGGAAGTAAGGAAGGGAAATTATATTTGATTAACGATAATGATATGGGTGGCGCTACTTCTGATAATTCAAATGTATTGCAAACAATAAATGTAAGTGATGATAACGTAAATAATACGAGGCACTTGCATGGATCACCGGTTTATTATAAAGATCGCCTTGGAAATGAATACGTTTATGCATGGCCGGAAGGTTCCCTGTTAAAGCAACTTCCGTTTGTAAGAGCTAATATGCTGTTTGATACGCTAAATACCATAAGAGGAAACACAGTTTTACCAAATGGTATGCCCGGCGCTATGCTTTCTATTTCTTCTGATGGTACTAATTATGGAACCGGAATTCTTTGGGCTAGCCATCCTATTAACGGAGATGCCAACCAATCGGTTGTTCCAGGTGATTTACAAGCATTTGACGTAACGAATGTTACTCATGAATTATGGAATAGTAATTGGAGCAGTAAAAGAGATTCCGTTGGTAATTTTGCAAAATTTGTTCCTCCGACAATAGCCAACGGCAAAGTGTATATGGCCACATTTTCAAATAAACTGAATGTATATGGATTAAATCCATTACCTGCTTCACCGTGCTCAAATACTTTACCTCCCTTATGGCAAAGTTCCGATATTGGTTATGTAGCTTATCCTGGAGATGTTTGTGTAAATGATGGTAAATATACTATTACTGCCTCAGGTGCCGATATATGGGGTACAGAGGATGCCTTCCATTATGTATATCAACAAGTGATCACCGACTATACGGATTTGACAGCAAGAGTTGTTTCTATAAAAAATACAAATGCCAATGCAAAATGTGGCATTATGTTCCGTCAAAATTTAGATCCAGGTTCTCCTTATATATTTTTGGCATTGACTCCATCTAATGGAATTTGGATGCAACAGAGAAATGCCCAAAGCGCCTCCGCAACTACAGATGCTTCTTTATCCTCCTATACAACCCCATATTGGGTAAGAGTAGTAAGCACAGGTAATAAATATGTAAGCTATATTTCACCCGATGGTAACAATTGGGCTCCAATGGATTCGGTTACTTTGGCATTAGGAACAAATCCGTATGTAGGTTTTGCCTATAGCACACACGATAATACAGTTTTGGATACCGCCATTGTGGATAATGTTACACTTACGATAGAAGATCCTTTAGCTGTCAATCTCATTAACTTCAGTGTTAAAAATATAAATGAAAAATACGCTCTTTTGAACTGGACAACCGACACGGAAATCAACATTGATCATTTTGATATCCAACACAGTTCAGTAAATTCAGATTTTAATACGATAGGAACTGTAAAAGGGAACGATAACTCTTCCATTTCCAATGATTATAGTTTTGAAGATGCCGAACCTTTGAACGGCGAAAACTATTATCGTCTGAAAGAAGTAGATAGCAATAGAGACACCACTTATTCAAGTGTAGTACCTGTAACATTTAATTTTAATAGAATTGAAATATTCCCGAACCCTGCCGATAAACAGATATATGTACGTAACAATAAAAACTTTAGTAATAGTAATAATTTAGAAATTCAAATTATAGATTTCGCAGGTAATGTTCTTTATAAACAAAATTCTCCTTCATCGGGTGCAAATATCATAACGGTAAATGTGCCTTCTAATATTACAAATGGTGTTTATGTAGTAATGGTTACAAACTCAAAAGGAGAAAAACAAGGTGCTAAGATTTTTATAAACAGATAAATTTAAAATAAAAGCATTTGATTGATTGCCTTCGCAAGTTTTTTTTAGTAATTGGGCTAACTTCTTTAGTTAAGTTACAAAAGGAAATCAAATCAGAATTTTGATTTTAATTCATAGAATTATTTGTCATTCTCAAGTGGAATAAATAATTTTCTTACATTCCATCCACTCAATGCTAATTGTGGTTTATCATCTTTTATTTGGACATTAGGTACACTTACATTTACGATTGTGGATTCATGAGGTGAAAGTGAGAAATAATTATCTGACCAAAAGGAGGGCAATATTTCTTTACCGCTTTTTATAATTTGAGGATTGATGAAAAATGCAACACAATTAGTTGTATTTGTGAATTGAAATCTCCATTTGGTTTCACTTTTCCCTTTTACAGTTTTTAGCAGGATCGCTTTTAAATTAGCTGTAGGCATACCCTTCAAAGATTTAAAATTATTATCAGGAGCCATCCAATACACATTATGAGAAATAGTTTTTCCGGATGAATTCATAAGGTTTAAAACCACAAAAGAAATTCCATTTTCTTTTGATAAGACATTGGCTAATGATAAAAATTCTTTTACATCAGTTGGTCTTAGGCTGACCGTTTTATTTTGGCTAAATATTAATTTACTCTTCAAATCATACACCTGAATATTTGCCTTTAAATTATTTTCGGTTTTATAACTACGATTGATAACTGCGACAACAGAGTCATCAAGATTTAATTGTATATGCACAGGCTCACATGCATTTTGCATAAAGTAATAACCAGCATTAGGATTCAGATACCAATCATACACCTGCCAGATAACACTGGGTAATGCAGCATTCAATTTCCATAACATCACACCACCGGTTTCATTTAATTTATGCCCTGCTGCTTCAAAAATTCCGCGATATCCATTGGCATTGACCAATTGCATTTTATCCGAAAAATCTTTCATGCTCACCGGCTTTCCATATCTTTCTGCCATTGCATTATAATAAGTATCGTAATGGCCGTTCCCAACACAGGCATCATGATAGCCCCATGTATTATTTAATGGAAAAGGTAATGTAGAATCAGGTACAAGATTGTTGATTATTTGAGGTAAAGTCTCGTAAGGAGGTTGTGATGGAATTCCGGTTTCGTCTTTAAAAACCCAATCTTTCCCTGCGTCAGCCAATTGGTAATAATGAGCGGCATCCTCCCATGAGTAAGGGCCTCCGCTATACACACCAGAAGGCCCATTATCAGGCCACGAGCCTTTCCATCCGGCAGGTAATTTGGCATAACCTGAAGAACTTGGTATGAAAGGCCTGGTTCCGTCGAGTGTAGCAACATCATTTCGCATCGCATCGTACAATTCTTTTCTGGCATGTCCTTCGTTTCCTCCTGTCCATAACAATAAACTGGGATGATTCCTGATCCTAAAAATAGTACTTACCATATTTTTGATAAACACATTCCCTTCCAAAGGCCAGTCAGGAGAGCCTTTGAATTGACCTTGTGTATCACCAGTAATCCAGAAATCCTGCCAAACCATCAATCCGTATTTATCAGCCATTTCAAAGAAAATATCCGGAGGTGCTATGCCGCCACCCCAAATGCGAACAAGATTGATATTTGAATTTTGGCACAAATGCAATTCATAATCATATCGCAACGAATCCCTGTTAAGCATCATATCAGGAACCCAGGCGCCGCCTGTGAGATTAACTCTTCTGCCATTTACATAAAAATCCCTTCGCGCCCAGCCGTTTACCATTGTAATTTTAGAACTAACAGTTCTTATTCCGAATATAAAAGAAGTATCGTCAGAAACCTGGTTGTCAATTTCGTATTGCAAATGAATACAATACAAATTCGGCTTACCATAACCGTTAGGCCACCAAAGATGTGGATTATGAATAACGAATTGTTTTATATTTTCAGGATCTAATTGAATATCATCTGTACCTTTTGCATTGACCAAATAGCTTTTTTCAATTGTGAATGATCTTCCACGGAAGTTTTCAGGATTGATTGTAATTTTTAATTTCCCATGTTGAGAAACATCACTAAAATTATTCAAAGAAAGATTGAGAGAAACATTGGCAACATTTGTATCCGGAAGGCTGGGCAAATCAGTTATAATATGCGGATTCTGAATTACCACCTGTCCTGAAGTTCGCAGATAAACCGGCTGCCAGATTCCCATATTTCTATCGCGAACGGCTGGCATCCAGTCCCAGCCCACAGAACAAAGCATGGTTACATTTTTTCCTATATCACCCGTTGGGCCTCCATTTGCAAAAAAATCTCCCAAGGCTTTTAATTGTGGAGTGGAAGGCAATCCGGGATAATCCAGCGGATAAATTTTTACTGCCAGCACATTGATATTTCCGGCTTTAATTACTTTACTCACATCGAGAGAATATTGCGCAAACATACCGGCCATTTGGGAAGAATCAGCAATCCGGCTTCCATTAACCCAAACTTCTGCACGATAATTAATCCCTTTAAAAATTAATTGAAAATGTTTTCCATTATCCGTCTTTGGAACCGCAAAAGTGGTGCGGTACCAATATGGTTTTTTCCAGGGATTAGGATCATTGGGTAGATAACTATATTGCTTCAGATGATATTGATGATTGAATGAATCGGATGCATCAGGGATCAACATATTATTCATTCCAATGTAGGGATCCGGATACACTTTATTAGCTACCAAACCGGTTAAAACCGTACATGGAACTTTCACCGGGAACCAATACACTTTCGATTGGTAAGAAGTCTCAGAAAGAATTTTTCCTGATTCGGGAATAATGTAAGAGGATTGCAAATCAAACTTAGTGAGTTCTATCTGCTTTACCGGCTGATTTTGTGCCTTTAATTTATTGGCGAATAGAAGAACTGATAAAATAAAAACATTACAAATAAGAGTCCTGATTTTCATGATATTTTTTTTCAAAGCGTTAAATTTAGAATTAGTTTCTTATTTTGAATACAATTATATTTTTTTGAATTAAAATAGATAAAATTGTATCAGAATTAAATGACTATTTTTTATTAATAAATTTCTTAAACCATAATTCTAACTCTTCATAGGCATTTTTTGAACCCCTTGAACTTTTATCATTTTTGTATCCAAGTATTATTTGCAATTTATTGGAAAGCGAAAAAAAATGGATTTTTTTTAATGCTTCTTTTTTATTCTTGTGATGATAAATTTTGAAAATATCTTTTAAAAACTCTTCTCCGAATTCAGATAGCAAATACATAAAATCATAATCCGGATCACCGAAAGCAACATCACCAAAATCGATAATTCCATTTATCTCTATATTTTTTGTATCGAATAAAATATGTTCACTACTAAAATCATTATGTATCAAAGCTGAAGAGTAATTAAAATAGTTTTTATTGCTGAGATAATCAGAAAACATTTGAGTAATAATCTTTCTTTTATTTCTTGAAACATTTGGGTAAATAAATTTTTGTGCTTGTTTGAAATTTTCTGAATATTCTTCTTTCAAATTCATAGTTTTCAAATGACAATCTTTTAATCCGGATAAATCTATTTTATGAATTTGCGAAAGGAATTTACCCAAAGTTTGTTGAATGGATTTTTGTTGTTTTTTCGTCAAGGAATTGAATATTTTAGGAGAAAGCGGTTCGCCGTGAATTATTTTATAACCAACAAAATTGGCTTCAGGCGGAATAAATTCAAACTTGGGAATAGCTAAATTTACTAAAGGCTCTATTATTGGCAACACTGAAATTTCTCTTATCATTTGTCTTTTTACTTCTTTTCTCTTTGGAAACCTGAAAACGTAATTCTCATTAACGATAAATGCAGTGATATTATCACCTTCACCAATTTTTCTGATTAATGAAATATTAAAATAGGGAAAATCTTTTTGTATATTTTGTTTATACTTTTCTAAATTTTTCATATCTGCTACATAAAATTCTATTGCAAAAATATACTTCTAAAGGTTATAACTTTAGGGCAAGGTTTATCGCTACCCATTACCCGAAAGGTAAATAGGTCAACCGCAAGAGATTGCCCTTACAAAAACATATCTTTGAATCAAAACTTATTCATGAAGAAATTTCTTTCCATTCTTCCAATGATTTTATTTTTTAGTTATTCATCAACTGCCCAGGATTCAACTTATGTTATCAATGGAAATCTTGAAAAAATAAAAAGTGGAACTATTTATTTAAGTATTTATGAACTGAGTGAAACTTTCAGAGATTCCGCAGTTATAAAAGATGGTAGATTCCAATTTAACGGATTTGTTTCTTCCCCGTTCTTTGCTTCTCTTACTATGCCTCAAAGACACGATGATTATTTTACTTTTTATATTGAACCGGTTACCATGGAAATTTCAGGAAGGGGAGATTCTTTGCGTTTATTAAGTGTAAAAGGTTCTGAAATAAATGACGACGATAAATTATTGAAGGAAAGGATGAAAACCATTACTCAATGGGAAAATGCCGATAGTAAAATATATGAACAAGCCTATAAAGATAAAAACTCAAAAATAATGGATAGCCTTGATGTTGTGGACAATGGTATTTTGGCTGCCAAAAGAAAGGTAGTAGCGGCTTTTGTAATGGATTATCCGAAATCAATGCGTGCTGCAATGGCAATAATAGAAAATTATAGTTATTACGCTGAAGCAACTGATTTAGAACCACTTTATAACGAACTCGATGTGAATATTAGAAATTCACCAAAAGGTAAGGAAATCAAAAAAATGATTGATACTTATGCCCGAGTTGCAGTTGGAAAACCAGCTCCTGATATTACAGAATATACTCCGGATAGCAGTAAACTCAGTTTATCATCTCTAAAAGGAAAGTATGTCTTAATAGATTTTTGGGCAAGTTGGTGTCGCCCATGCCGACGAGAAAATCCAAATGTTGTAGCGGCTTACAATCAATTTAAGAATAAAGGTTTTACAGTTTTTGGAGTTTCTTATGATACCCAAAAAGCCAATTGGGAAAAAGCGATTATTGCTGATCATCTGGATTGGAACCAGGTTTCCGATTTGAAAGGATGGAAAAATTCAACATCAGATCAATATGGAATTAGAGCAATTCCTTCTAATATTTTGATAGATAAAAATGGAGTCATCATTGCCAAAAATATTTTCGGGGAAAAATTGACTGAGAAATTAAAGGAGTTGGTGAAATAGGCACTGAAAGCTAAAATCCGAACATTTAATGCTGAAGGCTCTCAACAAACAGTTTTGATAATTTGCCCTTTAACCGATAATTTTGCATCTCATTTTGAAAAAGAATTTCGAATGATTTTAAAAGTACTTAAAAATAAATTTTACTGATGAAAGAAGTTGCATTCAGAGAAGCATTGCGGGAAGCGATGCAGGAAGAGATGAGACGTGATGACAAGGTGTTTTTGATGGGAGAAGAAGTGGCGGAATATCATGGTGCTTATAAAGTTAGCCAGGGAATGTTGGAAGAATTTGGCGAAAAAAGAGTAATTGATACGCCAATTTCAGAACTTGGATTTACAGGAATAGCCGTAGGTGCCGCCCAAAATGGCCTTCGACCAATTGTAGAATACATGACTTGGAATTTTGCTAATCTGGCACTTGACCAGATATTAAATACGGCTTCGAAAATGCTGGCAATGAGCGGAGGACAAGTAGGTTGCCCAATCGTATTTCGTGGACCAAACGGAAGTGCCGGGCAATTAGGTGCACAACATTCTACTGCTTACGAAGCCATGTATGCAAATATTCCAGGTTTAAAAGTGATTTCAGTAAGCAATCCTTATGATGCAAAAGGCTTGTTGAAAAGCGCTATCCGAGATAATGATCCGGTGATCTTTATGGAGAGTGAAGTGATGTATGGAGACAAGGGAGAGATTCCTGAAGAAGAATATTTAATTCCGATTGGCAAAGCGAAAGTAGCCCACGAAGGGAAAGATGTCACGATTGTTTCTTATAATAAAATGATGAAGGTGGCGCTGGGCGCTGCTGATGAGTTGGCTAAAGAAAATATCAGCGCTGAAGTGATTGATCTTAGAACGATCCGCCCAATGGATTGGCAAACGATCTTTGAATCTGTTAAGAAAACAAACAGGCTGGTAATCGTAGAAGAACAATGGCCGTTTGCGTCTGTTTCTTCTGAGATTGCTTATCGCATTCAAAAAGAGGCTTTTGATTACCTTGATTCACCTGTTCGCAGAATTACTTCTCTTGATGCACCGATGCATTACGCGCCAAATTTAGTTGCACAATATTTACCGGATGTACCGCGTACTGTGAATTTGGTAAAGGAAGTAATGTACTTAAAGAAATAATCTCAAAGCCTGATCAGAAGGTCGGGCTTTTTATTCTTTAACTATCCGGAATTTATTCAGGATAAAATAATTTCAGTTATGAATATCGGAAGTTTTTATTATCCGTTACCATCCAATGAGCCGGTACTGAGTTATGCACCCGGGAGCAGGGAAAGAGAACTCTTAAAAAATGCATTGAAAGATTTAAAAAGTAAAAAGACAGATGTGCCCATGTACATCGGTAGTGAAGAGGTACGCACCGGCAAAAAAGTAGAAATAAGACCACCGCATGAAAGGAATCATTTATTAGGAAATTTTCACCAAGGTGATGCTTCACATGTAAAAAAAGCAATTAATGCCGCGCTTAGGTCAAAAGATAAATGGTCAAACATGAGTTGGGAAAATCGTGCTAATATTTTTTTAAAGGCAGCCGATCTCCTCGCTACAAAATATCGTCCTGAGATGTGCGCTGCCACGATGCTTGGGCAAAGCAAAAATCCTTTTCAGTCAGAAATAGATGCGGTATGTGAATTGATAGACTTTTTGAGATTCAATGTTCATTTTCTTAGTGAAATTTACCGCCAGCAGCCAATAAGCAGTGCAGGAACGAATAACAGGATGGAGTACCGTCCCCTTGAAGGTTTTGTACTGGCTATTACTCCATTTAATTTTACTTCAATTGGTGGAAATCTTCCTACTGCCCCGGCAATGTGTGGAAATGTAGTTGTTTGGAAATGTGCAAATACCCAGGTTTATAGCGCTCAAATGTTTATGCGAATCTTGAAAGAAGCGGGTTTGCCAGACGGAGTTATTAATTTGGTTTTTGTTGATGGCCCTACCCTGGGTGGTATTTGTTTTAGCCATCCTGATTTCGACGGAATTCATTTTACCGGAAGTACGGCTGTTTTTAAAAATATTTGGAAAATAATTGGAGAGAATACAAAAATTTATAAATCATATCCAAGAATTGTAGGAGAAACAGGTGGGAAGGATTACGTACTTGCGCATAAGAGTGCAGACGTAGATGTAGTGGTAACGGCACTTTGTCGAGGCGCTTTTGAATACCAGGGGCAAAAATGTTCTGCTGCTTCAAGGGCTTATATTCCTTCTAACATCGCTCCGCAGGTAAAGAAGAGATTAGTTGCCGAAATAAAAACTATGAAAATGGGACCTGTAGAAGATTTTACCAATTTCATAAATGCAGTAATTGATGAAAAAAGTTTTGACAAATTAGAAGTCTATATCAAACAGGCAAAAAAAGATAAAGGAGTAAAAATTTTAGTGGGAGGAAAATGTGATAAGACGAACGGTTATTTTATTGAACCTACTGTGATCGAAGTTACCGATCCAAAGTACGTAACTATGTGTGATGAACTTTTTGGCCCGGTTCTTACCCTCTATGTGTATGATGAAAATAAATTTGATGATACCATAAAATTAGTCGACACTACCTCCCCTTATGCACTTACTGGTTCAGTGATTGCTCAGGATAGAAATGCCGTAGAACTGGCTACAAGAAAATTGACGAACAGCGCGGGTAATTTTTATATCAACGATAAACCAACCGGCGCAGTAGTAGGACAGCAGCCCTTTGGAGGCGCGCGGGGAAGCGGTACTAATGATAAAGCTGGCAGTATTTTAAATATGTATCGCTGGCTGAGTGCAAGAACCATTAAAGAAACTTTTGTTCCGGCTACGGATTACCGTTATGCATTCATGAAGGAGGAATAAGGAACGCTGAACTTAACCATTTTACAATTCACTTTCACTATTCACAAATGAATACCATTCTTAACAAACATCAACTTCAAATAACTATCGAGCGCCTCGCATGCCAGGTGATAGAGAATTATGTTGATCTTTCATCTGTTGTTTTGATTGGCTTGCAGCCTCGCGGGATTTTTTTAGCTGATAAAATTTATGCGAATTTAAAAAAGATAAAGCCGGATCATCATTTTCTATATGGGAAACTAGATATTACTTTTTACCGGGACGATATTCGCAAGCAACTACATGCTCCCAACCAAACAGATATTTCTTTTTCTATTGAAGATAAAAATGTAATCCTCATTGATGATGTATTATTTACCGGAAGAACTATACGTGCAGCTTTAGACGCTATATTATCGTACGGCCGTCCCCGAAAAGTAGAACTTTGTGTATTGATAAACCGCCGTTACAGCCGCCAACTTCCTATACAGCCGGATTATTGTGGCAAATCGATTGATTCTATTATTTCCCAAAAAGTGAAAGTAGAATGGGAGAAGGATGAGGTGAATTTGTATTAAAATCTTCCTTACACATACACTTTTACAACAAACACACTTTTGTATGTTTTTTCTAATTTATAGGATTAGGTATTATTGCTTAATTAACTGACCTCTTATTTCGCCCCCCGGATATGCGGTTGTATGCAGATTCACATACATAGAACTATTAAAAAGTTCAGAAATCTGCTCACTAGTAAGTGTACCACTGTTAAAAGTAATAGGGGATGCAAGATTGGTGAACGGGAAAACAACAGGTCCGTTTTGGCCAACGGTACCTATATGTATGTGCCCCATAGAAGGTGTTATTCCGCTATATGATGTAACGGCTGTAAAATCTTTTGTAGTGTTGTTATAAGTTAAAGTACAGTTGCCTGAAGCAGTTGATTGATTGGGTGGTACTTCGCTCGATCCCTTTAACGTGGCTTTAAATATAGTAGTTCCATTATTAGTGGTGTCGTTGCTTGAATTGCCGATTTCTTTATTTGATTTGTTTCCTCCATTACATGATAGTAAAGTAGTTAGGACCAAACCGGCTGTTAATAATTTGATTGTCTTAATCATGATTTAAATTTTTGTAGATTTTAGGAAGTGTAAAATGTAAAATTAAATTTTTTTTTATTCATTCATGCTTTTCGCCAAAAAAAGTGCCAGTAGTTTAAAATGGTTGAAAAGGAATAAAAATTATCAGGATTAATTATTCTTGTGGAAATAATACCCCATCCTGATTTCCAATGGATATTCAGCATTGAATTAACATTAGGTTTGTTTTTGATTTCACTTGAAGAGGAGGACATTACAACTCTCTTCCTAAAAAAATTTGAGAATAAATCCGACAATGAGTTTAAATTTATAAGCGTAAATTAATCTCCTTGAGTTCGCAAATAATAGAACTTTCCAATATTGAACCTGCAAAACTGGATGGCTTTCTCTCCTTGGGATGGTTCAGGATGCAGCAAACAATATTCACAACGGATGTACTGTATTTCGATGGACAGATATTTGATGCGGTATGGTTACGGTTAAGGATACAAGATTTTGTGCGAGATAAAAAATATAAAATATTAACCAGGAAAAATAAAATGTTCCGGACTGAAATAAAAAAGGAAAAAATTACTCCGGAGCATGAGGCATTATATAATTCTTATAAGCAAAGTATTCCGTTTGAAGGAGCTACTTCACTTCACTCTCTATTGTATGGCGACAGTGTCACTAATGTATATAACACCTGGATGATAGACGTATATGATGACGACACTTTAATTGGTACCGGCTGCTTTGACCTGGGCAATAAAGCCGCAGCAGGTATTTGCTCTATTTATGATCCTGCTTACAAAAAATATAGCTTGGGCAAATTTATGATCTATGAAAAGATACAATTTTGTAAAAAAAAAGAAATCATCTTCTTTTATCCGGGTTATTTTGTTCCTGGCTATCCCCTCTTTGATTATAAACTTGAAATAGGTAAACCTGTGATTGAATATTTTAAACCGGGAATTAGAAAGTGGTTTTCGTATTATGAGAATGCCTATAAATTCCTTAAATGACGAAAAGGATACTGGTATTTCGTTAAATAACGTTAATGCTTACACTATTAATAGCATTTCTTGTTCACAGATACAAAACTTGTCGTAATCATTATAACTACGACAGTTGCATTGGGGTTCTTTGAAACCATTAATAATCATGCCAGTGATGGTGGTAATGATACGGGTGATAATGTGGACGATAATAACCTCTATCCACATAACATCCGCTTACCGAAACGCCCAGCACAACTATGAATGCCAGAAAAAACAGGAACTTCTTTTTCATAATTCTTGATTTTAGGTTTAAAATAAAGACCTGCATATTTTGATGGATTATTATTACTATAAGTTTAGTGACAAAATTTTTATTTCTGCTAATTTTCAGTTAATAAAATTGGTGCAACCTTTCACGAGGCTTATTAATTTCTGTATTAGTGAGGTAAAGAAATAACAAGGATTCCAATTCTATACTATTCAATTTCCATTTTGATTCTGTTTTTCAAATCTCTTTCAGGTTAATAGAAAACATTAAAAAGGAAATTAAAATGAGATAGAGTTTGTGAATAATTTTCACGAGAGGCTTGCGGAAACAGTACAAAATTATTTTTTTCTGGTAAAGATTATAAAATCAGTAGATGGAATTTTATCAACCTCGTTTTGACGAAGCATAGTAATTATTTGTCCACGATGATAAGTCTGGTGATTAAATAAGTGTAATAGCATTTCATAAACAGGTTGTTTAAAAAATTCTTTTTTTGAATTATAATAACCAAAAACGTGTGTAAAATAATTTTCGTTGGCATCTTTCACCCAATCATTCCATTGCTGAGATAACGTTAATAGTCTTTTGAAAAGTACCTGTGGATTTTTATTCAGGTCTTTTTCCGGAGCCTTTGCATTTTCCTGCATCTTCAAACGTTGCCACCAGATACTTTCCACTTCCATCAAATGAACAACTGTTTCATAAATATTTCCAAAACTGCTTCGGGTTTCTTTAAATAAAATTTCCGGAGTGACAGAAGATAATTTTTCCAATATAATTTTATTGGCCCAGAGATTATATGAGGCATACTGTTCGAAAAGTTCTTTCATTTTTTATTGCAAAGAAAAGAAAAAACCCAAAATCTCACCTTTTAATTGATTTCGATTTTTCTATTAGTAAGTTTAAAGTCTAAATAACCTGCATGCTCTATTTCAGAATTGAAAGATAAAAAACATCAAATTCAGAACTTCTTGTCAGTACAAAGTAATTTTTTAAACTTTTGAAGATAAAGTTTTTATTCAGCCCCCAGTTTAGGCAGATAAGGAGTTCAAATTCAGAAGGATGCAAAATTTAAAAATTTTATTATCATTATTTTGTTTGCAAAATATGTTAACCTCAAAACAATGAAAGTAGCATTTTTTTCGTTTCATCCAGCGTCTGAATATTCCTTGATGTTTTCAATGACAAATTTTTTTGACATTTTTTTTAACATCATTTAAACTTTATTCACGTATCAATGTCACAAAACCTTAATCTTAAAAATCACTTTACGAAAACTAAAAGCCTTTTTCGGCTAACCATTTTGGTCGTATCTTTCTCCACTGTATTATTGGGATGTAAAAAAGACAATTCCAATTCCTCAACAAATGGTTCAACAGCAGCGAACATACAAACATCTTCCGACGATCTGACAATGGTGTCCAACGAAAGCCATGCAGTATCAGACGATGCCGTTGCAGCATTGAATGGAAATGTATCTGTTTCCGGCAGAACAGCAGGTATTGATAACATTGATATCACTGTTTGCGATGCCAAGATAACCTACGATACTACCTCCGCTACCAGAACAATCACAATTGTTTATAATGGAAGTAATTGCAGTGGCAACCGTACACGTACCGGAACTGTAACTATTGCTGTACCTCAAGGGCAACATTGGAACAAAGCCGGTTCTGTGGTAACTATTACTATTGATGCATTAACCATTACCCGCGTGAGAGACGGAAAGAAAATAATAATTAATGGCACGAAAACAATTACCAACACAAGCGGTGGGCTTATTCAGAATTTAGCAACACTTGACTCAATTGAAAATGATGTCTCATCCAACTTATCCATCACATTCGCCAGTGGTCTAACGTGCAGTTGGCAAACTTCCAAGCACAGGGTATTCACTTACAACAATGGAATTGTTGAAACAGTTACAGGCACTCATTCAGATGGTACTAACAACAATATTGCTACCTGGGGAACTGACCGTTTTGGCATATCTTTTACTCACATGATCACTTCTCCGAAAGTATTTGCACAGTCATGTGATTTTGAATTAACCAGCGGCGAGGATCTAATAACGAGGTCAGATAATATTTCTTGTGATATCACTTATGGTCTTGATGCAAGTGGTAATATTGAGGCTTCATGCCCAATAACATCTGCAGGTGGTTATTATTATGCAAAATTGGTTTGGTCAAATGGAAACAACGGTAAAGAATATACATTTATTTATCCTTATTAATAAAATAAATTTCTTTTGTATAAAGCCCAAGGATATTCCGTGGGCTTTTTTTATTGTCTTTCATTAAAAGGAAAAGTTCAACAATAGAAATTATATAACCCTTCATCTTTCCTGTTATTAAACTTATTTAATTTTCGAGGACAGAAAATGAGTTCTTAAATTGCATTTGAAAAAATGTAGAAAGAATTTTAATAAGTGTGAAATTCAATCCAAAGGATTCATGAAAACAATAATTTTTGATGCTCCCGGAAAAGTAAGAATGACAGACCTCACCGAGCCAAAAATGAAGCCAGATGAAGTATTATTAAAGATCCACCTGATAGGATTGTGTGGCACCGATCTCAATATTTATAAAGGGAATATGCCACTCGTTTCTTTTCCTCGTATCCCAGGACACGAAATAAGTGCTGAAATAATTGATAAAGGGAATGAAGTACCCGACGCTATAAAAATCGGGAAAAGAGCTACCGTGAATCCTTATACAAGTTGTGGCAAATGTCATGCATGCCGCGCTGGGAGATTTAATACCTGCATGTACAATCAAACGATGGGTGTGCAGCGGGACGGCGCTATGTTGCAATACCTTTCGGTGCCTTGTCAAAAAATATATCAGAACGACATTTTAACTCTCCGGGAACTTGCTCTGGTAGAACCATTAAGCGTTGGCTACCATGCTATCAACAGGGGAATGGTATGCGAAGGAGAAACCGTGCTAGTACTTGGCTGTGGTATGATAGGCATTGGAGTGGCTTTGGCAGCTTTACAAAAAAAGGCTACTGTAATTATTTTGGACCTTGATGATAAAAAATTGGAATTGATGAAATACTTAGGAGTTCATTATGCTCTAAATAATTCGCGGGAAGATGTAATGAAAACTATCCTTGATATTACCAATGGCGAAGGAGCAGATGTTTGTATCGAAGCTGTGGGCGCTGCCGCTACATATCGCCTGGCGTTGGAAGCTTCTTCTTTTGCAGGCAGAATAGTTTATATAGGATATGCTCATCACGATATACCATTAGACACAAGCCTTATCGTAAAAAAAGAACTGGATATTATGGGTAGCAGAAATGCCTTAGGCGAATTCGCAGATGTTATAAAAATGCTCGAAGAAAGGAAATTTGATGCCAGTAAATTAATTACTTCTGTTTATAAAATGAACAATGTAGGTGATGCTTTTCATTTCTGGAAAAACAATCCGGGGGAGGTAATAAAAATTCTTGCAGAAATAGAATGAAGAGATATTAAAACTAAGGGCCGCAGGCTTATTGTTTCTATATATTAAATTCTTTTCAGGGTTCTATTCAAAAAGAATATTTATTTTTTAAAATTTATTGACAATAAAAATTTAACTTCAATTTCATTATCATTAAAAAAAACAAAATGGGTTCACGAAGAAAATTTTTACAAAACTCAGCTTCAATTATAGGAGGCAGCCTGTTGGTATCAGCAACAAGCAATAATGCTTTTTCTATTTTAAAAAATAGAATTTCTCCAAACGAACAATTAAACATTGGCGCTGTCGGAGTGAATGGAATGGGCTTTGCTGACCTTTCTTCTGCTTTGAAAATCCCCGGAGTAAATGTAGTAGCCATCTGTGATGTTGATGCGAATGTAATTGCCACAAGAATGAAAGACCTTGCGAAAATGAATATTGATACTTCAAAAATAAAAACCTATGATGATTACCGAAAGTTGCTGGAAAATAAAGATGTGGATGTAGTAATTGTAGGAACGCCCGATCACTGGCATGCGTTGATAATGATGGACGCATGCGCTGCCGGCAAAGACGTGTATTGCGAGAAGCCTGTAGGTAATTCAATTGGCGAATGTCGTGCGATGTTGAAAGCACAACAGCATCATAATAAAGTAGTGCAGGTAGGGCAATGGCAACGAAGTCAGAAACATTTTAAAGACGCAGTTGATTATGTGCAAACCGGTGTGCTTGGAAATATACGGACTGTAAAAGTTTGGTGTTACCAGGGGTGGATGAAACCCGGGCCGGTAGTCCCCAATACAGCGCCGCCTGCAGGTGTTGATTATAAAATGTGGTTGGGGCCGGCTCCTATACGGCCTTTCAACTCAAGCCGTTTTCTTTTTAATTTCCGGTGGTTTTGGGATTATGCGGGAGGGCTAATGACCGACTGGGGAGTTCATCTCCTGGATTATGGTTTGCTCGGCATGAAGGTGTCTGTTCCAAAATCTGTTGCAGCTCTGGGCGGACGTTTTGCATATCCCAATCTGTATGAAGAAACACCTGATACGCTTATTTCACTTTATGAGTTTGATGGTTTTAATATGGTATGGGACTCTGCAATGGGAATTGATAACGGGCCATATAACCGAGATCACGGAATAGCATATATCGGCAATAACGGAACATTAATTCTCAATCGAGGCGGGTGGGAAGTGATAGAAGAAAAACAAAGCAAAAATAAAGTAAGTAAGCACTTTGTAGCATCTTCAGATAATGGATTGGACAGGCACTGGGAAAATTTTATAAGTGTAGTAAAATCAAGAAAGAAAGAAGAACTCCATTGTCCTGTAGAAGCCGCAACTAATGTAGCTACCGTTGCGCAAATGGGAAATATTGCCTACCGAAGTGGCAAAAAATTAGAATGGGATGCAGCAAAAGGGCGATTTACCAATGAAGTAGTCAATAAAGAATATATGATGAAAGAATATCACAATGGTTATAAATTACCTAAGATATAATTATCAGAAACCCGGGTAAATTTGATTCTTTCAAAACTCCACTTTTGGAATAGCCGCTATGAGTCTCTGCGTATATTCTTTTTGGGGATGAAAATAAATTTCATCAGCAGTTCCGGTTTCTACAATCTTTCCTTTGTTCATTACCATGATACGGTTGCTGATGTAATGCACAACGCCAAGATCATGTGAAATAAATATGCACGTAAAGCCAAATTCGTTTTTCAAATCATTTAATAAATTTAGAACTTGCGCCTGCACGCTCACATCAAGAGCTGACACACTTTCATCACAAATGATGAAATCAGGATTCAGACTAAGCGCTCTTGCAATACATATTCGCTGACGTTGACCTCCACTGAATTCGTGAGGATAACGATTGAAATACTCGGGTTTAAGATCTACTTTTCCCAACAGATCAACAATTTTTTCCTTTCGCTGTTTTTCATTGGGTAATATGGCATGAATCTTCATCGGCTCATTTATTGCCTGTCCAATTGTTATACGCGGATTTAAAGATCCATAAGGATCCTGGAAAATGATCTGAATATCTTTCCTCATTTTTCTCAGTTGCTCATCCGGAATACCTGCTATATTTTTATCATTAAAAAAAATATTCCCCGAAGTAGGAGATATCAATCTTATCAAGGATCTGCCCAGTGTGGTTTTCCCGCATCCGCTTTCTCCAACAAGTCCAAGTGTTTCTCCTTTATCTACTGTAAAACTCACACCATCCACAGCTTTGAATTCCTGTAATATTTTCCCAAAAAAATTTTTCTTAATAGGGAAGTACACTTTTAAATTCTCTACTCTTAATAAATGATTACCAGAATTAAAATCTCCCATCTGCTCATCTCTAATAGCTAATAGCTGATAGCTGTTAGCTGATAGCTCATTCTCTTCATTCATAAAATCACTGATAACCGGGAGCCTTTTCCCTTTTGATGATGCCGTCGGGCGGCAATTCAATAAAGCTCTGGTATAGGGATGCTGCGGATTTAAAAATATTTCTTTACTGGTTCCGGACTCCACCACGGCTCCTTTATACATAACGATTACTTTATCAGCAATTTCGGCCACAAGAGCAAGATCATGAGTTATATAAATCACGCTCATCTGTTCTTTTAATTGTAATTCTTTTATGAGCTTCAATATTGTCTTTTGAACCGTAACATCAAGTGCAGTGGTAGGTTCATCGGCAATCAGCAAAGTGGGATTACAACTTATTGCCATCGCTATCATTATTCTTTGTTTTTGACCACCGCTAATTTCATGAGGGTAACGGTTTAAAATAGACGAAGGGGAAGGCAATTTGACCCGGCTAAATAATTCAATTGTTTTCGCTTCAGCTTCTTTGTGAGAAACTGCCTGGTGAATCCTGATAGCTTCTATTACCTGTGCGCCGCAGGTTTTCACAGGGTTAAGCGAGGTCATAGGTTCCTGGAAGATCATAGAGATTTTATTTCCCCGAATCTTTCTCAACTCGCTATCACCGAGTTTCAAAAGATCTACAGGTGCTTTAGTATCTTCAGAAAAAAGAATTTCGCCACTTTTATATTTCGCAGGGGGTGAAGGAAGCAACTGCAAAACAGACAAGGAAGTAACTGTTTTTCCAGAACCCGATTCACCAACAATAGCAACAGTCTCGCCACTGTGTATTTCGAAAGAAATATTCTTTAGCGCAGAAGTAGTTCCTGATTCTGCAACAAAATCAACACTGAAATTTTTTATTTGGAGAAGAGGATAACTCATGTGGTGGGTGGTGAGTGATGAGTGATGAATAGTGATTAGTGAAGGGTGAACAGTTATTAGTGTCTTTAGACAATCATACCTAATAACTCATCCCTAAAACTTCAAATGCCTAACCGTAAGCCCGTTATTGATCAGTTGTTTCAAAGATTCGATACCAATTCTTAAATGCATTTCCACAAAATTAGTGGTTACGCTGGCGTCGCTTTCTGTAGTCTTCACACCTTCAGGAACCATTGGTGAATCACTTACCAGGAGCAAAGCTCCAGTAGGAATTTTATTATAAAACCCAACAATAAATATGGTTGCCGTTTCCATATCTACTGCATAAGCGCGTATTCTTCTTAAAAATTTTTTAAATACTTCATCATGTTCCCACACCCTTCTATTGGTAGTGTAAACCGTTCCGGTCCAATAATCTACTGAATGATCGCGTATGGTGGTAGAAATCGCCTTTTGCAAAGCAAATGCGGGTAAAGCAGGAACTTCCGGGGGAAAATAATCGTTTGATGTCCCCTCTCCTCTTATAGCTGCAATCGGCAAAATAAGATCCCCAATTTTATTTCTTTTTTTTAACCCTCCACATTTCCCGAGAAATAAAACAGCTTTAGGATTGATAGCGCTTAAAAGATCCATTATGGTAGCTGCTCCAGGACTTCCCATACCAAAATTAATAATTGTAATATCATCTGCTGTAGCACATTCCATTGCTTTTTCTACACCCACAATTTTTACATTATGGATATCTGCAAACATTTGCACATAATTGTTAAAGTTGGTAAGCAAAATATATTCACCAAAATTTGCTAATTTCTCCCCTGTGTAACGAGGGAGCCAGTTGTTCACTATTTCTTTTTTTGTCTTCATAATAGATAAAAATACGATTTTAGATTTTAGATTGCACAAATTTTTATCTCTCAATCCGGGAGATAGGATATTAAATACTTTTAGGAATAAATGATAAAAATAGAATTTTCAAAAGATCGAATAAAGACACAACAACGGGAAGGCATAAACGAGGTTTTTGATATTATAAGAAAAAAATGGTTCGTGCTTACACCGGAAGAATGGGTAAGGCAAAATTTTTTGCAATATCTTTTAATATTAAAAAAATATCCCGCTTCCCTGATTGCTGTGGAGAAAGAAATTAGATTAGGAGAATTAAGGAAACGCTGTGATATAGTAGTTTACAACCGGCAATCTCAACCATGGATGATTATAGAATGTAAAGAAATGAATGTAAATCTTTCCCAAAAAACAATGGAACAAATATTACGTTATCATGTTACCTTATCCGCAAAATACCTGGTTATAACTAATGGAAAATATTGTTTTGGATTTGAAAATAAAGAAGGCCAGTTTACAGAAATAAGTCAATTTCCAGAATTTGAAACTTAAGTTAGTTACCCGATTTCACAAATATTATTACAAAACATGTTGTAACTTTTTTGAGTTTTACCCAGAAATTCCTTTTGACAAAAATCATTGACTCTTTAACATCTTTTACAAAAAATAAAATTCATTTCCTTATTTTTTAGCATAATTGTTCAATACTTCCACTTTAACTTTAACAATACCGCGGCCTAAGATACCTAACTTCCGGGCAGCCGACTTAGAAAGATCAACAAGGCGTTTGTTATGCGCATTTAGCCGATCGTTGATTCTTACAATAACCGATTTCCTGTTTTTGAGATA
Organism: Hanamia sp.; assembly: GCA_035532615.1. Lineage (GTDB taxonomy): Bacteria > Bacteroidota > Bacteroidia > Chitinophagales > Chitinophagaceae > Ginsengibacter. The sequence goes on from DATKQQ010000030.1 coordinate 23,087, forward strand.
GGTAACTTTTATCCAGGTATTGAAGGGAAGTTGATTGCAGGCTGCTGTATATTTCTCATTTTTATATATTTCATCATCAGCAGTCTTGCGGCCATCAAACTTATTGGCATAATAACTTGCAATTCCAAATTTTATTATTTTTCTCTTATGAATGGACTTGGCAGAAGAATGTAATTTCTTAGTTCCATTTTCTCCTTTTTGCGCATAAGTATTTTGATAAAAAGTAAATAATAGTAATATTAAAAATCCAAAAAAAAATCTCATAAAACAATTGTTGATAAAAAATATTTATGTGTCAAAAACAAAAAAATCAAATCCGATTTTACAAAATACAAAAAAAGGGGCCGGATAAACATCCACCCCTGTTATAATCCAATATCCTATGAAAAACCATCTTTAAAACCGTTATTACGGTTTTTTATATTTTGTAAGGTTGTTTTTAACCTTTAAAATTTATTTTTTGGCAACAAACTTATTTTATAACCATATAGACCACATTCGACATCAAAACGTTGCATGGGTTTATTTATTTTTTCAAAAAAAAATAAAAAAGGGGCCGAATGGAAATCCACCCCTGTTATAATCCAATATCCTATGAAAAACCTAGTTTAAACTGCAATTGCAGTTTTTTATAATTTATATGGCTTTCACCATGTTGCCTTAAAATTTGCAGAATAATCACTAAAATTCTGAGTTTTATAATTTTCATCCCCAAAATATTTAAGAATTACTTCAATTTCCTTTGGATCCATAAAACCGGGAATTGCTGCTGGCGCTTTATTGATTTCAGGAAAAATTACTGTATTCGGAAATTCTAATTGTCTTTGAGTTACGTATAAAGCAAAGTCATTCACTTTATCGTTGGGATTATATTCATATTTTTGGTTGTACCATATAAGAGTATCTTTTGTTTCTGCATTTAATTTAACAGCATAAAAATGAGTATTAATATACGAAATCACTTTTGAATTTTTGTAAGTTTTTTTGTCCATCATTTTACACCAATAACACCAATTTGTATAAAGATCTATTAATACCGGACGAGGGTCAGTTTTCATTTTCACATTTACCTGTTCTAAACTGAGCCAATCTATTTTTTCTTTTTCAGTTGGTTTAACTTTGGCAAAAGAAAAAACAAACCAGCAGGCGACTAAAGCAAAAACCGCTTTTTTTTCCATAGATAATAAACGAACTTTATTTGTTTTTATTTGATTTTGAATTAAAATATTTTTTAAAAATTAATCTTTTATAATGAATAAAATAATTGTAGCCGTTTCAGGAGCCAGCGGATCTATTTATGCAAAGGTATTATTAGATAAACTTACATCAATAAAATCACAATGGACTGAATTAGGAATAGTTATCACAGATAATGCCAAACTTGTTTGGGAAATGGAATTAGGCCAAAATGACTATAATAAATATGAAGCAAAATATTATGAAAAAAATGATTTTATGGCTCCATTTGCTTCCGGATCAGGTAATTATAATATAATGATAATAGCACCATGTAGCATGGGAACTATTGGCCGTATTGCTTCGGGAATATCTAATGATCTCATTTCAAGAGCAGCAGATGTTATGTTAAAAGAAAGAAGAAAATTAATTTGTATGGTAAGAGAAACTCCCTATAGTCTCATTCACCTGAAAAATATGGAAACAATTACACAGGCGGGTGGAATTATTTGCCCCGCCTCACCATCATTTTACAGTAAACCTAAAACAATAGAAGAAGCAGTGTCAACCGTGGTTGACAGAATAATAGATCTTTCAGGATTGCAAATTGATACTTTCAGATGGGGAAGTGAAAAAAAATAACCTGAAAGTTACTGGCGGAAAAGAAACAAAAAGATTAAAAAGTGTGAAACAGGTTTATCTCAGATCCACTACTTCAGCTTTTGGATGCTGCTTAGTATTAAAGACAAACAGGGAGTCAGGAATATTGGTGTTAGTCTTCATACCGGTGATTGTATATATATAGTGATTTCCGTTTTTATCAAAAATTTTCGTTGAAACTATATTTTTTGAATTTTTATCTATTTCAACCAACACTTTAAAAAAAGATTTGGTTTTATCAACCGGAGTTAATTCAATTTCCTGGATTGTCTTGCCGCCCTTTTTGGTTTCACCATTCAATTTGTATAAAAAATCCTTATCATAAAAATTAGTAAACATTTTTTGAGGGGTAATCGTATTAGAAGAGGGATCAAATTTAGTTATATCAACTTCATTTGCTGATTTATCATAGGTCCAAATATTATTTCCATCACTGTAAATTTCCTGTCCGGATATATTTACCCGATAATCAGAACCCTTTATATAAACTGTTCCTTTCTTAATACCTTGTAATTTACCACTTGCGTCAGTGACTGATAATGTAAAATTGGCAGTAACCGTTTTATAAGTTTTAAATTTAGCACTCACATTATCTAAAATCACTTTTGCTTCAGGGTCGCTTTTACCCAATGAATTCAATTGTGAGAAACCAGTAGAACTCAGAAAAACAAAAACTCCTAGTAATAGTATTTTCATTATCGCAATTTATTAATAAAAAATTTCAAGGCTTCAAAGATAAGGCATAGACACAATTATTCTTTTCCAGTTTAATTAGAATATAAATCACTTAAATGATTTGACATAATTTTGGCGTCTAATATCGGATACATCTTATCTATATGAAATCATAAAACTACATCTTAACATCCATTTTAGTTTATATTTGCAAAATTATTTATCAGACTTTCTTTTCCTGTAACCATAGTTTTAAAATGAAGTTAGATATTTTAGCATTCGGCGTTCATCCCGATGATGTAGAATTAAGTTGCGCTGGTACATTATTAGTTGAGAAAATGAAAGGGAAAAAATTGGGAATTATAGATTTGACTCGCGGAGAGTTGGGAACGCGTGGTACAGCAGAAACGAGAGAAGAGGAAGCATCCCATTCAGCAAAAATATTAGGAATAAATGTGAGAGAAAATCTTGATATGGCTGATGCATTTTTCAGAAATGATGAAGAGAACCAAAGAAAAATAATAAGAGTTCTTCGAAAATATCAACCCGAAATAATTTTATGTAATGCTCCTGAGGATCGGCATCCTGATCATGGGCGTTCCGCAAAATTAGTAGCCGATGCCGCCTTTTTATCCGGATTGAGAAAAATAGAATCTTCAGATCATGAAACCAGGCAGGAAGTGTGGAAACCTAAATATGTTTTTAATTATGTTCAAGATCAATATTTCACGCCCTCTTTCGTTATAGATATTTCAGAAGTAATCGAAAAGAAAATAGAAGCTATAAAGGCTTTTAAAACTCAATTCTTTTCAAGTGGAAAGGATACTGAACCGCAAACGTACATATCCACGCCTGAATTTTTAGAAAGTGTAATCAATCGTTCTAAAATGTATGGTAAAATGATTGGAGTAAAACATGCGGAAGGCTTTATTTCAAAAAAGATGATAGGAATGCAATCTTTTGACACATTCATTCAGAATGTTACTTAACAAACTGTTTTGAGAAAAATAGAATAAATTACATACAATAATAAATCAACAACAATAATGCTCACTCCAAGATTCATGAAAGACAAAGGAGATTTTCATACGGAATTAAAAAATCGCGTTAATCAATACTTTGCCGATCAACACCGTCCTATGACGGGCAATTTTGCTTTACTCTTTAAAGCTTTGCTTTTCTGTATTTTATATTTATTGATATATGTCCATCTTGTGTTTTTTACGCCTGGGGTATGGATCGCAATACCTGAATGTATATTTTTTGGCTTATTAACAGCAGCAATAGGATTTAATGTAATGCACGACGGCGCACATGGAAGTTTTAGTCGTTACAAATTTATCAATAAAGCAGCGGGAGCATCCCTTAATTTTTTGGGTGGTAGCGCCATTATGTGGAATATGAAGCATAACATTATTCATCATACTTTCACCAACATTGATGGTATAGATGATGATATTGAAGCGCGCCCATGGCTTAGGTTTGCTATTTCGCAAAAGAAAATGAAATTGCATAAATTCCAGCAATATTATTTTTGGTTTTTATATTCTCTGCTTCATTTGGTATGGATATTTATGACAGACTACCAGAAATATTTTAAGGGCAGAATAGGAGTGGTTCCTCTAAGAAAAATGACGTTATGGGAACATTTTTCATTTTGGATTGCAAAAGTTATTTATGCATTTATGTTTGTTGTTTTGCCTATAATGTTATTAGGATTTGTAAATTGGTTAGTAGGATTTTTGATTATCACTATGGTAACCGGGCTTGCTATCAGTATCGTGTTTCAATTAGCACACACGGTAGAGCATACAGATTTTCCTATCCCTACCGGAGTAACAGGTAAAATAGAAAATGAATGGGCAATCCATCAAATACATACTACAGCCAACTTTGCTACAAAAAGTAAAACGATATCCTGGCTTTTGGGAGGATTAAATTTCCAAATCGAGCACCATTTGTTCCCCAGGATTTCTCATGTTCATTATCCTGCAATAAGTAAAATAATTAAAAAAACCTGTAGTGAATATGGAATCAATTATATTGAATTTCCGAAAATGCGTCAGGCCATTTTATCTCATATTCATTATTTAAAAAGATTAGGACAATTAGCATAAAAGCTGAAGTTTATTCAATAATATTTCTAACAAACTTTAACAAATCAAACTTATAACCTCAAACAATTTAAAAGTTTGAGGTTTTTTATTTTCATATCAATCAAAAAATATTTGGCAGGAAAATTGTAAATTAGAATTTGCAATTTTTGGGGGAAATAGTAAACAAAACTTTCACTATTCTTTCTTCTTTCTCTAAAATTTATTTTTTAACTTTAACTAATGAATATTCATTTTCAAGATTTAATTCCTAAAGATTTTGATGTTAATTCCAGAGTATGGGTTTACCAGAGCAATCGCACATTTGATATAACTGAAGCATTACAAATAGAAGATTTGCTGGAAAATTTCTGCAAAGAGTGGAATAGTCATGGCAGCGAAGTAAAAGGCTACGCTAATTTATTTTTTGGTCATTTTATTATTATTATGGCGGATGAAACAAGAGTAAAAATTGGCGGATGTAGCACGGATTCTTCTGTCAGATTTATAAAGAATATTCAGCAGGATTTTAATGTACAATTACTCGACAGACAATTGCTGGCTTTTATCGTTAAGGAAAACATTCTCTTAATCCCTTTATCCAGGGTGAATTATTCAATCGAAAACGATATTATCACTCCCGAGACTTTATATTTTAATAATACCATTCTTACCAAAAAAGAATTATTAAACAACTGGATCATTCCGGTAAAAGATAGCTGGCTCTCAAAAAGAATTCCAGCTTCACATTTGAAATGAGAGAAATGGTAGGAAACAAAATGTAATTTCTCCTGTTTATCTTCCCTGGCTCCAGCTTCTTGATCTCCTAAAACCACTATGCGACACGGGTCTTCGGGACATGGGATTTTTTTGAGTTACGGGAGTTTGCACAAATTGCATTGTGCTCGCATAAGGATGATCTTCCACAACCGGAATTGTTTTTTCAATTAATTTATGAATATCACGCAGGTAAGTTCTTTCTTCCATATCACAGAAAGATAAGGCAGAGCCTGAATTTCCGGCGCGGCCTGTACGGCCGATTCTATGCACATAAGTTTCGGGGATGTTTGGCAATTCAAAATTAATTACATGGCTCAAAACTTCTACATCTATTCCGCGGGCTGCAATATCGGTTGCTACCAATACACGAATTTTTCCTTCTTTAAAATTGTTCAAAGCCCTTTGTCTTGCCGATTGCGTTTTATTTCCATGTATGGCATCGGCTTTTATATTAGCGTGATGAAGTTCTTTTGCAATCTTATCAGCACCATATTTTGTCCTGGTAAATACGAGTGCGTTTTGTATTTTATTATCTTTTAAAAGATGAATCAACAATTGACGTTTGTCATTTTTTTCAACCAGATAAATATGCTGCTCAACATTTTCGGCAGTTGAAGAAACGGGGGTTACTTCTATTCTTACCGGGTTAGTTAAGATAGAAGAAGAAAGTCTTGTAATCTCAGGCGGCATTGTGGCGGAGAAAAATAAAGTCTGCCTTTTTTCAGGAAGAAGGGCAATAATTTTTCTTACATCATGTATAAATCCCATGTCGAGCATGCGGTCTGCTTCATCCAGCACAAACATTTTTATGCTTTTCAAATTAATAAATTTCTGTGAAATGAGATCAAGCAGTCTTCCAGGCGTTGCAATCAGGATGTCAACACCACGGCGTAATTCATTAGTTTGTTGAAATTGTGAAACGCCTCCATAAACTACTGCGTGCCTTAATCCTGTGTGTTTTCCATAAGCACCAAAACTTTCATCAATCTGGATCGCCAATTCGCGGGTGGGGGTTACAATTAATGCTTTTATGTTATGATTATAAGCATCTTCTTTTTGCTGCAACATCAGGTTCTGAAGAATGGGTATCGCAAAAGCAGCGGTTTTTCCTGTGCCTGTTTGTGCGCATCCTAAGAAATCCTTTCCGCGAAGAATATGAGGTATTGATTGTTCCTGTATGGGGGTAGGTTCTGTATAACCTTCAGTTTCGAGCGCCTTCAATATAGGCGTTATTAAATGCAATTCTTTAAATAACAAGTTTAAATGTTTTAATGTTTTAATGTAAATGATAACTTCCCTGAAAAATGTTTCTGAAAGTTTGTTTTTAAGTATGCTCAACAACCTATGACTTGATGAGCTTAATTTTAGTAAAGAGTATCCAGTCTGCTAAGAAGGAGAATAAGTTTGCAAATGTACAAAATATAACTGATAAAACTTAAAAGAAATCTTTCAGGTATAGTTTGACTCCGCATTAATTAAACGATGATTCAATTAATGTATTGCTAAATTCAACTGATTACTCAAAATTTAACTTGCTAACTAATAAAATCTTCCTTTAGAAAGATAGTTTCTTGCATAATCGTCCACTCCTTTTTCTAACGAATAAAATGGCTGTGTATAACCTGCTGCATGAAGCTTATTCATATCCGCTTCTGTAAAATATTGGTAAGTATTGCGAATATCTTCCGGCATGTCAATATATTCAATCCGGCGTTTTTTATCCAAACCGGCAAAAGTAGCCTTTACCAGATCATCGAATGTTCTTGCTTTTCCTGTACCAACATTGTAGATTCCAGAGATAAAAGTCTTTGGGTCTTTCTGCCAACATTCCAGGAACCAAAAGCAAATTTTCAAAACATCCTTTACATAAATAAAATCTCTCAATTGCTTTCCGTCTTTGAATTCTTTTTTATGCGATTTAAAAAGTTTTACGAAACCATTTTTCTTTATCTGGTTATAAGAATGAAAGATCACACTCGCCATTCGTGCTTTATGATATTCATTTGGCCCGTAAACATTAAAGAATTTTAATCCCGCCCAGGCAGGAGGAGCACTGTCACCCTGTGTTTGTCGAAGGGTGCGAAGTGCCCATTTATCAAATTCATTCTTAGAAACCCCATAGGGATTTAAAGGTTTTAAATTTTCAATAATAGATTCATCATCTTTATAACCCAACTCGCCGGCACCATAAGTAGCAGCAGAAGAAGCATACACCAGTGGAATAATGTTTTTACAACAATAATTCCATACTTTTTTAGAATATTCCAGATTCAAATGCTCGTGTATGGAATAATCAAATTCTGTAGTATCCGTTCTCGCACCAATGTGATAAACAAAATCAATTTTTGGATTTTCATTTTTCAACCAATCAAAAAATTCTTCCCTTTCAATTTTTTTTTCAAAATACTTTCCTCTAAGATTTGCCTCCTTCTCTTCATGAGAAAAATCATCCACCATAATCAGGTTTTTAAACCCGGCATCATTTAAAAAGCCCACCAGGCAACTTCCAATAAAGCCAGCCGCCCCTGTTACAACAATTTTTGAATTTTTGTTCATTCCTAATCCTGTATTTTCATGAAATTCCCAATAGCGTTGTCATATTTATCTTTCCAGTCACTGATATTTCCCCAACTTTCACTATCTACAATTATTTCACAAGATGTAACTGTTCCTAATTTTTCAAAAGGAATTTTTAATCCATTTTCAAATTCATTTATTTTATCAGACTTTACCGTTACTACTACCCTTCCCTGCGCCTCCCCAAACCAATAAGCGTCTTTACGAATTCCGCTTATTTCCTGCCCGAAAGACGCAGGCAAGCGGGGTTGATTTACTGTAAATCCTAAATTCCTTTGAAATGCACTTTCTGCAAGTGTTACAAAAAGTCCACCTTCAGAAATATCATGAGCAGAAAGAATCATTTTGTTTTTGATCAGTGAAGTAACAGTCTCGTGTAAACGAAATTCTTCTTCCAAATTAAAATAAGGTGCAGGAGAATATTCAATCCCACAAACTTTAGACAAATATTCAGAGCAATTAAAATCTTCAATATTTTTTCCCAACAAATAAATCATGTCCCCCACATTTTTAAAATCCAACGTCATCTTATTTTCAAAATCTTCCAAAAGCCCCACCATTCCTATAACCGGCGTAGGATAAACCGGGCCGGATGGCGATTGATTAAAAAAACTAACATTACCGCCGGTAACAGGGGTATCAAATTTCAAACACGCTTCCGACATTCCTTTGATACTTTGTACAAACTGGTAATAGACTTCAGGATCATAAGGATTTCCAAAATTCAAGCAATTTGTAACGCCCAATGGAATTCCGCCGCTGCAAACAATATTTCTTGCAGCTTCACTAACTGCAATCATGCATCCGACATAAGGATTAGCAAAAACATAAAGGCTATTGCAATCAGTTGTCAACGCCAGTGCTTTTTTTGTCCCTCTTATTGCAACTACAGAGGCGTCAGAAGGTGCATTGGTATTGAGATTAACTGCGCCTACCATACTATCATATTGTTCATATATCCATTTTTTTGAAGCGATGGAAGGAAGGGAAATTAATTTCTCCGCAATACTTTTTAAATTTCTGGGAACAGGAATTTTCTTAGAATCAAAAACCTTTATTTTCTCAAGGTACTTTGGCTCTTTATATTCTCTGTCATAAACGGGAGCGCCACCGCCAAGAACTAAACTTTCCGCAGGTAATTCCGCTTCCAGCGTATCATTCATATAAAAACGAAGCATTTCTCCATTAGTAACTTCGCCTATTTGCTCGCAGGGTAAATCCCATTTTTCAAAAATATCGATCACTTCTTTTTCTCTTCCTTTATAAACAGTCAAAAGCATTCTTTCCTGACTTTCACTTAAAAGTAATTCCCAGGCCTTCATGCCCTTTTGCCGGGTAGGAACTCTCTCTAAATGTATGTTCATCCCGACACCACCCTTTGCGCTGGTTTCAGCCGTGGAACAAATAATTCCCGCCGCACCCATATCCTGCATCCCAACTACAGCACCTGTTTGAATCACCTCGAGACAAGCTTCCAGTAATTTTTTTTCCTGGAAGGGATCGCCTACCTGTACAGCAGGTAAATCTTCTGCACTGTTTTCTGTTATATCCGCGGAGGCAAAAGCAGCACCTCCCATTCCATCTTTTCCTGTTGCACTTCCCGCGATAAAAACAGGATTTCCCTCACCGAGCGCCGTCGCACTAACAATCTCGCCCAAACCCACCACGCCCGCGCTCATCGCATTTACCAAAGGATTGGTTTGATAACATTCCTCAAAATAAATTTCTCCCCCGACTGTAGGAACACCGAAACAATTTCCATAATGCCCGATGCCACTTACAACGCCACTTAACAAATGTTGTGTTTTTTCATTTTCTATATTTCCAAAACGTAATGAATTTAAAGTAGCAATTGGCCTCGCGCCCATCGTAAAAATATCCCTGTGAATGCCACCTACACCCGTTGCAGCCCCCTGGAATGGCTCAATCGCTGAAGGATGATTGTGGCTTTCGATTTTAAAAACTACACCAAGGCCGTCCCCAATATCCATCAAACCTGCATTTTCTTCACCTGCTTTTACTAAAAGTTTAGAACCTTCTCTTGGCAAAGTTTTCAGCCATTTAATAGAATTTTTATAACTGCAATGCTCGCTCCACATCACAGAATAGGCACTCAGTTCTGTAAAATTGGGCGTGCGGCCAAGAATATCAATGATCTTTTCAAATTCGTCTTTTTTAAGTCCGAGTTTCTCTGCAGTTTCAAATGTTATTTCCATAATTGTATTAAAAAAAGCAAACTTACAATCTCTTATACTTTTATCAGAATATCCAATGTGAATATTTTAACTAACTTCCCACATTTAAAACATTCCTGCTTGAATTATCTTCTATTTATTTTTTATACCATACTGTTTTGCTGGTTAATTACCAGGATTAAATTTTTTACCCAATCAGGATTATCGAACCGACTTCTTATTACCTTATTCTTATTAAGAATTTTCACTTTGATTATTAGCTGCTATCTCAATGTAAATTATTTTCCGGTTTCTGATTCCGTAGCTTTCCACAAAATGGGGATCGAAGAATACAATCTTCTTTTTCAAGACCCACATGCATATTTTGTAAACATATTTCGCAATTATTACACGCATGGCTATTCAAGGCTTTTTGACGACTCGCAATCTTACTGGAATAATCTCAAAACAAATTTACTCGCTAAAATGCTTTCGATCTTTGATCTGATCAGCTTTAAAAATTTCTTTATCAATACGCTTTTTTATAATTTTCTCGTGTTTTTCGGATTCGTGGCTCTTTATAGAGTATTTATAAAAATCTTTACGGAATCATTTTATCAACTCATATTTTGCATTTTTTTATTACCGTCTGCATTATTTTTTACATCAATGATTCATCGTGATGGACTTATATTACTCTCTCTTTCTATGATCATTTATCATCTCTTTTTTATATTGAACAATGATCAGTTTACATGGAAAAGGATCTGGATTATCCTCTTTTTTTTAATTGTGATTTTTTTATTAAGAAATTTTGTCTTAATCACTTTAATACCTGCCATGACAGCCTGGATAATCGCGCAAAAAAATTCTAAATACGGATTCCTAACCTTTGTTGCAGTATATGCATTTACCTCTGTTTTATTTTTTTCATCTGGTTACATTTCTCCAAGATCCAATCTTCCAAAATATGTAGTGTCAAGGCAATCAAGTTTTATCGAAATAGGAAAAGCGGGAAATTCTACCATTTCTATCAATAAACTTTCCCCTACTTTCAAAAGTTTTTTAAACAATGCACCACAGGCGTTCGATCACGTTTTATTACGTCCTTATCTTTCCAAAATTACAGATTTTGAATACCTCCCATTTGCACTTGAGATTTTTATTCTTGAAATTTTATTTTTATTATTTATTTTCTTCAGAAAGAAAAACTATCAGGTACATCCATTGATTTACTTCGGTGTTTTTTTTAGCCTTTCCATGTTGATCATCGCTGGTTACACTGTTCCTATAATCGGAGCCATCGTTCGATATCGCAGTATTTATCTAATTTTTTTATTTGTACCCATAACTTGTTATATAGATTGGGAAACGATTCAAAAAATGATCACTAATTTCATAAAAAGAAAATAAATGCCTTGATCCTATTTAGGTGATACCGCAATGAAATTTTTTTTGCAATATTCAACCTTTGCAAAACTTTTCTAATGAAAAATAGAGGAATAATAAATAATATTAATAATAAATAAATATTAATAAATATATCATAGAAAGTAAAAATTTACTTTATAATCAAAAAATAATTTACATAATTTGGAAAATAATTTGTTTTTTTGCACCTAAAACAAAAAAAATGGAATCATTGCGACTAAATGCTCTTCATGAGCTTTTCTCAAATCCCAGAACCCATGAAGTATCTCCATCAAGAAAGATTACGAGTATTTTTGGTGAAAATGTATTTGATTTAAAAAAAGCACGCGAATTTTTAAGCGACGAAGCTTACAAAAGCTTAGTTTCATCTGTAAAGAACCAAACAAAGATTGACCGCAAAATGGGTGACCAAATTGCATCAGCATTAAAAAGCTGGGCAGAGTCAAAAAATGTGACTCATTATACACATTGGTTTCAACCACTAACAGGTTCAACTGCTGAAAAACACGATTCATTCTTTACACTAAAAAGCGATGGTAGCGCTATTGAAGAATTTGATGGAGCCGCGTTAATACAGCAAGAACCAGATGCATCTTCTTTCCCAAGCGGTGGTATCAGGGCCACATTCGAAGCACGAGGCTATACCGCATGGGATCCCTCATCTCCCCCATTTATCATTGAAACCGGTAATGGAAAAACACTTTGTATTCCTACCATATTTGTATCCTATACCGGAGAATCGCTGGATGCAAAAACTCCATTATTAAAATCATCGTTAGCCCTTGAAAAAGCTGCGGTGGATGTGTGTCAGTATTTTGACAAAAATATTACCGGCGTAAAAGCAACTCTTGGCTGGGAGCAGGAATATTTTGTAGTTGATGCAGGATTAGCCAGCAGTCGTCCCGACCTGATTATGACTGGTCGTACTGTATTTGGCCACGCACCCGCAAAAGGACAACAGTTGGAAGATCATTATTTTGGCGCAATACCTGAGAGAGTTTATTCTTTTATGCGTGATTTTGAAAATGAGTGCTACCGTTTGGCCATTCCTTTAAAAACCAGACATAATGAAGTAGCTCCATCCCAGTTTGAATGTGCTCCTATATTTGAAGAAGTAAACCTCGCTGTAGATCATAATCTTTTAATGATGGATGTGATGAGCAGGGTTGCCAAAAGGCACAATTTGATGGTACTACTTCATGAAAAACCATTTGCAAAAATAAATGGAAGCGGCAAACATAATAACTGGAGTATGGCGACCAATACCGGTATTAATTTGCTTGGACCCGGAAAAACTCCCAAAACCAATTTGATGTTTCTCGCTTTCTTCGTAAATACCATCAAAGCAGTACATGATCATGCCGATTTATTAAGGGCTTCAATTGCCAGTGCAGGAAACGATCACAGACTTGGCGCCAATGAAGCTCCACCAGCTATCATTTCCATTTTTATTGGAAAATATTTAACTGACGTATTGAATGAAGTGGAAAAACGTGTAGGAAATAAATTTGATGAACAGGACGAAGCCATGTTGAAACTGGATATTCATAAAAGTATTCCAGAATTAATGCTTGATAATACGGACAGGAATCGTACTTCTCCTTTTGCATTCACCGGAAATAAATTTGAATTCAGAGCAGTAGGTTCTTCTGAAAATTGCGCAGGTCCAATGACAGTTCTAAATACGATTATGAGTGAAACGCTTACTCAATTTAAAACAGATGTGGACGCTTTGATTGATAAAGGAGAAAAAAAGGAAATCGCCTTGATGCAAATAATTCAAAAGTATATTGTTGATAGTAAAAAAATCTTATTTGAAGGAGATGGTTATAGTGAAGCCTGGGAAAATGAAGCAGCAAAAAGAGGCTTACCCAATATAAAAACAACACCACTCGCCCTGGACGCTTTTATAACTAAAGCAGCAGAAAATATTTTTGAACGTCATAATGTTTATTCTAAAAAAGAATCAGAGGCAAGGCATGAAATCTTATTGGAAAATTATACCAAAAAAATTCAAATAGAAGCCAGAATTATTGGTGACATGGCAAGCACTTATATATTACCTGCGGCTATCAAATACCAAAATGTATTGATAAAAAATATGAGAGGTCTGAAGGAACTTGGATTTGATGAAAATAATTATGCTGCCCAAAAGTTGATAGCTCAAAAGATATCAGAGCATATCAATGTAATTAACACAAGTGTAAAAGCAATGATAGAAGCAAGAAAAGTTGCTAATGCAATAAGCAATTCAAGAGAAAAAGCTATTGCTTATTGTGATAATGTAAAAAAACATTTTGAAGAAATACGGTATCATGTAGATAAACTGGAACTTTTAATAGATGATGAATATTGGCAACTACCTAAATACAGGGAATTGCTTTTCCTGCGTTAAACCAAATTAAAGTAGGGGGCAAAGATACTTTCTTTGCCGCCCTCTCACACCACCGTATGTACTTGCGTGTACGGCGGTTTCTTTAAAGTATTTTACGATGTAAGGATTGATAATTTTCGCTAAGACTGTAATAGCCCTGAGCAGAAAACCATCGGTTATTCATACCAATGTTGGTGGCGGGGCTATTGCTTAACCGCCACCAGCTTTTGCCGCTTAATGCCGTTCGCCAACTTAGGGTTTCCTCTACCCCTAACTTCCTCAACCATCTCACTATCCCTATCGTTCGCTTGCATTGCTTTAATCTAAAGCATTTTAACCGCCGGCGTAGCCACCCATCTATCGCTTCCATCTTGCTTTGCATCTTTGCATAGCGAAAATAATTCAGCCATCCCTGCAGCTTTGGCCGCAGCTCTTTGAGCATTTCTTCAAGGCTGATCCCTCTGTTTCTTTTTGTTACCTCACGGATTTTGTCTTTTAGCCGTTTCTCGCTTTGTTTACTTAATTCTATCTGTCCTTTGTTTAACCCACATTGCAGCTAATCAGATCTAAATTGAGCAATATCGGTGGCTCCAGGTTTTTTTGGTGGCGGTTTGTGTACTACAAATTTAATTTGCTTAAAAGGTTTGGGCTTTTGATTTTTTAGAGCATTGTGGATTTTTTTGA
>DATKQQ010000031.1:0-9848 GCA_035532615.1 Hanamia sp.
AGTGTGCCAGTGATAACTATGCGGTCGTAACAACCAAGTATGCCGCTGATTTTTTCGCAATATCTTTGAGTAAGTGATTCCATAATATTGGAAAGTTAAATGTTTTCCTGTTTAGTTCCGGCTTGTCCGGCTTAGGAAATATGGCTCTTCTATCTTAGTTGTTCATGATACGCCTTTGAATGCATTTTCAAAAATCAACGAAGTTTATCAAATAAAAGAAATATGTCTTAACCATGATTATGAACCTTATGCAATAAAAAGGGATAAGCAAATAAAAGAGTTTGCTACACTTCACAAAATTAATTTCCACTCTTTTAAAGACCAGGTAATTTTTGAGAAGTCAGAAGTGATGAAACCGGATCAATCACCGTACACAATATTTACGCCTTATTCCAATATATGGAAACAGAAATATCTGGAAAGCGAAACGAAATCTTACTATTCAGAAAAACTGCTCGATAATCTTTTAAAAACGAAACCGTTTGATTTCCCTTCCTTAAAAGAAATTGGTTTTAAAGAAATAAATAGTACAGTTGCTAAACCGGAAATAAATGAAGAACTTATCCGGAATTATTCTGAAACACGCAATATACCAGGTATAGAAGGCACATCTCATCTAAGTATTCATTTAAGATTTGGAACTATTAGTGTAAGGCAAACGGTAAAAATCGCTCACAAGTTGAATGAACAATGGCTCAATGAATTGATCTGGCGGGAATTTTTCATGATGATATTGTATCATTTTCCAGAAGTGGTCCATCATAATTTTAAAAGAAAATATGATAACATTAAATGGAGAAATAATGAAAAGGAATTTGAGCTTTGGTGCAAAGGTGAAACCGGTTATCCGATGGTAGATGTGGGCATGAGACAACTCAATGAAACCGGTTGGATGCATAACCGTGTACGCATGGTAGTTGCAAGCTTTCTTTGCAAACATTTATTGATTGATTGGCGTTGGGGCGAAGCGTATTTTGCAGAAAAATTACTGGATTTTGAATTGTCTTCCAATAATGGGAACTGGCAATGGGCCGCTGGTACTGGTTGCGATGCTGCTCCATATTTTAGAATTTTTAATCCTTCTGAACAAATCAAAAAATTTGACCCAAAATTGATTTACATTAAAAGATGGATAAAAGATTTTCGTCCCGGTTATTTGTCAGAAATAGTGAAACATGAATTTGCAAGAAAGCGGGCGCTTGAAGTTTATAAAGAGGGAATTCAGGGATAAGAATTAAGTTTTTTTTTAAAAACGTTTGAAGTTTATGATTTCTTTTTCAACATCCTATCACAAAAAAGTTTACAGGTAATCAAATCTTGTCAAAATTGTATGTAAATCAACAAATTAAAAAAGGGCTTCATAAAATGAAACCCTTTACTGTGGGTGCTCCCCCGCTGGACTTGAACCAGCGACCCTCTGATTAACAGCGGCTCTACTTGCTTTATTCAGGTTTACAACAGTTAACTTATCTTAACTAATAAACTGATAATCAATAATTTAATGAAAATGGATTAATTTAGCAAAACACTGAATTAACCCATTTAACTGTGTTTTGTTTGCAAATTGTTTGC
Source organism: Hanamia sp. (assembly GCA_035532615.1). Lineage (GTDB taxonomy): Bacteria > Bacteroidota > Bacteroidia > Chitinophagales > Chitinophagaceae > Ginsengibacter. The sequence goes on from DATKQQ010000031.1 coordinate 1,573, forward strand.
AAATTTTCGAGGTCAGGATTTATGTGAAAATGAAAAAATATCAGTTATGTCAATACAACTATCTATCATTCTTGATACACGAAGAATGAAAATGAAAACAAAAAAGTATCCTGTAAAATTGAGGGTAACTTTTGAAAGAGAGGTCCAATATTATCAAACGATTTATGACCTCTATAAAGAAGAATATAAAAAACTTTCTTCTTCCAGAATCTCTGATGAATTAAAAAAAATCCGTGATAAATTACGAACAATTGAAAAAGATGCTGAGGCAGTAATTGATCTTGAAACATTCAACTTTAATGAATTTGAAAAGAATTATATTTTAAACAATCCTCTATTTCATCAAAGAAAATCTATCAAGGAAAACATCGTTCTGCAATCTTATCAATTTGATATGTCCCTTTACCTGCACAGGTTTCCTATATTCAAAGAAGATTCACCACCTGTAGGAACTATTAAGCAGGTATTTTATCTTACATAGATAAATTATTGCGGGAACATAGAATCGGTACTGCAGTCAGTTACCAAACCGCTTATTATGCATTAGCAAAATTTAGAGGAAATCTCCGGTTCGGTGAGATCACAGTCACTTATCTGAAAGAATATGAGCAATGGATGTTGCAACAGGATTATTCAAAAACTACTGTAGGTATTTATGTTCGTTCTCTGCGTACCATATTTAATGAAGCAGCCGAAGATAAAATTATTAAGAAAGAAAAGTGTTACCCTTTTGGAAAACGCAGGTATCAAATTCCAACTTCAAGGGATATAAAAAAATCGCTTAAGCTAGAAGATGTTTCTAAAATTTATCATTATCAACCGGAATTCGAACAGGAAGCGAAAGCAAAAGATTATTGGTTGTTCTCCTATCTGGCAAATGGAATAAATTGTAAGGATATTGCATTTCTAAAATATAAAAATATAGAAGGAGAATATATTGTATTTGAAAGAGCTAAAACAGAAAATTCAACACGCTCAAATCCAAGATCGATCTCTGTTTTTATCAGTGAAGATATTCGCAGAATTATAGAGACTTGGGGCAATCAAGATAAGTCACCGGCTAATTATATATTTCCGGTATTAGAACACGGTATTACACCCCTACGCCAGTATGAATTAATAGAATTGTTCATCCGGTTAATTAATGATTGGATGGAAAAAATCCGGGTCAAATTAAAAATCAAAAGAAGAGTAAGCACATATGTTGCGAGACATACATTCTCGACGGTTATGAAAAGATCAGGAGTGAATACAGAATTTATACAAGAAGCATTAGGGCATACTGATATTCGGACAACTGAAAATTATCTTGATAGTTTTGAAAAAGAAATAAAAAAGGAATATGCAGCTAAATTATTAGCATTTGATTAAATAATTTAAATAGCGTTTCACTTTGTCTTTTTGGGAAAAAATATTCTGTATTAAAGACGCTGATTTCATAGATGTATAAAAATTATTTTAAAATTATTTTGTGTTATCAAAAAAAAATATACATCTTTGCGCACGAAATAATAAAACATGTTACGCAAACAGATACATATTGAAACGAAAAAATGGTTTAGTCCTATTAGGGATTACACTGTTTGCGGAGCATATAAAATGTTAGGTCGATAAAAAATAAACTCAATATATTTAAAAGCCCCGCAAAAAAAAGCGGGACTTTTTTTTGAAAAGAAATTTGATGCAGTTGTGAATAAGTAAAAACGTGCATCTGTAACAAAATAAAAATAAATGACGATGTCAATAAATCATAGAAAACCCATTTGGTTCTTATCCAGGCAGGAAAGTTTCTGCTTTGAGTTTACAATGGGTAATGATCTATATAAACGACCGTGGTGTGTTCTTTTGTATCCTGAATAATCGGGATGATAAAAAACTAAAGGCCCGGTCTTAACGAAAGTGACCGGGCTTTTTTGTTTGATGCACAATTAAAAAAATGAAAGATGAAATTTTTAGACTGGACTTTAAGCTTACACTTTTTAATGCGTATAATAATTGCAATTGAAAAGTACAAAATGAATAAAATAAAAAAAGGAAAAGATGATACAGGAATTAGAATTATTGCGGCTGGTAAAAATTTTTGGTGAAGTGGTAGTGATAAAAATGCTATACCAATTTAAAAAATATAAACAGCCGAATAAGGAACAAAATGCGCAGGAGTGCGACGAAAAAAAATTAGTATAAATAAATAAAACAAAAAAGGAGGTAGATCGTGAGATTTAATTTTTTACAGAAAAGGCAGAACGTAATAACCAACTTTGAAGGCGAAAAGGCTTTCGTGTTAACTCCACAACTTGAGTTGTACACTGCTGTGGCAACTGCTGCTCTAACTGATAACTTTTATGAAAAGGCAAGTGCACAATTGCAGCGCATCACCGAGTTGATCGCAAAGAATGATGCACAGTTTGTAGCGAAGCTTGCGGTATATGCACGGGAGCAAATGTATTTGCGTAGTGTGCCAATGGTTTTGGCAGTTGAGCTGGCAAAGCAACACAGCGGTGATAGTTTGGTGAGTGCATTAACTGCAAGAATTGTTCAGCGTGCAGATGAGATCACTGAGTTGCTTGCATACTATGCACAAAGCAACCAGCGTAAGAATGTTAAGCAGTTGAACAAGTTGAGCAAGCAATTGCAAAAGGGTTTGGCAGAAGCGTTCAATCGTTTTGATGAATACCAGTTTGCAAAGTACAATCGTGCAGCAGTGGTTAAGTTGAAGGATGCATTGTTTCTTGTTCACCCAAAGGCGAAGGATGAAGCACAACAAACTTTGTTCGATAAGATCGTAAAGGATGAATTGCAAACTCCATACACCTGGGAAGTTGAGTTGAGTGCATTGGGTCAGCAAAAGTTTGAGAGCCCTAAGCACAAGCAGGAAGCAGTAAAGGCAAAGTGGGAAGAATTGATCTTCAGCAACAAGATCGGTTACATGGCTTTGCTTAGAAACCTTAGAAATATTTTGGAAGCTGATGTAAGCAACGACGTACTGGACAAGGTTTGCAGCGATTTGAGCAATGCAAATGCAGTAGCAAACAGCAGGCAATTGCCATTCCGTTTTTTGAGTGCCTACCGTGAATTGAAGGAATTGAAGAATGGAAATGTAAGCAAGGTGTTGGATGCTTTGGAAGATGCAGTGTTGCAGACTGCAGCAAATATTGCAGGTTATGATGCCAACACTAAGGTTGTAATTGCAGCAGATGTAAGTGGAAGTATGCAGACTGCAGTAAGTGCAAGAAGCAAAGTTCAGCGTTTTGATATCGGATTGATGTTGGCAATGTTGCTTCAAAGCAGGTGTGCAAATGTTATCACCGGTATGTTCGGAGATAGCTGGAAGATCATCAACGTTGCAAAGAAGAATATTCTTGGTAATGTAATGGAGTTCCACCGCAGGGAAGGTGAAGTTGGTTATGCAACTAACGGTTACCTGGTTGTTCAGGATCTTGTATAGCGGAAGCATGTTGTTGATAAGGTGATTATGTTTACTGACTGCCAGTTGTGGAACAGTAACAACAACACTAACATTAGCAATGTTTGGAAGCAGTACAAGGCAATTGCACCAAATGCAAAGATGTATTTGTTTGACCTGGCCGGTTACGGAAACACTCCGTTGAATGTGATGAGAGATGATGTGTATTTGATCTCCGGTTGGAGCGACAAGATCTTCGGTTTGTTGAATGCAATTGAGAATGGAAGTGATGCACTAAAGATGATCAATGCAATTGAATTATAGGAAGGATGGATGCAGTACAAGAAGTCCTGCTAAGGCAGGCCTTCTTTTTAAAAGTTCTTTGAATAAAATAATTTAAAAAAATTAAAGATGTCGTAGAAGTGAGATACTTCGACTCCAATTTTGGGAAGGGTTCCAAATAAATTTGGAAGAGGTGCAAATCCTCCACCTGACAGTGTTCCCGTTTCTCGTTTCGTTTGTTACTCTTTAATAAATTTTCTTTTTTTAAAAGGTGTCGTAGGACAGAGATACTTCGGTAGACGCAAATAGATCAATTTCTATTAACTGAAAAGTTGTTACAGGTTCAAATCCTGTTATCAATAAAATATTTACTGGTATGGCGGAAAAAAACTCTATTCGGTTTGTTACCCTTTTAATTTATTTTTTTGAATGATGCCGTAGAGTAGTGTTACTTCGGTAAGAGCATCCTAATAAATCAGGAAGGTCGCAAGTTCAACTCTTGTCTTTTCTGTAACAACAGAATTGTAGCTCAGTATAACAGTCACTTCTCGCCTTGTTGCTCATTCAATATATAGTAACATTCCGATTGGCCGGATACTTCACCTGGAATGAAGAGGCTACAGGTTCGAATCCTGTCTACTATACAAAGCGAGTCATTATACAGTGATACTTCTACTTTCACGTAAAACAATAACACTGTTTTATTGTAACCGCTTATTGGTTTGTTGGTGTAATGGTAAAATCTCAGATTGTCTATCTGATGTAATGAGTTCGATCCTCATACAAACCGCAACAATTGTGATCTGGTGTAAAGGAAGCACATCATCCTCGTAAGGTGAAAGTAATGGTTTAATTCCATTGATAGCAACAACATTGGTTCGTAGCTCAAGCGGCAGAGTAGGAGATTCTTAATCTTCGGGTTGTGAGTTCGACTCTCACTGGACCAACAAAATTGTTGAGTAGTGTAACGGTTTAGCATTCCAGTTTTTGACACTGGCGGTGTTGGTTCAAATCCAGCCTCAATAACAAAATGGTGGTAATAGCTTATTGGCAAAGCATCCGTCTGTGCAACGGAATAACAGGGTTCGATTCCCGTTACTCACCCTGCAGGTGTCGTAAATAAAAGATACTTCGACTTTTAATCGGCGTGTCATGGGTTCGAGCCCCATACGGTTCTCAAAAAAACAAATGAACCGTTAGCTCAGTTGGTAGAGCAGCAAAACTTTTATTGATTTTTACCCTGCAATTTTATTGGCTTGTAGTTCAACGGAAAAGAACACTGCGCTACGAACGCAGAGATAGAAGTTCGATTCTTCTTAAGCCATCAAAAAAAATTGGTTCGTAGCTCAATGGTTAGATGCACCGCACTTTTAATTCGGGGGTTGGGAGTTTGAGTCTCTCCGGACCAACAAACAGGTGTCGTAGAAAAGAGGTACTTCGGGACGCACGCGGTCGAAGGTTCAAATCCTTCTCCCAAATTTTGGGGTAGCTCAGTCAGGTTAGAGCACTGTGAATAGTCTCTTTTCGATTTATAACCCTGTTATGGAAACATAGTTCAATGGCAGAACGGTTGCTTGTTAAGCAAAGGGTTGAATGTTCGAATCATTCTGTTTCCGCAAAGGTGCTTTGGCAGACATGGTGTATGCGTTGGATTGAAGCTCCAAAGAATAAGGTTCGATTCCTTGAGGCACCACATTTATTGAAGATTAAAATATAAACAATGCGTGTTCTTGTAACAAATAAAGAAGATGAAGTGCCTGTTTGTAAAACGGGAGAAGAAAGTATTGAGTTAATTATTTAAAAAAATACAATGGAAGATTTATATAATCAGAAAGTGATTGATGCCAATCAGGTATTTAGCGATCGCTTCATAAATGTTAAGGCGCTCTTTATGTATAATTTTCATGCTATACCTGATATTCATTTTATCAGCAAAATAGATGCAGAAAAAGCTTTTAATGCCTTTCCTCAAAAATTCGGGGAATACATTAAGCATATACATAAGTACCGCTGGTACGAACATAAAAAGAAGAAAGGATTTCAGTTTTATAAAACAGTAATTATTTTAAATAATAGTTGCATCATAGAGCTGGATGATAATTATTGCATGATTCTGCATAACAGCAGGCATGAACAATTTGTGAATGAAGTGAGTGCATTTATTTTGAAATTTAAAGAAAAGCAAAAGCGTATGCCGGCAGAGATAAATATTATAGTGAAGGATTCCAACGGATTTGATTTAAAACCTATGGAAATAAAAAGAACAAAGATAGATCCTGATCTTTTTTATCCTGATGATTTTAAGCAGGTGGATGCTGTGATACAAAAAAGATTGCAACAAAAAAAGGATAAAGGCATTGTGCTTCTGCATGGCTTACCGGGAACGGGTAAAACAACTTACCTGAGGTATCTAATAGGCAAGTTAAAAAAGAGAGTTATGTTTCTTTCGCCTAATGTTGCAGGCAATCTTATGAATCCTGAGTTTATTGATTTGCTGATTGATAACCCGAATACGGTTCTGGTAATTGAAGATGCAGAAAATATTATTATGGACAGAAAGGTAAGTAACGATTCATCAGTTTCTAACTTGCTAAATATCTCCGATGGCTTGCTGGCCGATTTTTTAAATGTTCAATTGATATGCACTTTCAACCGCTCGCTTACAATGGTTGACAGCGCGCTGATGCGGAAAGGAAGATTGATAGGAAAATATGAATTTGAAAAATTATCAGTTGCAAAATCACAGAGGCTAAGCGATCATTTAGGTTTTAAAAATATAATTCATAAGCTAATGACGGTTGCAGAGATCAGCAACCAGAATGAAATAGATTTTGACATAACCAAAATTGAAGTGGTTGGATTCAGGAGAGAAATTATTAATCAGAATTAAAAAAAAATTATGAGCAAGTTAAAAATAGAAGCAAAAGAATTAAGAGCAATCGGTTATCCCGAAAGTCCTGTAATTCCGGTAGCCATGAACGTGATGGAAAAGCATTTTAAATATCACACAAAAAAAGACGCATTTCAAATATTAAAAGCTGTTCTGCAATCACCAAAAGATTATGCAAACGATGAAGTGCTTTCATCTATAGCAGAAAAATTAATGCCCAAAGAAAAAACAGAAGGCGTTGAAATTTCATTGAACAGCGCGGGTATTCATTTCAATGTATTTGGTGCAGAGCAAATTGAAGAAGGGGCTATGCATCAAATGTACCAGGCAGCAAAATTGCCGGTGGAAATTGCTGGCGCACTAATGCCAGATGCACATCATGGTTATGGTTTGCCTATTGGAGGAGTCTTGGCAACAGAGAATGCAGTGATACCTTATGGCGTAGGTGTTGACATTGGTTGCCGAATGTGCCTGAGCATTTTCGATATAGATATAAAAGATCTTACGCAGCGTGAAGCTTTTTTTGTGCGAGAACTTAATGAAGCGACTTTGTTCGGCAGCGGTGCACAGTTTCAACAATCACCGGATCACGAAGTAATGGACAACAAATTATTTTTTGAATTGCCTTTGCTTAAAGGACTTCATACCCGTGCCTGGAAACAATTAGGCTCATCCGGCAGCGGGAATCACTTTGCAGAATTTGGTATTGTTGAATTTGATGAAACCGATATTATATTAAATGTGCCAGCTGGAAAATATGTTGGATTTTTAACGCACAGTGGTTCCCGTGGATTGGGCGCTAACATAGCCAATTATTACACACGCCTTGCAATCAGCAAGCGCCGTTTGCCGCAGGAGGCAAAACATCTTGCCTGGCTTACGCTGGATGAATCAGAAGGCTTGGAATACTGGCTGGCTATGAATCTGGCAGGTGATTATGCAAGTGCCTGTCACCATGTGATACATGATAAGATTGCAAAGCAGTTAGGTCGAAACCCAATTAAGGTGGTCGAGAATCATCACAACTTTGCATGGAAAGAAATGTATAATGGTCGTGAAGTAATTGTACATCGTAAAGGCGCTACGCCGGCAGGTAAAGATATGCTTGGTATTATCCCCGGTAGCATGACAGCGCCCGGCTTTATTGTAAAAGGTAAAGGTGAAGAAGCCAGTATCAGCTCTGCATCGCATGGCGCAGGCCGTAAGATGAGTCGTACACAAGCCAATGCTACTATTACACAAAATGCATTGAATCAGGAACTCGCAAAACATAGTGTAAAGCTGGTCGGAGGAGGGCTGGATGAAGCACCTTTTGCTTACAAGGATATTGAACAGGTAATGAAAAATCAGAAAGCTTTGGTTGATGTCGTTGGAAAGTTCACACCAAAGATTGTGAAGATGTGTGGCGCCGAAACAAACAGGATAAGAAAACCTGGAAAGCGTGATTTGGTTGAAGGTGAATAATTGTTAATACTCGGTGCAGGGGTGATAGTTAATATTCTTTTCAAAGCTAGGTGTCAATTTTTTAAAAAATAATCAACTAACAGTATGAGTTACTTGACCCACATTGCAGCTAATCAGATCTAAATTGAGCAATATCGGTGGCTCCAGGTTTTTTTGGTGGCGGTTTGTGTACTACAAATTTAATTTGCTTAAAAGGTTTGGGCTTTTGATTTTTTAGAGCATTGTGGATTTTTTTGA
>DATKQQ010000032.1:0-2476 GCA_035532615.1 Hanamia sp.
CTTTTATAATTACAAAAGGATTGGTTGAACCATCCTGCCACAGATAATCCTGGTAAGGAGCTCCTGTACGAAGTGTATCAATAGAACCAGGGCAAAGCGTGGTATCATCTCCGAGTGAAACATTTGGAGGATGCCCATTCACTGTAATTAAAATGGAATCGGATAGCCCACAGCCTCCTAAACTTGCATGTAAGTATGCGCTCCCGGGCTTTTTAAGCCGAAGGGAAATAGTACTGTCGCCCGGAAGATTATTTACTTGCGCAAAGCTTGTATCTATTGCCCAGTTTATTTCCCTAAAGCATGAATTGTTTTTCGTAGCAGAAAATAAATAGGAAGAGTCGCTTAAACAGAAATTATTATTTCCCGATATTTTTAAGCTATCGCAGGTGAATTGTTGGGAACAAATTACCTGGTTGTTTTCAATTATGTCGTTTATTACAGGTACTTCAATTGACACTGGGCTATAGTCTTCATGGGTTTGTAATCTCCAATCCAATTTTGTATCGGTACAGGTAATTTGCCTATAGGAAGCAAATATGGTATCTGTTACTAAAAAACAGCCGGTATTGCCGGTAAAGCCCGGTGGCAGATCGGTGGTTTGAAGGTAGAAATTACCATTTTGAGATACCGTGCTTATTATATTAATATTGCCATTATCCTTTAAATTAAATTGCGGTTGGCCGCTATTAACAGTACTACCCGTCACTTTGTATTCTTTCGAAACATTATTGAATGTATCAATAAAAGCATAATAACTTTCGGTATTGCTGCCGGGTATTAAATAAACAGCTTTGTCGTACCTGCTTAACAACGAAAACGCATTTGCGGATGCGCTTAATGCAGATGAAACAGCGATGGGATTGTTAATTATATTCAGGTTGTCGTCCATTCTTACCATTGCAATTTCTTTTTTAAGGCTTCCCGAATGAAGAAGTTCAATTTCAAATACAAACCGGTTATCGCCTACTGTTGCAAAACTTCCCTTTCCTGAAATTATCAAACTATCTGCCGACGGAACAGGATTGTTTAAGCTATAAGATTTGGAAGCAATTAGTTTTCCGGAGTTGTAGTCAATCTTCAGCATCCAGATTCCCATTCCCTGGCCCGGTGACTGTTTGCTTATGTACGTGCCACCTACATAAACATTATTTTCTAAAACATATAGATTAGTTAGTATCAAATTTACTGAGCCCGCATTAGTAAAAGAATAATTGTAACTCCACTTAGTGATAGAAAAGCCACTTATCGTATCCTGGCTGCAAACAGTTATACCGCCACCATTTTGAAGAGTGCGGTTGCCTGCAAATACTGCAATCTGGTGAGGCCCTGAATTCGTTATTTGCCATCCGGTATCGCCGGCGGCATTCAAATAACTTACCTGCATAATTGGATTGCCATTAGGGTCAAGGAACAAATGCCTGCTGACTACGCACATATTACACAGTCCGTCGCGGGTCCCTGTACTTAGGATATAATTTTGGTTATCTGTTTGATGAATATCTAAGAAATTTTGGCTTGCAGGGATGTTTTGATTACCTCCGGCTATCCGTTTAGCCCACACAGGGTTTCCCGCGTCATCAAATTTAAGGAATGATAAAATCGGAGGATTAGGAGTTGATTGAAAAATAACTACTCCATTGTCCGAAGTGGGAATAGATTGAAATGGAAGATCGGGCCTTAAGGATGTGGAACTGTGCAAGACTGTTTTAATGGAATCAACACATGGTATTTGTTGTGCTTTGCTCTTTTGAAAAAAAAAACAAACCCTGCACACATTAGTAAGCGTAGGGTTTGTTTTTGGAAAAAATTATAGTAAACTATCATCTCAAGATATTAACGTAGGGTGCAAATTAATATTATTCCTTCTTATTAGTATGTGTACGAAACAGTAGCAGACCAAGGTCCGGCAGAAAACAGTTACTTCCAACAGCAGGTATTGGATATACCCCACCCTGGGGAGGAATAAAATCCGACAAGTTATTTCTCTTACCGGATAATATTTACAATTACAAAAACTGCTGGCTTACCTGTTAATGATTAGCTTTTGGGTTTCATTAATGCTTCCATTGGTTATCTGCACAAAATAAGTTCCCGAAGCCAGATCCGCCACCTTGAGTTGCATGTTAACTGTGCCGCTGTTGAATTGTTGTTGTTTCTTTAAGTTGCCATTCACATCCATTATAGAAACTTGGGTCATTCCGCCTGTCTCAGCATTCTTCGTTTTTGAGTTGCTGCCGGGTGAATTGGATGTGATATTGATGGAACTGTAAGCAGGATTCGGTGATATCACATAATAATGGCCGCCCACTGTGAAGGATCTTGTGGCGATTGTAGTGAATGACATGCTGTTAATTCTTAAAGACATTCAGAAAAAATTTAAAGAAAGGAAAAATAAAAAAAATAGTATGCAGGAATTTTCAAAATATATTAGAGAAAGATTCATTGTTAATAGTTGATTTTAAGATATTAGATAAAA
>DATKQQ010000033.1:0-5856 GCA_035532615.1 Hanamia sp.
CCGGAAGGCTATCATAAAAAATATAATAAAAGGTGTTTATCGTACTTATGTTTACGACAACAATGTTGTCTCAAATACCTCCAACTGGATTGCCCATACAGTTGGCGGATCGTTGATGTGTATGGCTGCCATATATGGCGATGGCCCAGAAACGAGAAATATGGAACCCTATTTTACCGGTTCTATGATGAAGTTCTATGCTTTTATCACCCATGTAACATGTCCCAAAGGTGGTGCTTATGGGGAAGGGCTCGGTTACAATGACTATACTTTTTCCAATTTGTCATACAGCGTACCTTCTCTTTATAATGTATTCAACATAGATGTAACAGCTCCTCTGGTTGGGACCTATAATGAATATATATGGGGTGGGCTGATTAAAGACAGAAAGTGGTTTGGGTTTGGTGATTCTGGCGACAGCATACGTTCTGCAACTAATTGGGCTTTCCTCTTGGCTATGCGCAAAGAGCCTCGTTTAAGCTGGTACTACAATTATCTAAAGGAAGGAGAAACATTTGATGATGTACTCTTTGACACCAAAGACGTACCACAGAATAGTCCATTCGATGAAAATCCAACCAAAGTCTTCCCCGATATTGGAACCACTGTTTTTAAGAGTGGATGGGGGAAAAATGACTTTGTATTTGTCATGCGAACCGGCCCCTTTTACAATCATCAACATCTTGATCAGGGAAGTTTCTATCTTGCCGATAAAGGGATAATCTTTATTGAAGATCAACCTATAGATCATTCTGCCTACTATACTGACCCTCTTTATCAATCCAGATTTATTCAACCGGTTGCACATTCAACTATTCTTATCAATCATAATCATCAAAGTCAACGTGTTGGCGATCCGCTTAACTTTGCACCAGGCTTTAATGATCATGCTTTTATCAGGCAGTTTCTGGATTGTAAGGATGCATCCTTCTCCAGCGGCGATATAGGCAGGCTTTATTGGGGTAAAGTAAAATCACTGACCCGCAATGTCCTTTACATCAAGCCAGGAACGCTTCTTATGCTTGATATTGCAAAGCCGAGGGAAAAAGATGTAGATGTTACACTTCTTTATCATACGGCACATTTAAAGGATATCGATACCGGACAACAAATTTCTAAAATTACGAAAGATGGATTTTCTCTTAACATTATGCATCTTGCTCCTCAACTTGTTGAATCAAAGGCCGTGGAAACACCACACTTTCTTAATACGCTCCTTAAGGAGAAACCACTCATAAAGGAGGGCGTGCTTACTGTTACTGCACATACACATGGTGCACCGCTCGTAATGGCGAACCTGCTTACTACAACCAAGGAAGGAGTAATTCCGGATGTCACAAGTAAAAAAGGAGATGGATTTGTTTCAGGGGTGGCTTCAGGAAAAAAATTCGCATTCTCTACCAAACCGGATAGCGTCTTTCGGGTTGGTAACATAGAGACAAATGCTCTTGCTATTACTTGGGATGATTCTTATTGGTTTGTTGCTCTGGCTACTATTTTCAAGGAGAAAGGGGTTACCCTTATTAAATCTGATATGCCACTCACATTTGAACTTAAGGGTAATGAAATTCATTATTCCTGTAATAGGAAAGGAAATGTCATAATACACGCGGACCGAAAACCCTCATCCGTGCAAATTAATGGCGTAGGAATTAAAAATTTAGAATATGATAAAGTCCGCAAAACATTTTCAATTCAACTTTCGGATAAAAGTGGCACAATTGTTATTAACGATGGCAACAAATAAGAATGGATTGAGTGCGGCTTTAAGAATCTTATTTACATAAATTTAAATAAAATGAAAAAAATATTTCTTCTTCTTTTTGCAACCGTCTCATTGTTTGGCTGTTCGCAAGTTCAGGCAAATATATTTAACAATGGTAACAGAAAAATAATAATGGGGAAACTGTTTAAAATAGATATTTCCAATGATGGAAAAGAACGCCAGTTTCCTTTTGTTTATAAATTCGGCAATAACATTTTTACTTCTTATATGCAACACCACGACGCCGTGTTGGCCGAAGCTGAAGATGCATTAATTATTTCGCGCGACAACGGAAAAACTTGGGGTGAAAAAATAATAAACCCTGATTTTTATTTTTCCTCTATGTTTGAAAAAGAAGGTATTTTATATGGAGTTGTTTACCCCACTTACCCAAAATCATTTACAAGAGAAAAAATGATTTATTGGACCTCTATCGACATGGGCAAATCCTGGAAAAGGCAAGTAGGCATTGTTCACGCGCCAAGAGACCATCTCTTTGTTGGGAGCAGAGGAATTTGGGGCAGTATGCTTTTCCATCGTGGAATGAAAGTAATGAAAGATGGTTCTGTTCAAGGAATAATGTATGGGCATTTTTATAATGAAAAGAAATTTACAGTTGCTCTTGTTCGTACAGATGATAATGGCAAAAATTGGGAAATAGGTGCAATTGTGGCCTCAACTCCGAATACAGATACTACCCAGAAAATACCCGGTTATACTGAACCCACTTTCGTAAAAACCCGCGATGGTTCTATGCTTTGTGTAATGCGCATAAATAGTTATCTGCCGCTCGTTCAATCACGCTCTCATGATAATGGCGCCACTTGGTCCAATCCCGAACTACTGCCAGGTCTTACCGCAACCGCTTCTGAGAGTGTAGATCCACAATTGTTGTTATTGAAAAATGGTGTACTCGCACTCACTTATGGAAGACCAAATGATAAGATGGCTTTTGCTGCAGATGGATGTGGCTATCATTGGGATACGAGTATGAATACCTACCAAGGAGAGACCACCGGCTACACCGGCATTGTAGAAATAGCGCCCGATAAAATTCTTTTAGTAGCAGATCAAGGGCGGACCGGCGCAAAGCAAATGGCTATATGGGGTAGAGAAATTGAGGTGAAAATCAAGCCAAAGTCTATTCAAAAATAAACCTGAAGAAAAGCCTACGGGAGCAAGGTGTGGCAACGCTTTCGCATTCCATCAACAACGCTTTCACCTACTATCAAACTCATTTTTTTTACATGGAACTTTATGCTCGAGGGAAGCAAAGACGGGTTGACTATCAGAATTTGCGAGGGGGATAATTGTTCTTTCTTTTTTTGAAATCATAATAATTTGAGTATATGACACATTTGATTTAAACGAAGATATTAATATTATTAATAAATTTACGAACATAAATTTGTTTTATATAACTAAAAGTGATAAATTTACACAAAAATAATAAAATGATGCAATTTTCAATCGAAGAACTTCCTGAAAAACAACTGGAATTGATTGGACTTTCTAAAAAAAATATTTTAAATATGCCTCCACGGACATTCAATGCATTGATGTCGGGCAACAGAACTTCCTTAATCAGATTTAATAAAATAAACGTCCCGGGATTGGAAGGAGGTTCATTGGATGCAAAACTTTCTTTGGAAAGAAAACCAGAGGGTAGTGTAGCGATCCGTTTTCATCCCATCAATCAAATGCCAAAAAACACATTTAATCTTACCAAAGATGAAATAGACCAATTAAATAATGACACCAATTTTATTCAGAAACACTTTGCAAATGGAAGGGAATATCTCGTTGGCATTGATAAACAAACCAACGAATATATTGCTATTGATAAAGATTTGATTGAAGCACCGAAAAAAATTAATGGTATTGAGTTAACAGAAGCTCAAATAAATGATTTTAAAGAAGGCAAGGATATAAAAGTAGGAGGAGAAAAATTCAGGTTGAATCCCAATGATGAATTAGGCATAAGCGGCACAGGTAAAAATTCAATTCTATCCAGCCTTGAATTCAAACATTCCAAATATAATTCCTCTGAGTTGCTTCTCGACCTTGCTCTTTTAGCAACAGGAGCCGGGTCCATTTTTATGATTGGGCATCTTGCTGATTTATTGATTCTTACCTCGGCATCCACACTGAGGGGCAGGAAGGATAATAATATCAGTCAATTAATCAACCAAAATAAAACACTTCGTGATGCGCTTGCAAAAGCTTCACCTGCTATTGCAGGGAAAATTAAAAAAGGTGAATTTATAACTCCGAAAGAATTAAAACAAATGATCGAAAACCATTTAGAGCGACATATAGAAGTGGGTGCTATGGATGATTTGGAATTTAAACCCGGTTATCCTACCGGTGTGAATGCAACGGTAACAGACACAAATAAAACGGAAGAAGTAAAGCAAAATCATACAAAGGATATTGCCGGAGATGAAAAAGAAGAACATGACGGTAAAACTAAAATGATTAAAGAGCAACCAAAGAAAAAATTCTCTGTCAAAATGTAAATAAAAAAGATTTTTTAACCAAAAATTTTCAACCATGCTATTCCCATTAAGCTTTGCAATTGCATTTTCATTAGGTATCCTAGGATATGCATTTATCTATTGTGTAGAAAAAGATGTAAAGGCTTTTAGCGACCTACTAAAAACAAAACTCTCCAAAAAAAATCTATACCTGATTACCGCGATTAGCCTGTGTTATTTTGGACTGGGCTGCACTTTACTATTTTTTAATATCCTTAAATTTTAAATCATTTCTTACAAAACCTAATGAACCTATTTAAAAAGGTATCATTTTAAATAAAATTCTAACGATTGATAATTGATAAATCTCATGGAAGAACTTAGTACATTATATTATAAACCGACTAAATTTAGTCCAATTGAAAAAGGTATTGAAAGTTACCAAACGCAGAAAAAAGAAACCATTAATTACAAGAGCTTATTCCCAAAACATTCCCTTAATTCAAGATTGGATCACAAAGCCGGATCCGGAAAAATATGGAAAGAGAGAATTTCAAACAGACCCATGGCTCCTAAATTAAAGAAAGGTGAATTTGCAGTCGTAGAGCGCAAATATGCAGAAGTGGGAATGTTTGAATTTACCACCAGGGATAATAAGATAAATAGCTCCGATGATGTAGCCTTTATATTCCGGCAGTTAGAAAGCGCCGCCGTTGAACACGCTTTTGCCGTTTATATTGATAAGGAAAAAAGGCCGTCCGTCCAATGGCTGAGTATGGGAGGAATCAATGCTACCATTATTGATCCCCGAATTATGGTGGATGCTGCACAAAGATTAAAAGCCAAAGAGATTTACCTCGTTCATAATCATCCTTCCGGAAATTTGAAGCCATCCACAGCCGATATAAATATTGTTGCAAAATTGAAAAGTGGTTTTGAGCCAATGGGAATTATGGTAAATGCCATCATCATTAATCTCGCGAGCGGCAATTATTTGCAATTTGATGAAAATGGCAGTTCGGAAGTGAGAGAAGGTTTTCCCTCTTATGATTCAAATACAGAAAAAAACATTGGAGTATTTTCTTTCACTAAACAGGCCTTCTTACAATCACCAATAAATACCAGAATTCAATCCCCTGATGATGCTGCACGGTTTCTTTCACAACAAAAATTTAGTTCGGGTGAAAAAGCCGGTTACCTTCTACTCACTACGAAGAATGAAATCGTAGGAAATTTTTTTGCAACAAATCACGACAGAAATAAAGCCTATAAAGAAGTAGCCGGCCTGGTATCAAAATTTGGTGCAACAAGTGTAATTGCCTACACCAACAAAGCAGACAATGCAGCCTTTTACCGGGATTTACGGGCTGATTTAAAAAATCTGGAAATAGGCCTTATGGACGTAATTGAATGTGAGAGCAGCGAATTCGTATGCCAGACTTTTGAAAAATACAAGTCATTAATGGAGCAAGGAAGGTTATACGATAATCCTACAGATTATAAAATAAATAAAACGGGAAACGAGAACACGGAATATGACTTAGGGTTTGGCCGGTTAGGAAGTGGCATAACCGTTTGGAACAGGCTTCAAATTGAAAATAACGATTATAAAAC
>DATKQQ010000034.1:0-25843 GCA_035532615.1 Hanamia sp.
CCTATCGCATCAAAAAGCACATTTCCGGGATTGTTCGCTAAATTAACTTCAGGATCTAATCCACGATATTTTGTGATTACAAATACATTATTGGCAGCCACATAAAATCTGAGAGTTTGGAATAAGCCCATTGGTCTAAAGGTATAGGATAAATTAAGATTACTCAACCTCAGGTAAGAATCATTTTCAAGCCAATGATCTGAAGCCTGTGGTGAGTTGTTAATACCATTAGTAAGTGCAGAAACTGTCGCATTATTTCCTCCAAATCTGTTAATATTATCAAGCACCATCCTGGTATTATCAAATACTTTACCACCAGATTGTCCTATAAAGAACAAGCCTAAACTAAATTGTTTATAAGTAAAATTGGAGGTAATTCCGTAATTGAAATTTGGAGCCGGGTTTGTATAACGATTAGTAGCATTCAATACGTTGGTAGTAGTACCACCTTTTGCAGAATCATACATTTCCTGCCCTGCGCTGTTAAGGCCTACATAGTGAGGCATCCAAAATACATAAGGAGTATATCCTACTTTCAAATAGGTAATTGGGTTAGCGCTCAACCCTCTGCCTTGCGCACTTCCATAAGCAATATTGTCTGTTTTTAAATTAAATGTGGTTACACCGTTGTTATAGTTTCCGCTAAGATCGGTAATTTTCGTAATTACATTACTGATATTTCCACCTATGGACCATGAAAAATTTTTATTATTGATCACTTCATAGTTCAAATTAAATTCAGCTCCTTTATTGGTCATGGTACCTACATTGGCCAATAGCGTATTCACCACAGATCCGGGACTTGGGAAGGGTATGGTATAAGTATAAAGCATTTTAGTACTTTTATCATTGAAATAGTTGAAGGCACCTGTTAACCTGTTATTCAACAAACCAAAATCAAATCCAATATTCCTCCCTGTTCTTTCTTCCCATTGAAGATTGGGGTTGCCATTTTGGCTTGGGCCATATTCGGTTAGCCATAATCCTGAGGCGGCATTATAATAAGAACCTACGTTTCCATACAATTGAAGCTTAGAGTAAGGGTCTATATTATCCTGGTCACCAACTTTGCCCCATCCGGCATTTATTTTCAGCTCATTTATCCAGCTAATATTTCTCATAAAAGATTCATTACTCAACCTCCATGCTACAGATACGGAGGGGAAATATCCGAAAGCATTATTAGAACCGAATTTGGAAGAACCATCAGCCCTAAAAGTTGCTGTTATATAATACTTACTATCCCAATTATATGCAGCTCTACCTACATAAGAAATTAATTGATACTCATTCCTTTCACTAAATGAATGCTGATAAGCCTGCGGAGCAGATTGTAAACTCCAGGCTCCAAGGTTATCTAACAGCAAATTATTTGAAACGCCTCCACTCCCATTGTAATTAAAATCATTATATTCGTAAACCGCTGTAGCAGCAAGATTGCTTTTCCCCCAACTATTGTTATACTCCAGGTGAATGTCCCCTTTTTTTGAGTCAAGATTGGAACCGGCTAAGGCTCCTACATTGGAGTTGCCTACTACAGGATATACTGGTTCAAAATATTCGTATTGGTCATTAAATTTTGAGGAAGAACCTCTGACGCCAATTTTTAAACCATGAACTATTTCATAATCAACAACCGCATTTATAATGGTAAAATTTTCCACTGACTTATCAGTTTCTTCCGCTTGTTGTTCCACAGGATTTTGTAGCGCAAAATCCACATAATTATAATAGGACCCATCAGCATTTTTTACAGGGTACATTGGGGGAGTACTTAGCGCTTCATAAAAGATATTATAGTTCGTGAGATCTCTGTTTGTAGCAGTATTAGTAATTCCTAATTGCATGGTTAGCTTATCGTTCAATGCCTTTTGCGTAGCACTAAACCTTAATCCCAATTGATTTCTACCAGAGTTGATTACAACACCTTGCTGGTCAAGATAATTAACTGATCCACGATAAGTGAAACCATTGCCTCCACCGGAAATGGATAAGCTATGATTGGTAGAAACTCCTGTACGTAATAAGGCTTTCTGCCAATCAACGTCTGCGCCTTTATCGTAACCTGTTAAAGATGAATCAATCTTGCCCTGGGATGCTCCCTGGGAAGTCAATAACTTGGTATATCCTTCTTTCCATTGTGCTGCATTGGCCATAGGATATAACTTGGCAACATTATCTATACTAACAGACCCATCATAAGTTACAAGGGGTTTGCCCGCTCTCCCTTTTTTAGTATTTACCTCTAAAACCCCATTTGAACCCCGGGAACCATAAATGGCTTCCGCAGAAGCATCTTTTAAAAAGTCAATAGAAGCAATATCACTTGAAGGAATATCGGCTAAAGTGTTTGGGTCATCCAACGGAACACCGTCAACAACTATTAAAGGAGACTGGCCGCCTGAAAGCGATGTAACACCTCTTGAGCGAATAGAAATAGCACCATTAGGGTCACCACCTGGTACATTAACTACCACGCCTGGGATCTTCCCCTGGAAAAGCTGTGCCGGACTAGACAGGTTTCCTGTAGTGAAATTCTTTGCTGAAATCTGGGAAATGGCGCCTGTCAAATCTTTTTTTCGGGTAGTGCTATACCCTGTTGAAATAATAACATCAGTTAAAGCTTCTGAAGCATTCTGAAGTTTAACATTCACAGTAGAAATTCCGGTAATATCAACTCTTTGGTTTGTATAACCAACAAAGCTAACTTCTAATGCCTTTGCACTGGCAGGCACGTTAATACTAAATGTTCCGTCAGAGGCAGTGGTAACACCGGTTTTGTGCCCTGCTACAAGAACAGAAGCATCTCCTAAGGGCCTACCATCCGCAGTAGTTACCGTTCCGGTAACAGTTCTTTGCTGTGCCATAGTCTGAAAAAAACAAAAGAGCAGAAGAGTTCCGATTAATAGAAATTTTTTTCTCATAAAAAGACTTTTTATTAAATAAGTGATAAAATAAAATTGTGTAAATATTACACAAGATAAAGTTTTTGTTAAACAAACAAAAAAAAAAAATTAAAATTACCGAGTTTTTACAAAGGGATTGTTATTATTTGGAAAAGGATAATAAAAATTAACTATCTGAAAAATTAAATTTATAAGATAACCTAAATGATTACACGAAATAATACGTATGGAAATTGCCTTTCAAAAAATAGTTTACTTTTTTTTGACACAACATGTTTTGTCCGATATTTTATAATGCTAAAATGTCAAAAAATGAATGATTCTATACGGTTGGCACACTTTTTTACATTGGCCCGGAAGGTCATTCTCAGAATTTTATCCGTAGGATAGTGAAAAAAATACTAAAGTTTTTTGATCATTATATTTCTGAACCATACATCATCACCGTGATCCTGTAATGCAATCTTTCCTTTTTTGAAAGTACCGAAACCGGGCATGTCTTTAAATTTGCTGATGGCAATCATCTTTTTCCAGTTGGTATCCCACATACGGGTAGAAAGAGTATGCACTCCATTCATATAGAAATCAAGCTTCCCGTTTAAAGATTTTATTTCTACATGATTCCATTCTCCCAAAGGCTTGTCTTCTTCTTTAGATGCCAAAAGATCGTAGAGGTCACCCGCACGATGAGTATATATTTTGCCATCAGGTTGTCCAGGTCGCGTAGGTGTACCATTGTCCAATATTTGCATTTCTGGTCCTGTAAAATAAGTTTCCTGGTATTTAGCCGGGTCTTCCTGTACATAAAACAAAATACCGCTATTCCCTTTGTCAGAGATTTTCCAATCCATTTTCAAATCAAAATTTCCGTACTCATTATCAGTTACCAAATCGCCTCCTACTTTATTTGGCGTTGATGAATCCAGGTGAATGACGCCATCCTCAACTTTCCATTCCGGTCCTGCATTTTGCTTTCCATAATTATGCCAACCGTCTATGCTTTTGCCGTTAAATAATAAATGCCAACCGTCGCTTTTTTCTTTTACAGTAAGTGTATTTTGTTGAGAAAAGCCGGCAGATGAAATTATGGTGACGGCTAATAGAAGAGAAATTGTTTTTTTCATTTTGATTATTTTTTAAGATTAAAGAGTTTGCCACGAATTTTTAGTAGATCGTTCCCTTCTCCTTTGAATTGTCCTCCTAAGCTTGTCGAAGGAGGCTTTTAAAAATTACCCCATTCCAAGAACAGAACGATTCAATGTATCATTTTTTAAAGTTCCCGCAAAATCATCGAATGCTTTTTCAGTTACTTTAATTATATGATCTTTAATAAATGCGGCTCCTTCCCTGGCACCATCTTCTGAATTTTTTAAACAACATTCCCATTCCAAAACTGCCCATCCCTTATAATCATAAGCAGCCATCTTGCTGAAGATCGCTTTAAAATCAACCTGCCCATCACCTAAAGAACGGAAACGGCCCGCACGGTTCAACCAACTTTGATACCCGCCATAAACGCCCTGTTTTCCGGTCGGGTTAAATTCTGCATCTTTTACATGAAATGCTTTAATGCGTTCGTGATAATTATCTATGTAGGCCAGATAATCGAGGCATTGTAAAACAAAGTGCGATGGATCATACAATAAACAGGCTCTTTTATGATTTTTTACTTTTTCCAAAAACATTTCATAAGAAATTCCATCATGCATATCTTCTCCCGGATGAATTTCATAACAAACATCAACTCCACATTCATCAAAAACATTTAGAATTGGTAACCATCTTTTTGCCAATTCGGTAAAACCTTCTTCCACCAACCCTTCAGGTCGCTGAGGCCATGGATATACCATTGGCCATAATAATGCGCCGCTGAAAGTAGCGTGTGCATTTAATCCTAAGTTCTGAGATGCTTTGGCCGCGTATTTTAATTGTTGCACCGCCCACTCCTGTCTGGCTTTTGGATTGTTGCGGTATTGTTCAGGAGCAAAACTATCAAAAAGCAAGTCATACACGGGATTTACCGCTACCAACTGGCCTTGCAGATGTGTAGAAAGTTCTGTGATTTCTAATCCAAAACTATTTACCGTTCCTTTGATTTCATCAGCATAAGTTTTGCTTTCCGCAGCTTTTTGCAGATTAATAAATCTATCATCCAAAGTTGGAATTTGAACACCAACAAAATCTTTGTCTTTTGCCCATTGGCAAATGCCTTTTAAACTATTGAACGGCGCTTCATCACCGATAAATTGTGCTAAAAAAATACCGGGACCTTTGAGTGTTGTCATTGTTATTTTGTTTTATAAAATCATACTATCCAAATAAGCATATTGCTCTATATTATATACCACTTCAGGATTTGCCTACAATAATTGATTGTATTATTGCTATAATCATATCACCCTTTCAGGGTTTGTCTTTTTTATCATTCGCCTTTGTTTGCTACAATCCTTTCACCCTTTCAGGGTTTGCCTTTTTATCTTTGAACTTTGTTTGCTACAATCCTTTCACCCTTTCAGGGTTTGCCTTTTTATCTTTTAGCTTTGTTTGCTACAATCCTTTCACCCTTTCAGGGTTTGCCTTTTATCTTTTAGCTTTGTTTGCTATAATCATATCACCCTTTCAGGGTTTATCTTTTATATCATTCGACTTCGTTTGCTACAATCCTTTTACCCTTTCAGAGTTTGTCTTTTTTATCATTCGCTTTCGTTTGCCACAATCCTTTCATCCTTTCACCTTTAAGGATTTGCTTTTTTATCTTTTGATCTTATTCTATAATCATTTCACCCCTTCAGATTTTGCCTATTATAATTGATTGAATTGAATCTAAATCCTTTCACCCTGTCCTATAAGGCCATCCTGGCGAGCTTTTATCTCTTTTTCTTATTACATTTAACCTTCCTTAATCTTTCCTTTTCGGTTCCAATTGCACTAGAAAGAATCACAACCCTGAAAGGGTGATAGGATTATAGAAAAATACCTTCCAACCTGCTACCTACTAACCCCGAAGGGGTGGCATTATCAATCAATCCAATCAAATAAATATTTATCATTGTATTCAATCTCAAATTTTTTCAATAATCCAATATATTCCTGCTGGTTTGTTTTCATTAATTTTTCAGAAATCTTTATATTTTCTTGGTCCTTTAATAATTGGTTTACCATTAAGAATTTTCGAATCTGATCTAATAAAACGAAATTGCATTTATAACTTTTTAATTAATATCATGCATTGAAGTTAGTCCATTTTTCTGTTGACTTTCCCGACGCCACCACATTTTCTATAAATTCCATTCCTCTTACACCATCCTCTACACCAGGGAAATCCAGCATTTCAGGAGTAGGAGTTTTCCCTTCTAATTTTGATAATAAGGTTTGAGCAAAATTGTGATAAATATTTCCAAAGGCCTCCAAATAGCCTTCGGGATGACCGCCTGGTGTTCTACAATTATGTGTAGCAAAGGGGCTTAGGATATTAGTATAATTAGAGCCGGCTCTTAAAATTTCTGCCGGCTTATCAAGCCATTTTACAATTAATGTATTGGGTTCCTGTTGCGCCCATTCTATACCTCCTTTTTCACCATAAATTCTAATCGTCAGGTTATTCTCTTCACCAGCAGCCACCTGTGATGCAATCAAAACGCCTGAAGCTCCGTTATCAAATTTTAATAACACTTCGCCATCATCATCCAAATGCCTGCCCTCAACAACAATATTCAAATCGGCACATAGCTTTGTTATTTTCAATCCTGTTATGTATTCCGCGAGATGTGCAGCATGAGTTCCAATGTCCCCCATGGCACCTGCCTTGCCCGATCTTTTTGGATCTGTTCTCCAGGCAGCCTGCGCATTGCCTTCGCGCTCTGATAATTTACTTAACCAACCCTGGCAATATTCAACATAAATTTTTCTGATCTTTCCTAAAGCACCTTCTTTCATCATCGCGCGTGCCTGCTTTACCATAGGATAGCCCGAATAAGTATGGGTGAGACATAATATCAAACCGGTTTCTTCTACTTTTTTTTGTAAAGACTTAGCTTCCTCAATAGTAAATGTCATTGGCTTTTCAATAACCACATTAAAGCCATTTTCCAATGCCATCATAGCAGGTGCATAATGTGCAAAGTTAGGCGTAACGATGGTAATGAAATCAATCCGCTTATCTGCAGGCATTTTACTTTCGTTTTCAATCATTTCTTCAAAAGTCAGATAGGTTCTGTCTTTTGGAAGAAACAATATCCTACCGGATTCTATGGCATGCTCTTTATGAATACTTAATGCCCCACAACTGAGTTCTATTAGTCCATCCATATTGGCAGCAATCCTGTGGATAGCGCCTATGAAAGCGTCTATACCACCCCCTACCATTCCCATTCGTAATTTTCTCATAATTTAAAATTCATTTTTTAAAATAAGATGATAAAGCCTATTTTCGTATAATCATCATAGTTGTATTCTTCTATGAGGAAAAACTGATACATTCTTTTAATTCTTTTGGAGTGTAGGCAAGATTGTGCTTTTTCAATACATCAGCAGGCACGCCGTTCCATTGATTGGGCGTATTGCCAATATATCCCACATCTTTTACCCCTATTTCAGAAGTATAAAAACCGGTAGAGGTAAGGTTGCGCATCAGGTTAAAAAAGTTTACACCCTGTTGCATTTCGGGTTTTGCTTTTTTGGGCCACGCAATTTCGTCCACTATTTCCATTTGTTGTTTGTGATTACATTCTGCAAAAGAATTTTGATACCGGTTCAGGCATTGCATATCCAGCCATTGCAATCCTCCGCGCATAGGCACTTTGTTTTCGGGTTTATCTTTTACAATAAACTCAATAAAATCGGGCACTTTGGCATCAGAAGCGCTTCCACTCACATCGTCTTTAGGAATGATAATATCTCCGAGGATGGTAATGGTTTTCATTTCGTGAGGAGTGAAGTAAGTGTAAGAGTCCACTTCTTTCAGATGAGCCACTTCTTCTTTCATCAGGCCTGGATGCTTTTCCTCACTTGCTTTTGGCATTTTGGTTACGATCGTTTTTTTATCTTCGGTTTTACAGGCATCTAATAATAAACCGGAGGATACAGTTCCGAGAACGATAACTTTGAGAGATTTTCTTCTGTCCATGATTTTTTATTTTGATAAGAACAAATTAAAAAATGATTTTTAAATTTTTAGATATTATTTTTTTTCAACTGATCAACAATATATTCCGAGGTACGCAAAGACAATGCAAGGATTGTCCAGGTAAGATTTTTATCACCCTGAGATACAAACTGGCCGCCATCTACGTTGAACAAATTTTTACATTCGTGCGCCTGCGCCCATTTATTTAACGGAGATTTTTTGGGATCATTCCCCATACGTATAGTGCCCGCTTCATGAATAATATTTCCCGGCGCGTGTAAACCATAATTATCTTCCGGACCGTCATCCCCGCCCCAGGTAATCACCGCGCCCATAGAATGTAGAATATTTGAAAAGGTTTCTTTCATGTGCTTTGCCTGATTTATTTCGTAATCAGAATATTTAGTATGAAAACGCAAAACAGGAATACCATAAACATCCACAACTTCAGGGTCTATTTCACAATAATTATCGAATCTTGGTACTGCTTCACCGCGACCCGCCATGCCCACATGAGATCCGAAGAAATAACGGTAATCTTCTTTTAGCGAAGCACCATAGCCGCCTGCTTCTTTTTGCTTTCCTTTTACTTTATAAGTTCCGTTTAGATTTTCAATTCCCCATTGAAAACCATACACAGGCATGCCAAAACCACCGCCGTATTCAATATGGTACCCACGCGGGAAATCAAGTTTTTTATTATCAAGCCACCAGGGAGTATAAACATGCATGCCACCCACCCCATCTTCATTGTAACGTTTTCTGTCAAACAATTCAGGAATAATTCCTCCCATATCGGCACCGGTAGAATCGTGCAAATAGTGACCAATTACATCACTTGAATTAGCCAATCCATTTTGATGCCTGGGCGATTTTGAATTCAATAATAATCGTGCAGACTCACAGGCGCTCGCTCCGAGAATCACCGTTCTGCCCATCACCTGATATTCCTGCATGTCTTCTTTATTTACATAAGACACGCCGGTTGCCAGTCCATCTCTGTTAGTTAATACTTCGCGTGCCATTGCATTCACAACAAGATCTACGTTGCCTGTTGCCAATGCAGGAAGAATCAATGCGGATGATGATGAAAAATCTGCAAATATTTTACAACTGCGATTACATTGCTGGCAATAAAAACACACACCGCGTGTATCATTTAATTTTTGTGTAAGAATAGAAAGGCGTGAAGGGATCACAGGTACTCCTATTGCAGTGGCGCCTTTTTTTATCATCAGTTCATGCAATCGCGGTTTGGGTGGTTTCTGAAAAATGCCATCCGGATCATTTACCAAACCTTCATTGGTGCCAAACACGCCAATTAATTTGTCAACTTTATCATAATAGGGCTTCATATCTTCATACCCTATTGGCCAGTCGTCGCCAAGACCATCAGCACTCTTACCTTTAAAATCTTTTGGGCCGAAACGCAGAGCAATTCTCCCCCAGTGATTAGTTCTTCCGCCAACCATTCGCGCGCGCCACCATTCCCAGTCGGAACCTTTCGCATTGGTATATGGCTCCCCGTCAATTTCCCATCCCCAATAGCATCCGTCAAAATCACCGAAGGGACGATACTTGGTGCTGGCGCCTCTTCGCGGCGATTCCCATGGGTTTTGCAATTGCTTGGAATCTACTGCAGGATTAAAATTGGGGCCTGCTTCCAATAAACAAACTTTTAAACCGGCATTGGCCAATATATAAGCTGCCATGCCTCCGCCGGCTCCGGATCCGATGATTACAGCATCATATTTTTTTGGCTGAACTTTAATTTGAAAATTTCCCATAGAATAAATTTCTTATAGATTTTTTGATTTTAAAAAAATGAATGTATGAAATCTAAAATTAAATGGTGTGAATTTTTTTTTAATTGTGACAAATAATATTTGAATGGGAAAAATTGATCTCACTTATTTTATTTTGTTTTATTACTTGTAAAAAAACAGGAATGTATTGAAAACTATTTTTGTTGGTTGAATACTCTTTGTCGTGATCGTAACCCCCAATCTCAAATAAAAATTTTATTTTCAGGGTTTCCAAAAAAATAAAAAATCACTTCATTTCTAATAAAGAAATTTATTTTTAGAAAAAGGACTATAGAGTAAAGATTCATGTTGCTGGCACTCCCTGTATTTTGTTAAGTTCAAGACAGAATACTTTATTTCCGCAAACAATTTTCTAAATTGCACCCTAAAATTTTTTTGAATGGCATATAATAGTTACCGTCCCTCAAATTCTTCTACTCCTGTTGTATTAAATCTTATCATAATTAATGTGATCGTTTTTGTGGCGCAAAATGTATTTGATAAATCATTTGGACTTACTAATATATTGGCCCTTTATTCTTATGATACCGGGCTTTTTAAGCCTTACCAGTTAATTACTTGCATGTTTGCACATGGAGGTATTTTCCACATCCTTTTTAATATGTATGCTTTGTGGCTGTTTGGTTCTTCATTAGAAAGATTATGGGGTTCAAAAAAGTTTTTGATTTTTTATTTTATCTGCGGAATTGCTTCCGGGTTAACTCAAGCTTTCCTGGTAAGCCATGGTGCAGCCATTGGAGCTTCAGGAGCGATTATGGGTTTGATTGCCGCATTTGCCTATACATTTCCCAATATACAATTTTATATCATACCTATACCTTTTCCCATTAAAGCAAAATATCTTGCACTTATTGCGGCCGCCATTGATCTTTTCGGGGGATTTTCCGGAGGAGGCGATATAGCCCACTTTGCGCATCTTGGAGGTTTGGCTATGGGATTTATCTTATGCCTCATCTGGAAAAAACCGGGGAGAAGTAATTATTAAAAAAATAATTTTCTATTTTTTAATGCGGGTAATTTGGTAATTTTACGGGGTGAAATTTTAAGCCAATCAAAATGGGTGAATCAGAAAGATATTTAGACAGAAGTTTGAAAAGAATCACTCTTGGAGATGATAATAACGCACTGATGGCTTTGGTTGCTATCAATGCATTGATTTTTGTTTCATTTGGAATGATTCAAATTATTTATTACCTCACCCAATCTACTTCTACTGCATTTCACTACGAAATTTTACGATGGTTTATCATTCCGGCAAAAATATCTACACTCGCTACTTTGCCCTGGACTGCCTTTACTTATATGTTTGTGCATGTAGGTGTTATCTATACTGTCATCAATATGCTTTGGCTTTGGGTTTTTGGAACTATTTTACAAGACTTATCCGGCAACTCAAAAATAATTCCTTTATACATTTACGGAGGACTTGCAGGCGCACTCGTTTTCATACTTACCAGTTATGCATTTCCTGATTTGCGAAATCAAATTGAATATTCATTCATGCTGGGTGGCAATGCAGCTATCATGGCTATCGCCATAGCCACTACCACGCTGGCTCCTGATTATCGAATGTTTAGAATGCTTAACGGAGGAATTCCCTTATGGATACTTACGGCACTTTATATTGTTATTGATGTTGCCGGAAGCGAAGGAACTGCTAATAAATTAGCACATCTTGGCGGCGGCTTTACAGGCTTCCTGTTTGTAGTTAGTTTGCGTAAAGGATATGACTGGAGTTTATGGATGAATCATGTTTATGATTGGTTTTTAAATCTTTTTAACCCCGATAAAAAACCTCTGCAACAGCAAAAAATAAAGGAGAAAGTTTTTTATAATACAGGCGGACAAAAACCCTTTGTAAAACGCCCGGTAATCACCCAACAACGTATAGACGAGATCCTTGATAAGATAAATCAAAAAGGCTTTAGTCATTTATCTGACGAGGAAAAAAATATCCTGAAAAAAGCCCGCGAAGCTGATTTTTAATTCACTTATTTACTAAACGATTGTCATCAATTAATGGAATTACTTTAAAATGAAAAGACCTTTTCTTCGCAGGTTTACCATAAAAGTATTGGTAATAGTCAATATCATTATTGGATTTTTTTTTCTCGCAGGGGCCAATGTAAAATATTTCAATCCCGAACATTGGTGGTTCCTCAGCTTATTTACTTTCCTGCTTCCCTACTTGTTACTTGCTTTAGTATTATTTATTTTGATCTGGTTGCTCGTAAAACCTTTTTGGAGCATTATTTCGCTATTTGTAATTTTTATTTCACTCAATACCATAAAACAAGTGTTTCCCATACATCTTTCACCGGTGTTTTCCATCACTAAAAAAAAGGGAGACATCAGAATAATGAGTTGGAACGTGGAGTTGTTTAATATTTTACATTATAAAGATCATCCTGAAAACAAACAAAAGATGATTGATCTTATCAATAAATATGATCCTGATGTGGCTTGCTTCCAGGAAATGGTAGCGGGTGAAAACAAAAAGGCAATCAATTATTTTCCGGATATAGAAAAAAAATTGAAATTTAATGATTACTTATATTCTTACAGGGTCATAGATGATTTTGACAGGTATCATCATTACGGAATTATTGTTTTTTCAAAATTTCCTATTCTAAGAAAACAAACCTTAGTTAATAATCCCAATAGTTACAATTCTACTTTTCAGTTTATAGATGTATTGGTGGGGACAGATACTTTCAGAATATTTAATATTCATCTTCAGTCTTTAAAATTTTCCAAAACCAATTTGAGCTATCTTGACAGTGGAAATGTTCCGAGGCAAGGTAATATTGCTGAATCAAAAAATATAATTTCAAAAATTAAACTAGGCATTTTAAAGAGATCGTCACAAGCTCTTTTTGTCAAAGGCGAAATGAACAACAGCCCTTATCCGGTAATAGTTTGTGGCGATTTCAACGATGTACCGGATTCTTATGCTTATGAAACAATCGGCAAGGGGCTTAAAAATGCATTTGCAGAAAGAGGTTCAGGGATTTCGCGAACTTATAGCTCTATTTCTCCCACTTTGCGAATAGACAATATTTTTACTGATAAAAAATTTAAGATTATTCAGTTTACAAGAATAAGAAAATTGCTGAGCGATCATTTTCCAATAGTTGCAGATATCAGGTTTGATCCGCAAAAGCAGTAACATAGAATAAGTCACTAAAAATAAAAAAAAGCCTATTGTTGGATTCTGTACTTTTCTCTCAAAAATCGTGACAAGTACTGGAATATTTGATGAATTTGAAATCCGCTCAACCTAAAATATCTTTACCGCTTATTTTTATTTTGATTAAAGAAAGACAATAATAATATATTTAATTTTTTATGCCGCTTCAAGTTTATAATTCACTGACAAAAAAGAAAGAAGAATTTATTCCTATCAATCCACCCCATGTAGGTATGTATGTTTGTGGCCCTACTGTAAGCGGCGAAAGTCATTTGGGGCACGCAAGGCCTTACATTACTTTTGATGTCGTGTATAGATACTTGTTATACCTGGGTTATAAAGTTCGTTATGTACGCAACATCACTGATGCCGGGCATTTTGAAGAAGAAGGCCGCGAGGCAGAAGATAAAATTTCAAATAAGGCATTGCTTGAAAAAGTAGAGCCGATGGAACTGGTGCATAAGTACACCAGCCTCTTTCATTGGGCTTTCAGGCAATTTAATACGCTGGAGCCAAATATAGAACCTACGGCTACCGGGCATATCGTTGAACAAATAGGAATGATACAAAAGTTGATTGATGACGGTTATGCATATACGGCAAATGGTTCTGTTTATTTTGATGTAAAAAAATATGCTTCCCTTCATGATTATGGAAAATTAAGCGGGCGGGTTGTAGAAGATCTTTTGGAAACCACCCGCGATTTGGAAGGACAGGATGAAAAAAGAAATAAGGCTGATTTCGCTTTATGGAAATCGGCTCCGCCAAAACATATCATGCGCTGGAAAAGCCCGTGGGGAGAAGGTTTTCCGGGATGGCATATTGAATGTTCTGCTATGTCAACAAAATACCTGGGATCACGCTTTGATATTCATGGTGGCGGTATGGATTTAATGTTTCCGCATCACGAAAGTGAGATTGCACAAAGTACTATCTGCAATGGCGTTGCCCCGGCCAAATATTGGATGCACAATAATATGATAACGGTGAATGGAAAGAAAATGGGGAAAAGCTACAATAATCAAATTACGCTTACGCAGATGTTTAGTGGCAATCATCCGTTGCTTTCCCAGGCTTTTTCGCCTATGGTAATTCGTTTTTTTATTTTACAAACTCATTATCGCAGCCCTCTCGATTTCAGCAGTGAAGCGTTGGTAGCCGCAGAAAAAGGATTAAAAAGATTATTCGAAGCGTTTGAAGTTTTGAAGAAATTACCCGTTGCAGAAAGCCACGAAGCAAAAGACAATGAACTTGAAGGAAAGATAAATAAGTTGATTGATGAATTTGAAGAATTTATTAATGATGATTTTGGTACCGCAAAAGTAATGGCCAATATGTTTGAATTGGTCCCGGTAATTAATTCTATCAAAGACGGCCTGATACCGGAAGATGCTATTTCTTCTGCCACACTTCAAAAGTTGAAAGATTCATTTACTATATATCTTGAACAAATTTTAGGACTAAAAGATCCTACTGAAAATTCAACACAATTAAATGGAATTATGGACCTGCTCATAGAAATCCGTAAGGAAGCCAAATCAAAAAAAGATTTTTTTACTTCAGATAAAATAAGAAAAGAATTGACGAATCTGGGAATAGAAATGAAGGATGAAAAAGATGGTAATATAAGTTGGAATATAAAGTAATGAAAGATGTTGGCAGCGAAGGTTCAACTGCGATTTTAGTAAGAATCAATGTGACCTAAAATTGTGACCTATAAAAACCAACCTTTGCTATTTATTACTTTTGTTTTACGAGACGATCTGTTCTATTCTTTTTATTATAAGTATTAACCGTTTCCGTTTTTGCATTTGGAAAAACAATGGATGCATTCATTTCACCAGCAAAAAATTACGATAAAGCTGAATTTCTAATGGTTGCCTAATCTTCAATTTGCTAAAGCGTGGTTATTATTCATCCAGGAGAAGTATAACAGAAACATAACGCGTAACATATCTTTCAAAATAAAAATTCTTTTTTGAGGCATGAAATTTGAATTTGTTTTGAAAAAGTTTAAAAACACATTTTATGGAAAATTCAAAAAAATCAGAATTCCGTGAAGGCTCACTTGCCAAAAAAATTGAAACCGAAACAGCCAAAATACCTTCTGATGTTTTTTTATGGGCAGCTATTGGTTCGATGGCTGTTTCCATGTCACTACAGGTTGCAGGCAAAAAAAATAAAAGTTTATTTTTTGGCCAGTGGGCTGCATCTTTTTTGCTTTTTGGAATTTATAATAAATTAGTAAAACAACTCGGCCATGATCAGTACAGCCAGTATTGATTAATAGCTGTATAGCATGGAAGCTTAATCGGAAATTATGTTGGCAAAGAAGTTATTAAAGGTTACTCTCATTCTTTGGTAAATGAGGACAGTGAATTATTATTTTTAGCGGAAAATAATGGAAAGTCTTAAACGGAAATAAATGATTAGACGGAAATTTAGAGTAAACTCTTGCCTGAGATAATTCAAAACAAGAGGGTATTCACGCCAAATTATTAAAATAATTTAAACTCCCGCCACAACCGGGTTTGGCCTTTCTGTAATTGAGATTGAATTTATTGGCTTCTTTCTTCTCATATCAATATATTTAGCTACCGGACCAACGAGGAAGAGCGCATAAAAAGGAGCGTATATAAAACTGTAAAGACGCAAAACAAATTCCACCATAGCAACGAGAATAGCAACAATTATTCTACCCCTTTTTGTGGATACAGAAGTCCCCGGATCTGTAATCATAAAAAAAATAAATAGCTGGTACATAGGACCGGTTAAAGGTGATACCTCTGCAAGAAAAGTATCCCCCACGAGAAGACTTCGCACATATGCAAGGATCAAAAAGCTTATTACATAAGTGACCGTAACATGAAGTCTCTTTGCCTGGTAAACAATTGCCAGGCCCAATATCCAAATTACTGCGAGCCCTAAAAAATTACTTCCCCATTGAATGCTCAATCCGGCTACATCCAGCGGAGCCATAAACAACATCCAGGAAACGCCAAAATTAGAAGGATTCCATAAATGTCTTCCTTTATATCTTAAAACATATTTAGACATGATTGAAAGAACTGCTGTAATTACGTAAGGCCAGATCATGGTGGAGCGGATTAAAATACCAACGCTTATTCCACTGATATAAGCGCTCGAAATATTTTTCCATTTTCCCAGAAGAAGCCTTGCTAATATAATTTCAGTAACAACGGCCGCACACACAGATGCCACAAGGCTTGTATAGTTTTCCAGCATTCCGAAACTTAACTGTCCAATTATTAGTAGCAGTGTGATAAACGCCGGGGGAACGTATTGAAAATAACCTTTTGTACTTTTAGAAAGCCATGGCATATTTGGAATGATTTAAAATCTTGATGTTATAATTAATCAGGTTATTACTTTTTTTTACTTTCTACAATAATATGAAGTTTATCAATTTGAGGATCGGCAATATTAGTTACTTCCCCTGATGGCCAGTAAATAAGAACTTTGTTTACTTTGGTACTTTTGCCCAGGCCGAAATGAAGCCTGTGTGAGTTTTGTGATGCAAATCCTAATCCGGCAGTTACTGTCTGGGTTTGTTTTTCGTTTCCCCATTCTACCACCACTTTCGCTCCAATAGCATCAGCATTACTCAAGGTTCCGCGTAAATCAAATTCTATCCAATGATTGTGATTTCCGGAATCATTTTTATAAATAATGGGGATATTGTTTTGATTTGCTACGATCACATCCAGGGTGCCGGCGTTCCATAAATCAGCCATAGCAACAGCCCGGCTATCGTAAGTAGCATAAGGGCAAACATCATTGGATACATCTTTAAATGTTCCATTACCCTGGTTTAACCATATTTTGTTTTGCTCATAGCCGGATTGGCTTTTACCTTTCATGTCAGGCCAATTTGCGGCATCTTTGATAATGGAACTATTGCCTCCGGTAACTTTTGAATAATCATACCAATAAGAGGTGTTCTTTTTCGCGGAAATAAATCCATTTGCTACATACAGATCCATAAACCCATCATTATTCAAATCTCCAAACTGCGAACCATAACTCCATCCCGCATTATTAATACCCGCAATCTGTGCTAAATTTACAAACTTCGGAATTGTGCTATTAGTTTGCCCGCTTTCAGGTTGCCAATAATTATTATCCTGAATTAAAATTCCATTTTCAGTAATTGTCGTGTTATAAATACCAAGCAAGCCGGTGTTATCAATATCTCCAAAAGATACACTCATTCCACTTTTAGGGATATTCCCAATTCCGGACTGCCTTCCTACTTCTGTAAATCTTTTTCCCTTATCATTGATATATAATTCGTTTACATTGTAGTCGTTTGCTATAAATAAATCAGGGTATCCATCACCATTAAAATCGGCTGAAGCGGCTGCCAATGTCCACTTTGTGGAAGTCAGGCCGTATTGTTCAGTTACATCTTTAAATTTTCCATTGCCCATGTTTTCCAGAAGATAATTTCTGCCTCCGTTATTGGCATATCTAAAACTTTCGGGCATTATTTTAGTCGTAGTAAGATTTTCCAAATCATACTTTTCATTGTAATAGCCACCGATAAAAAGGTCGAGCAAACCATCGTTATTAAAATCGAACCAGATAGCAGTATTTGCGTTGACCCAATCAGGCAGGCCGCTTCCGGCAGTTACATTTACAAATTTTTTGCCGTCAACATTATGAAATAACTCAGGCTTCCCCCATTTATAAACAAGCAAATCCTCGTAACCATCATTATCATAATCGCCCCAAACAGCGCCCATTGAAGCGCCGGTGCCTTTTTCGTTTAGGTCGGCTACACCCATTTCAGGGGCCACATCTTCAAATTTCCCATTATGCATGTTTCGATACAGAGCATTCTGACTTCCTGTTTTGCTATTAGTAAAATAGATATCATCCCACCCGTCGTTATCAAAATCAACAATGGAAACAGATGCGCCCATGGAGGCAATTTGAGGAGCAATGTTTTTCAGTTTAGGATCCAAATCAGGAGAGGAATGTTTGAAATTGATACCAGCTTCTTTATTATCAGGTTCCAGGTAAAAGCCATATTTTTCTAAGGAAAGCTCTTTTTGTTTAGCTTCATCTCTTTCATGAAATAATTTTTGCCTGGAAGGTAACGCAGTGCCTATCAACAAGGCAACAAAAATTATGATAGTTATTATTTGGGCTATTTTTTTTTGCCAGCTCATAAATGTGACCTCTTATATAAATTTAAGCACGAATTTTTAAACATATCTGCTAAAGTGTTTCTCTATTGCAAGTTAAAAAATAAATCGGGCTTTTTATATTAGGCAAAAGATAATTCTTAATTTTACCTTTTTACAACATCCGCGTTTAAAGCGGTGCATAACCTAAAAAATGATTTCATTGATTCATTCCCCAAAAAATTATTTTCCAACTTTACTTATTTGCCTTGTAATTATTCTGTTGGTTGCAGGTTGCAACCAAAAATCAAAGCAAAATAGTATAAAAACAAGTAACAACCCCAAAGGGCTTGCATTATTATATCTTTCCGAAAACCATCTTGACGAAGCGGTAGCAGCTTTTCAGCAAGCTATAAAAATGCATCCGGAGGATAGCTCTACCTACATCGGTCTCACAAGGCTATATTTATTGCAAAAAAATTATGACGATGCAGAAAACCTTTGTATAGAAGGTTTGAAAATTAAACCCAATAATATAGACCTAATGTTGTTGTTAGCTGAAGCGTATAGCCTGAAAAATGATAAAGAAAACGCGGTAAAAGAATTACAGGAAATTCTTGCAAAAGACTCTAAAAACGCAATTGCTTATTATCAATTAGCACAGCTTGACAATTCCGATTCAACCCGGGGATTACAAAAATACTATTTGCTTAAAGTACAAAACCTGGTGCCTGCCAATATAGTTCCACGCCTTCAATTAGCGGAACTTTTTGCAGGGGAAAGCAAAACGGATTCTTCCTTGTTCTATTTGCAAAGCGTGAAAAAAATTGCACCCGGTTTCTCAGATGCTGCAGAAAATTCTTACCAAAAAGCCGCTTCATTATTGGATGCTAATAAACCAACCCAGGCAATACCTTATTTAAAGCAGTTTCACGGCCTGATGAAAATAACTCCTGAATATGCTACCGGAATTGAGAATATTGAAATCCCGAAGATGGTGGCAGGGTATTTTAGTTTCGACACTAACATCCCTGTTTCAACCCTTGGTAATCCACAATCATCCAATACTGACGAAAATAATTCATTTAACGCCCCGCTTAAGTTTACAGATGTTCCGGAAATACCCGGATACACTATTGGAAATAATCTGAAAGCTGAAAATGCGGTAATAGCTGTTGCTGATTACGATGCACAGGGAAATATGTATTTGTATTCAAGTTATCTGACTCCGGGAGCTACTTCTTCCAAATGTTCTTTGTCAGCCATTCAAATGGGAGCTTTCAAAGAGTGTAAAGTTACCGGCGGTATTGAACATAAAGGACAGGATTTATATGCCACCTTTGCAGATTATGATAATGATGGATACCAGGATCTTTTTATAGCTACCACAAATGGGATTCTCGTTTATAAAAACAATGGAGACGGCACTTTTTCCAGGATAACCGAGGATATCGGATTGCATAATGTTTCGAATGTAACTAAAATATTATTTGCAGATTTTGACCAGGACGGCGATCTTGATATGTATGTGGCTCAAAAAGGGGGTAACAAATTTTTCCGCAATAACGGAGATGGAACTTTTACTGAAAATGCAGCCGCTATGGGTCTTGTCGGGGATAAACAAGGTACGATAGATATGGATTTTGGCGATTGGGATAATGACGGCGACCTGGATATTGTTGGTGTAACCAATGATGGCAAAGTTGAATTATTCAATAATAACAGGCATTCCAGTTTTAAGGATATTAGAGATTCTGTTGGATTACAAAATCCTGATTATGCAGGCACCGCAGTTGCCTTTGGAGATTACAACAATGATGGAATGTTAGATATTTTTATTGCAGGTGGCCCTAATGGAAAATGCACTTTGCTTAAAAATGATGGTAATCATCATTTCGTACCTGATGTTCTGGCATCTGATCAAATGAGTAAATCTCTAAATGGCATAAAAGTTCACCAGGTTAGTTTTATAGATTATGATAATGATGGATATAAAGACATACTGGTGGCAGGTATTAACAAGGACAGCTCAAAAAGAGGAATACGATTGTTTCATAATGATGGCTCAAAAGGATTTAGCGATGTTAGTAACCTGTTCCCTGAAAATGTGATGCAGGCATATCATTTTGGAATTGCAGATTATAATTTTGATGGCGACAGAGACATTTTTTTCGCCGGGCCGAATGGGATCCGTTTAGCAAGAAACGATGGCGGCAATTATAACAATTTCGTACAGGTTCAGCTTACAGGGCTCTCATTTGGCAACAGTAAAAATAACAGGTTGGGGATTGGAGCGCAGGTGGAATTAAAAGCAGGCAACTTATATCAAATGAAAACAGTTAAAGGGCCTCTTGTTGAGTTTGGAGTGGGCAAAAGAACCAAGCTTGATGTTTTGCGTATTATATGGCCCAACGGAGTTGCTCAAACAATTAATGATCCTACACGTAAACAAAGAACTTTAGAAGAGGCGGAATTGAAAGGTTCTTGTCCTTTCCTGTTTACCTGGAACGGTAAAAAATATGAATTCCTGAAAGACATGTTATGGAGAAGTGCTCTCGGCATACCTGTTGCCATTCATGGAACTGATACCACTTTTGCATATTCCAATCCTTCAAAAGAATATCTTTTGATTCCCGGAGAAAAGTTGAAACCCAAAGACGGTCTTTATTCTATAAAAATTTCCGAGGAATTATGGGAAGCAGTTTATCTTGATAAAGCAGAACTTGTGGCAGTAGATCATCCTGATTCTGTGAACGCCTTTGTTGACGAGCGATTTGTGGCTCCGCCTTACCCTGGCAGAAAAGTTTACGTGGTATCTCATGAACATTTACCCGTTTCTGCTACTGATGGTTATGGAAATAATGTGATGCCGAAAATCAGTAAATATGATTTTCAATATGTATCAAATTTCTCATTAGGAAAATTCCAGGGAGTTGCTAAAGAGCATGATTTGATTTTAGATCTGGGGAAGAAAGCAGAAGCCAACAAATTGCATTTGTTTTTGAGAGGATGGATTTTCCCAACAGACGCCAGTATTAACACGGAACTTACTCAAACTAAAAAATGGCAGGTGCACCCACCTTCTTTGCAGGTAATTAATAAAGAAGGAAAATGGCAAACCGTAATAAAAGATATAGGTTATCCGATGGGAAGAGATAAAATGGTTATAGTGAATCTTTCCGGTAAATTTTTAACTCCTGATGATAGGAGGGTAAGAATCCGCACCAACATGCAAATTTATTGGGATCATATATTTTTCTCAACCGGACATGTAAAAGCGCCAGTAAAAATGCATGATTTGAAAATGGTAAGTGCGGATTTACATTACCGGGGCTATTCATCCTCTTATCAGAAAGGCGGCCCTTATGGACCTCAATGGTTTAATTACTATAATGTTTCTAAAGGACAAAAATGGAGAGATCTTACTGGTTATTACACCCGTTATGGAGATGTGTTACCTTTGTTACAGAAAGCAGATGATGAGTATATTATTGCCAATTCGGGAGACCAGGTGTCTATAAATTTTGATGCTAAAGATGCACCACTCTTGCCAAAAGGCTGGAAGAGAGATTTTCTTATTTACAGTGAAGGATGGGTGAAAGATGGCGATCTGAATACAGCTTATGGGCAAACTGTGGCTCCGCTACCTTTTCATGCGATGCCCTCCTACCCTTATGGTAAGAACGTTAGATATCCTACAGATAAAGCTCACAGGGAATACCAGAAAAAATATAACACGCGGAAAGTAAGCGATTATGATTTTATAAATGCTGTAAGATTAGGGATTGAAAATAGATCTGAATGATTTTTTTTCTATCGTTTTACTGTTCGGCAGTAAAGGGAATTCTTCATCCAATTTTTGCACTAAAACACAACAGAATTACTAAAATTCAGCATTTGCATTTCGATACCTGTATTATTTACCGATATTGTGCGTTCGCCGGTCCCATCACATAAGCTGTAAATGATGGTTTTCAAGTGTAACATTAAAATGAATGTCAGCTTTTAATGCTTTAAACACTTTTAAGATCGTATCAATTGTAGCACTGTTTGCACTGCTTTCAAGTTTAGAAATTTGTGCCTTTTGAACACCAACAAGTTCACCTAATTGTTCTTGTGTCAGATTGCGTTCTTGTCTTGCAGTTTTTATCATTCGACCCAAAACGTCCATGCGAAGTTCATATTCGTATTCATCTCTATCTGGTGTTCCTTTTTTACCGATATACTTGTTTTTCATTTCAGCCAGAGAATATGATTTCATTGCTGTCTTTGCCATAATATTATTTTTTATGTTTATTTTCAAAATATTTTCTCCTGATGTTAACGGCTCTTTCAATTTCATTTTCAGGCACTTTGCCACCCTTTTTTATGAAGCCATGCGTTGCCATAACCAAAGTTTCTGTTTCATCTTCTTTGTCCCAAAATGCAAGTAAGCGTATTTCCTTTCCACCAAACTTTGTTCTGAATTCTCAAATTTCTTTTTTCAATTTTTTGAATAATCTCGGGTCATTGCTTTGTTCAGCAAGGTCAATGTCATAAAAAACTTTTCTTGCTGCTTTTGGTTCAAGCCTTGCAATGAATTTATCCGTCTCTTCTAAAAATCGTGTCTGAAAATATTGCAATTGAATTAGTTTCTGCGAAGGTACAGAATGTTTCTATATTTAGAAACTATATTTTTTTGTCAAAGTGAAATGTTGTTCAGGTAAGTGACACACAGTAAAGACTGAATGTATTTTACAAAGTTGCTGCGCTATGATGATACATATTTTTGAATAAAGGATCAAGCAAACCTGCTGTATTAATAGGCTTTATTCTTTCCCTTATCAATTGAGTAAACCTACTGATATCTTCGACGGATGGTTCTTTTTGTTTTATTATTTCCAATAAATCAGAATAAGATTTTTGTACAATATCACTGATAAACAAGCTATCAGCATTAAGAAAATATCCGGGAAGTTCCCCTTTCAGAAGGCGCTGCTCGTAAGCGATAGTAGTAGCAAAATAAAGCATAGACCAGGCATTGAACAGATCAAAATGAGCCATTGTTTTATAACTTCCTGAAATAAGCAGATCCATTAATTTTAATTCTTCGAAAATTTTCTTTTCATATTCTTTTAAACCCAGGTAAAGTAAATTCTCATTCTTCCTGTTATGATAAAAGATATCGGCAATCTTTTTAATTCCCGAAAGTGAATGAGCAATACCGGTACTAAATAATGGATCCACAAAACCTGCAGTATTCGGAAGGGCTGCCCATCCTTTTCCGTAGCATTGTTCTGCTTTCCTTTGTAATCTTCCTGACCTGATAATCTTTCCCGGTTGTGGTGAGAGTGAAGCGCCTTCTGTTATTTTACTTATAGAAGGATATTTTTCTATGATATGATTCCATATCTCTTCTGTTTGTATATTTTTGAAAGATGGCTGATGGTTATCAAGCACCAAACCCAAACTGGTGCGTCCATCATTAAACCGAAGTTGCCATAACCAACCTTCGTCAAGTATTTGATGAAGTGCTGAGTTGTCCGGATTGTAAGGAAAATCTTTTGTTGGAATACCATCCTTTTGCAGCATTTCAGTCCACCTTGGAACGTTGTCGAAGTGAGAAAACAAAGCGAATGAATCCGTCAAAAATCCATCAGATGACGATGTGACGCCCATAATTTTTTTGAGCAATCCATCTCCACCGCTAGCATCTATAAAAAAAGAAGCATGCATGGAAATAATCTCTGCTAAACGATAAGTTTGAAATTCCCATTGCTCATCTCTTTTTGCTGAAACAATCTCTGTAAAATCAAAATAGGTAATATTAGTTTCTTTTATTTTATTTACGAGGAAAGCATCAAAATCCGAACGTAACCAGTTCGTATCTGATTGTATATCGTCTGAGCTTGCAGCAACAAGAAGTTCATTTTTATGATTGTAGTCTGTTGCAAATTTTTCTCCCGGATAATGTTTGAAAAAACTAAATCCTCTTTTCAGTCCACAAACAATTTCAGGATGTGATTTTTGCCAGCTTCCATATCTTGAAAAATCTTGCAACCAGGGCAAGTTATATTTCAATGCCAGTTCACGTAAAATAATATCCGCTATGGGTGTGGAAGATTCGCCTATGGCAAAACGTGGATGTTGTCCTTTTTCAATAAGGCATACCTTAAAGCCCATGTTATGAAAAATCAAAGCAGCTAGAGATCCGGCAAAACCAGAACCTGCAATCAAAATGTCATATTGATTTTCGGCGATTTCAGACATGGTTCCCATGACAGCTACAGGCTATCGGCTGGTAAGTTTTCTGATTTAAATTCATACTTTCCAAACGATGTTTCCTGGCTTCAAAGCAAATTGAACATTTGGAAAGAAAACCAATATCCCAGGTATCAACAAATACCCGGCCCTTCTGTAATGCAAGTGAGCGTTCAAATACTTCTTCCAATGCATCCAGTGTTGGCGGAACATAATTTCCCTCTTTTTGAAGTACTTTCATTATCCCGTTTCCTGATCGTGTCGGAATAATAGAACAACAACCAACTCCACTATCAAAAGCAAACTGGACAGATTTGAATGTCCATTCAATGTTCTCTTCTTTGTCTGTAAGGTATGGTGGATTTAAAAGAATGAAAGCACGAACATCGATATCATGATTCCTTAGAAAGGTTGCGGCATTTTTAAAATCTTGAGTAGTTATTTGTTTATTCAATTTTGGCAAAACATCAGGGTGAATACTTTCAAGGCCCATGGCTATCTCAAGTGTTCCATTAATCCTTTCACTAAATTCCACACAAATATCCCCACAAAGCTTAAGATGATTTTCCACTATAATCCTTTTATAAGACTTCAATCGCTCAACAATTCCCTGGTAATCTGATGGAGGAATTGCCTTCTGGTCAAAGAAATTACCATTATTGTAAAGCTTAATTACATCCGCTTCAGGTAATCTTTCCAGCGCATAATCTAATTGTCTTAAAATAGCT
Source organism: Hanamia sp. (assembly GCA_035532615.1). Taxonomy (GTDB): domain Bacteria; phylum Bacteroidota; class Bacteroidia; order Chitinophagales; family Chitinophagaceae; genus Ginsengibacter. The sequence continues at coordinate 25,166 of DATKQQ010000034.1, forward strand.
CCCGGTGGCGTCGGAGCACTCAGAGTATTTTTCCATAGATCGCACATCAGGCATTTAAAAGAGCATTCTTTACTGGTGAGAAATATAGTATTCACCGCTTGCAGTTTGCCTTCCTTGTCGGGTTCCTCCTCACGCAGGAAATGATACGGAATATTAGGATCTAAAGAGTTTTTGGGAGGACGAAGTTTTTCGATTTCCTTATTGTTATGCATAAAGCGAATGAAAATATGACCTGTATTCCATTTCATTTCCAGGGAACAATTGTTTAAATGCGCTTTCAGAAACTGCACCTCTTTGAAACCTACGCTTTTCAAATACCGGCATATCAATACCTGTAATAGCTTTTACTCCTCTACCTGTTATTTCTCCTTTTAATGCATAAAGAGCTTCTTCGCTCCAATTTGTCAATTGAATAAAGGGAATACCTTCCGCAACTTCAATAACATTTGGTAATGCATAAGGGCTAAATCCATTAAATCCTAATAACCTGGCAGGGGCGTAGGAACGAACATGGCCGCGGCTTTGACCACCTGAATAAGTTAATGAATGTTTGATTTTATCAACGCCCCATCCTTCCTGGTAGAGCATGGTATTATTCAATACACTACGTATTGTGAGTTCTGTATTTGCCTGTATCGGATAATCTTTCAAATTTTCATCTCCTCCATCTCCATCAGC
>DATKQQ010000035.1:0-4605 GCA_035532615.1 Hanamia sp.
ATAGTTATTCATAGATTGAACGTTCTGCTTATTTTGTTGGCCTCCAACTAAAAGTATTGCACTAAAAATTTTACTAACCCGGTAATTGAATGCAATTGCTAATGCGATTCCCACATTAGCCCTGCCGGGTAAATTTGTAACTGTATCTTTTGAGACAGATTTATCTGCAAACTTACCAACTGGCAAGGAAGGCCCAATTGATATTTCTGCAGAGAATTTAGATTCATGTTTTTGAGCATGACAATCTAAGGTCAGCGGTAAAAATATAAGAAGACAAAAGGCTTTGTTCATTGGCTTAGTTTAATTTTGTTTTATTCGTTAGCTAGTTTCAACTAATCTATTAAATAATTACTATGGATAAGTAACAATTCTATTCATTTTATCTATACTGTCAATCGTTAAATCATAACGCTTAAGTATCATATATTTTTCCGTTATACTATCCCATGGATTTGAAACAACAGTTATGCTGTCGAATAGAAATATTTCTACAATTCCTGAACCTGGCGATACAGAATAATAAAAAGGACCTTTGGTTTGGAGAGGGTCAATCGGTATCTGATACAGAATTTTGGTAAGAGACGTATCGGGGTATTTATCAGACCATGCATAATTAACGGTTTTAGAGGAATTATTTTTTATGAAAAAGGCAGTGGAAACTCTACTTTTTGTGCAGGTAGATGAAATGCAAATCACAGAGAGTAATAAAAATAAAAATTTCATAATGTAAATTTAGATGTTTTTAATTTTAGTATCTGTTTTCATCACGATGCAATGCAGCTTGATTTTCAGGATCTGTAAAAGGCAAATCTTGCATGTAACCTGGTAAAGGATCGCCACCATATAGACCGTCGGCAAAATTCCAATAATTGGGACCCGGAGCCAAGGTTGTTCCATAACCACCATAATATTTAGAAAAGTAAATAAAAGACCTGGCATTTGCTCTAATGGAACTTGCATCATCGTTCCCCCATGCACGCCCACCATTTAACCATTTAATGTTGTGCATCCCATTTGGGATTGCTGTAAGGAATAAATATCCAGGACCTTCGGCCTCACTTGATAAGTATCTTCCATATTCGTTAACAAAAGTAGGATCACTCGGAGATTCTTGAACTGTTCTGTCAACTGTACTATAATTTCCAAAAGTAAATGCATTTCCCACTTTCAAAATATTCGAATGCAATACAGTTAGCCCATCGAAATAAGGCTATCAGAATGTTGCAAGGCATTTTGCCAGGGCAGATAAGAAACAGCCTTTTCTTTACTGATTTCATTTTTGCTCATTGGATGTTCCAATGCAAAAAACATTTCTTTTGAAACCAATGGCGAGCCATCCACCGTACCTTCCTGGATGGTAGCACCAGCGGTCACTTCCAGCATGGTGTACCTTATGATGGATGAAGAATCTTTGGTATGAAATGCCCATTTTTGTTTAATATAATTGGAACCGTCTCTCAAGATTGCTTCCCATTTTATGCTGAGTCCTGTTGATGGGTTTACGAACGAAGCTTCAATCATTTTCCCGGGAAGATGATCGGAAAATCTCGCACTTCTTTTTTGTATAGCAATTGATTTTATGATAGGTTTATTTAAAAAGTGAAAGTCTTTATCAGACATAACTTTTCCACCCTGCATGTTCAATTCAAACCAATTTAATGGAAGCAGGTTAAGTGTATGGTGATTTGCCTTATCCATAAAACTTAACGGACGAATGTGATCTCCTTTGATTTGAAAAACCATTTTTACTGCATTGTTTTCCAAAGATATTTCATTGGACGATTTAGTCGCTTTTGCTTTTCCGGGAGGGTTCCCAGGATAGTTTATTTGTGAATAGGCAAAATGAAATACCGCGATAAGAAGTAACGAGAATATATATTTCATTGAAGGATTTTAATTTAATGATAGTAAACAAATAAATAATCCGGATTTCTATATATGCGCCTGAATTCAAACCCTTGGTTTCAACTGGCGCACGACGTTGAAAGTTCTGCCGAAGGAATAATATTATAATGTCCCCCACCTTGGTTCGTGGCCTCTCGAACCAGTTCTTAAGTTTGAGATTTCCAAAAAATATTTTTCTAAAAAAAGAATTGTGATAACTGCCAATCCGTAACTTGATTTCCGGATATCCTTGATTAGCCAAAAGCACCATTAAAAATCGAAATGAAAATAAAAACAACACTAAAGCGGTTCATTCTACAGGAAATTATTGCGGTAAATTATTAAAATCAATATCAGGATGCACGCCATTTGGTTTACGTTCTATCATGGTACGCGGGGCAAGGTTATTCATTTCTTTAAAACCACCAGTAACCATATAAAAAAAGTTATTTTCTAATCCTGCGTCATAGTCGTAACGTTGGTGATGTTTAACTTTTAGAAAGTCCTAAATTTTCCAAAAGTTTTAAAAATTTACTTATCAGGTAAAGTCGAAAAATCAATATCAGGAGACACTCCATTTGCTTTGCGTTCTATAATCGAACCTGGAGCGAGATTATTCATTTCTTTAAAACCTCCGGTAAACATATAAAACTTGTTGTCTTCTACGCCTGCTCCATAATCATAACGCTGATGTTTTGTGGGACTGGCTTAATTGTCAAATAATAGCAGGAATAAATGGTATGATCGCCTTTTGGTTTTGCGCCGATTAATATTTTATAAGTAACACCCTCTTTCCATGGATACACTAGGTGGCTATGGCCTCCTGACCCTTCATTGCCAAATTCACCTGTGAAAACATTTTTTCCTTTTTTGATCAATGTAATCGCATAATCAGCAGGAATTTCTTTTGGATCGTTAGTGCTATAATTACTCCAAACAGAAAAGATAAATCTTCTTTCTGTAGGGGAGTTTAATTGAATACCAGAATAGCCTCCGCTAAATCCATTCGTCATGTAATAGGCGTTAGGAGAATTTACTCCAACCGGTATGGTTACTTCATTATAAAACCACGCGATAGTACTGTCTTTGGGATATTGATACCACAAGTGAGTAGCAGGTGCACTTTTGTATTCGCTCAAATTAAATTTCAAATCTTTTGCAGCGGGGCCGGAAATGACCACAGATTCTATGTCAGGAAAACTACTATCTGTTTTACTGATTCCATTTATTTGAATATAATGGTAACGGGCATCCGGAATTGAAAAAGTACCAACGGGAACAATAACAAAATTATCGCTTTTCTTTACATTTATTTCATAGCTTTTACCGGTACTGTCTAATTGTACTTTCAATTTACTATTGTCATCGGGAGATTTTAGTTTCAGGGATACCTGGATTTTACCTGAATGCTGCGGATAAAAAAATGTACGGGTAAACATTCCGGCATCATTCCAATTTACCAGTCCTTGTTTTGAAATATTATCAGATCCCCAACTTTCTGATTCTGGATACACATATCCGTTACTAAATAGGGTTACCTCAAAATTGCCGTTGGTATCTGAAGTGTTTTGCGCTTTTAAGCAGTGAAAAAAAAGGATTGAAAAGAGGATTGTTGAAAGTAAATGTTTCATGCTTATTTTTAAGAGTTTAAATTAAAATAGGTTACCCAATTGCAGCGCCAGTGCACAAATTATGCCTCCTTTTGGATCAATAATATTTACTTTTGGAAATATCCTTTTTGTAAGGATAAATACTTAACAGGATAAGATAATTTTCTTCTATAGAAAAGAATAACGCATTTTTTCGATCCAACTTATATATATAAATTAATTGCTGAGATGTTGATCTTCCTATTGAAGGCATTGCAACCAGCTTTTCTAATCTTCTATAGGTTTGCACAATAAATTTTTCAGAAGATTGAACTGACCATGTTTCTTTCAGATATAAAATTATTTTTTTAAAATCATCCTCTGCCTCCGCAGTCCATACTATCTGGTAAGCCATTGATCTACTTTTTGTTTCATTTGCTCATGAGTAATGTATCGTCCGCTTTTATAGTCCTCTAATGCACGGCTTATTTTGTTTTGCAATTCTTCAGGGAGGTTATCCACAGAAATACTTTTAAAATCTTCGTCAGGATACAATACTTTATATACTTCCTCAATCAATTGCTCATCTGTAGTTGACTGAAGCTTTTGAAGTACAGATTCCTTTTTATCATTTATATTCATAATAGTTTTTAATTTTTAAAGTTAATCAACTTCTCAAACCTGTGCTAATAAAGAATGCTATTTTTTCCCTTTCGTGAGTTGATCTCATTTTCCGCCCAGTTGTAACGAGAACCTCTAATTGCACTGTTAGTTCATAAGCACCTATAACGAATATACAACACACATAGATATTTTCTCAATTAGTAATCATACAAACATCTTTAAAATAATCTAAAAAAGGTTTATTGCTTTTGCATTATCAATGCTTGATTAGGCGCTTAGGCAAAAAAAATTGCAAACAAATTGTCACTTTTTTCAGCTTGCTATTTTCAGGCCGTAAAGATTTGATATGTTGTGGATTTGCTTTCGAGCATTTAAAAAATGTGACTCAATAATGTTCAGTTCCTTGCTTTGTTCATCTATGCTTTTTTTGTTGACGGTTGTTAAAAATGGTTTCAGTTCCTGCTTCCAAACACACAAGGCTGCCGATATGGTTTGGATGCCATGTTTT
>DATKQQ010000036.1:0-8977 GCA_035532615.1 Hanamia sp.
GGCAAAGGTGGACCAAGCCGGGTGCTCAGCATATACTCAATCTGCGAGTGACAAAGAAAAATAACCAGTGGTCAAAAATTGTGGCTCTTAGCAGAAAAGAATTGGTAAAACCCGCAGCTTAATTGCGAAAATTTGAAATACACCCAAAAAAACTACGATTTAAAATATTTATTTACTTTCACATACCCAAACCAAACTAATTTTCCCATGAGAAAATATGGACTTACCATCCTGCTATTATTTAACTCTTTACTCATTTTAGCAGAAAAAGGAATACCTGATTACGGAAAAATTGACAAATCCGACCTTCAATTAAAAGAATGTGAATTTGATAAAGATGCCGAAGCCTATAATTTGCTTTCTTATGGAGATGTGCGCTATACAATTTCCGGAGAAGATTTTAATATACTTACTGAGCGAAGGGAGCGAGTTAAAATCCTGAAAGAAAGCGGGCTTGATGAGGCAAATATTAAAATAAAATTTTACAGCGAATCAAACTACGAACTTATTAACGGCATTTCGGGAATTACTTATAATCTTGATAATTCAGGAAATATTGTCGTTTCCAAATTAGAGAAATCCTCGATTTACATTAAAAAGATAGATAACCAATATTCTGAAGTTTTTTTTTCGTTGCCTGACGTAAAAGTCGGCAGTGTAATAGAGTATAAATATACTGACAGAAAAAAATCTATAGCCAACCTCGATGATTGGCTTTTCCAGGATGATATTCCTACCCGTCTTAGCGAATATAAAATATTAGTTCCTTCCATATTCAGATTTACAACACAGCTATTGGCCTATCAGAATGTGGAACAGAAAAGTGATATTGTTCACGAAAACGGACTTTACGGTAATGACCAGGTTTCTTACAATTCTGTCGAAAAAACCTATATTTTAAGAAATGTTCCTGCATTGCGGGAAGAACCATATATGGGTGCAGTGAAAGATTATTTGCAAAGAGTAATATTTCAGTTATCGCAAATAGATTATGGAAACGGAGATGTAAGAGATGTAAGATCTACCTGGCCAAAACTTTCACAGGATCTATTAGAAGATGATGATTTTGGTGTACAACTTAAAAAAAATATTCCTCACACACAGGAACTTGATGATTCATTGAAAAATGTAACGGACGATTATAATAAAATGAAAATAATTTATGATTATGTGCGCAGAAACATGAATTGGGATGGCAAAGAAAGAATCTATTCAATGAACGGAATAAAATCGGCCTGGGATAAAAAATCAGGAAGCAATTCTGAAATCAATCTCATTCTGATCAATCTTTTAAGAGATGAAGGGCTTACAGCCTATCCGCTACTGGTGAGCACTAAAGATAACGGAGAAGTAAATACACTGTACCCCTTTCTTCAACAATTCAATAATGCCATGGCTTGCGTTGTAATTGGAGAAAAAAAATATATCCTGAATGCTGCGGATAAATACAATCCCGCATCAATGATACCTTACGATGTATTAAATTCAGAGGGATTTATTGTAGATGCCAATAACGGAGGATGGATAACATTATCCAGTGATAAGGATATTTATAAAAATACGGTTTCTCTGATTGCACAAATTACTCCACAGAATACTATGACTGGAAACGCTACTGTTTACAGTTATGATTATGCGAAAAATCCGATGGTAAAAAGATGGGTTGAAGATAAAAGCTCTTTCAATGATTATTATTCAAAAGCATACAATGGATTAAAGATTGACAATATGGAAGTTAGCGGGCAGAATGATGATTCAAAGCCATTGACACAGAAATTCGAATTCTCAATGCCCGTAAATTCTTCTGGTGATTATGAATATTTTACAATTAATCTTTTCCAGGGGTTAGATAAAAATCCTTTTATTGCCAATCAAAGATATACTGATATTGAATTTAATTATAAACAATCCTTTAGCATTACGGGTACAATTTTTATTCCGGATAATTATCAATTTGATGCCCTTCCAAAAAATATTAAAATGATCATGCCTGATACGAGTATCATATTAACCCGGTTGCTACAGGCAAATAGCAACTCGGTTGAATATAGGATTACACTCGATTTCGGTAAATCCTATTACCAGGCAAAGGACTATCCGCTTTTACAGGAATTTTATAAAAAATTATTCAGCATTTTAAATGAACAAATTGTAATTAAGAAAAAAACTAACTCCTGATGAAGCTTTTTTGGTTTCTTCTTTTATCGGTTTTCTTTATTCAACCCTGTTTTTCTCAAATAAACGCTTTGGACGCTACCTCTATTCCCGCTGATCTTAGGGGTGATGCTCATAGTATAAAAAGGGAAGAGAATATCACTTTTGATGTGTATGATATTAATGAAGCCAAACTTACAATACACCAGGTTTTCACAGTTTTAGATGCGGAGGGTGAAGATGCACTTTATTTTTATGAATATTCCGACCAATTTCGCAAGCTTACGGATGCAGAAATAAAAGTATTTGATGCTCAGGGAAAGCAGGTTAATAAATACAAAATGAAAGAAATCAATTCGAAAGCAACGGGAGATGGGTTGGTCCCGGATGGTAAAATATATTATTTCAGAGTGAGCGCTCCCTCCTACCCGATTACTGTACAATACGATTATGAGTTCAATTACAAAGGCACATTAAATTATCCTGATTACAGGATTGAAATACCGGAACAATCTGTGGAACAATCAAGTTACACCGTAAATATTCCTTCTGATCTTGATTTGCGATACAAGCCACAAGATATTTCCATCAAACCGGCTATCTCGGAAAAAGGGAAAGATAAAATTTATACATGGGAAGTAAAAGATCTGGATGCTATAGATTATGAAGAAGGATCGGTAAGTTATGAAAGCAATTTTCCCGCCATTCTGATAAGCCCCAATCAATTTTCAATGGATGGATACGCAGGCGATATGACTTCCTGGAAAAATTTTGGTATTTGGTATAGTCAACTTTCCAAAGGGTCCATCAATCTCTCTGACGAAACCAAATCAATTTTGAGAGAGATGGTTAAAAACGAATCGAACGATAAAGAAAAAATTAAAAAAATATATAAATATTTGCAGGCAAATTGCAGGTATGTAAGTATCCAACTTGGGATTGGAGGACTTAAACCATTTGATGCTGCATTTGTAGATAGTAAAAAATATGGCGATTGCAAAGCATTGACCAATTATATGCAGGCTTGCCTTGATGCAGTAGGTATTGTTAGTTATCCGGCATTGATAAATGCAGAATATAATAAAGCGCCTGTAGATCCGGATTTTCCTCATTTTTCTTTTAACCATGAGATCCTTTGTGTGCCAGGTAATAAAGATACAATGTGGCTTGAGTGTACCAGTCCCCTTTCAGATGCCGGAGTTTTAGGAAGTTTTACAGAAAACAGAAATGCTTTGCTGATAACACCAACAGGCGGCGTTCTGGTATCCACTCCAAAAGGCAACGCATCGGAAAATACTTTTGAATTAACTACAAAAGTAAAACTGAATGAAGACGGATCAGGTGAAAGTGAAAGCATGCTCAAAACTTCCGGAGAATATAAAGAAGATCTGATAACAAATGTGATCAATGAAAAAAATGACGAACAAAAAGAATATTTAGTTAGTACCATGGGATTTTTGCAACCGGATGATCTTGTTTTTAAAAGTAACGGTAATGCTGATTCGGCCCAATCAACTTTTAAAATGGATATTGAAAATATTCCATCTTTTACTGCCGGGAGCAAAATGTTTTTGAACCCAAGAATTTATAAAATGTGGAAAGGAAAATTACCATCACCTGCAGATAGAACCAAATCGTTTTATTTCCCCTTTCCTTTTATTAAAAAAGATACTACCATTTATTTTTTACCTGAAAATTATACCGTAGAAAATCTCCCGGAAACTAAAAACTTTTCATTCGACTATGGATTATTTAAAACAAAATACTTGTATGACCAAAAGGCCAACACGGTAACTTCCGTTACCATCTTACAGTTATCTCAAAACATCATTCCTGCCGATAAATTTGCCGATGCATGCAAATTTTTTGCGAATGTAACGGATGAATTCAATGAGAAAATTGTTATTAAACCAAAATAGTCCCAAAAGCAATAGTAATCATTCACCACTCCCCTTATCTCCTATAAACCAATGTTCCTTATTTTTGAATAAAACATTAAACGTAGTAAGAGTTCCATAAATGCGCGTAATATATTGCTGAAGATTTACTTTTTCTTCATCGCTTAAAATTTTATGCGCATTGATCTGTTGCTCCATTACTCTCAGCCTGTCGCGCAGCATTACTATTTTGTGAAAAAAAATATCAATCGGAATTTCTTTTGGCTTTTGTGTTTTATCGGCTGGTTGCAATAACATGGTGCCTCCTTTCCATCTGTCGCCAAGTGGAACTATTTCCGAAGTATCACTCCAAAGCCTTAAAATTTTCAATAAAGATTTTTCGACATCGCTGGTTGTCTCAAGTTCAACTGTAACCTTTTCAGGAATAATTTCTTCCAGTTTTTGATCATCCTTATCAATTTCCTTGATGCCATCGCTTATAAATGAAATAAGATAAGTAGCCAACCGGACGCCAACTATTACTCCGGGGCCATATTGTGTATGTTGTAGCCTGGTAACTATTCCGAGCGTTAATTGATCCATCATTATTTTATTTATTATTTCACATCCACAATTTTCTTACAATATTTTTATTCCTTTTTCCTGCAGATATTTATAGACAGATTTATAAACTTCACTTTGTACCTGTTCGGCTTTGTTCACATCTTTGCACCAGAAATATACTTTTAATTGGGTAGAAGCTGCAGTGATAGCGTCAATGAATACTTCCGGTTCTTTTGAAGCTAATACATCCGGAGAAGATTTGATGAAATTCATTATTTCCGTTTGATTTTCATCCGTAAGCGTCGGTTGATCTACTGAGAAAGTAAGATCTACTCTACGGTAATTATTGCTAAGGCTCCAATTTACAAAATTGTGAGACAATATATCACCATTTGGTATAATCACCTCGGCGCCATCGGGAGTCAACAAAGTACTGGATCGCATACTTATTTCTTTTACACGGCCTTTTTTGTCGCCAACTTCAACGGTATCGCCTATACGCATTGTTCTGTCAAATATTAAGATGATTCCCGAAACAAAATTGTTTACAATGTTTTGCAACCCCAGGCCAATTCCAACACTTAATGCACCGAGAATAACAGTAATCCTGTCAATGGCAAGTCCTGATGCAGCAACAGCCAATAAGAATCCTGCAACCAGCAATATGAGACGCGTGATCATGAGCCTTGAACGTTGGCTTTTATTATCAAACGCAGCATCATCATTCACATCTCCAAAAAAGAAGGCAATATATTTTTGTAAAAAATTAGCCGCCCACATGATGATAAGAAACAAAGCTATTCCCCCAAAAGTAAAAGTAAAGCTTCCTATTATTCGTGGCGAAGAAAGGAATATTTTAATTATGAAAGAAATAGCATAGTAAAGATTGAGATTGGTAGTAAAAACCACTAACCAGATGATGACCGCCCAAAGAACTATTAATCGCAAAATACCTTTCCTGATTTCGGGATAATCAAAATTTTCAGGATAATTTTTTCTGATCCTGCTGGATTGTATCTGAAGAAGAAAGGCTTCTGTTATAGAGTAAATAAATACAAACAAGGCAACCGCCTGTACAAAGGCATAAGTGCCGGTTGCACTAAAAATTTGCATAAGGGTTACTCTTCCGAAAAGATTACAAACCACAGAAAGAAAATTAAACAACACGTAAAGTATAGCAGCAAAAAATAAAATTTTATAAGTTTTATATCTTCTTTTGAATGCAACCAAAGCAAAGACACCAAGCAATAAGGAAGCGCTGTTTATTATCAAAGAGAGCCATCTGTTTAAATAAAATGATAGCCCGAGACGTCTTGAAAATGATTGGAAAAGAAATAAAAAAATAAAAATGATCCAGAAAAAAAATAATTTATGCGGTAATCGTTTCCAGAAAGATAATGTAAGTACAACCATCATTAAAAACTCCACAAATTCTATATAAACAAAGGGCGCATTCAAATCAAATAAGGGAGCCAGGTTTAACATAAAAACCAGGGAAGCAAAAATCGGTATTGCTTTTACATACTTAAAGTGAAATAATTCTGTAGAATCTAACCTGTTGAGCTTTTTAAGGCTTTTGAAATTATAAAAAACCCAAAGGAAAAAAATCAATCCGCAAAGCAAAATAAGAAAAAACTGATTATGTGTATGCGAAAAATAATATTTGGTAATTTCCTTTTCAGAGGTAATTGTTTTTCCAAATTGTTGCGAAAATGATTTGTGAAATGTCGTTTTCCTGCTTTGCCACAAATAATTTCTTTCTTTAGTGAATGCTCTCGATCCGGTGCTATCCATCAGTCGCTGTCCTTGCAATTGAAGTTCATCTGTAGATATCAGGTTGTCAGAAGTACGCGCAAGGGTATTATCAATTAATATGTTAACTTTTTTTATGAGGCTGTCAGCATATCTCCATTTGGTGCGTAGTTGTTGAATTTGTGGTTTAAATAAGGCTTTCAAAGAAGAGTCCCTGAAAATATGATGAATCACCGTATCTTTTCTCAGGTCAAATATCTGTTTCTTTACTCCGTCAAGAACGCTGTCATATTTATTTAGAGAAATTGCATATTCCTTTGTGTCTTTGTGTATTTGTCCTAATAAAATATTGAACATTTGCAGGTTGCGGATATTTAACGCTCTTTCATTATTGTTAAACCTGTCCTTTATAATACTAAGCGCCGAATCATCATCGTCTATGTTAAGATTAATGGAAGTTATTTCCGATACCGGTTGAGCTACTACTGAGGCTTTGTTAAGTGCCTGAAACATTTTTTCAAAACTTTGTAGATAATCACTTTTGGTAAGAGTGTCATCATTCGCAAAAATGGACTCATAATTTCTCTTGTTCTTTTTTACAGTATCCTTCACCTGGGCAGAAGCGCTGATACACACAATCAAGAGGCAAACACTAAATAATAATTTCATAAAATGGGTTCCAAAAATATAAAAATACAGTAAGTGAAGGATAGTACATAATTTCTTAGAGCAGCTATTTTTTTAATGTTACGTCATATTTGAAAATAAGTGAATATTTCATAAAATGATTATACTATTTTCCCATTTAATAACTTACTTTGTCATTTGAAAACTATTTATATGAAAAAGTCAATCCTGAATTATTTGTACCTGTACCTTTTTAGTATTGTTTTGATTGGTTCTGTTTCATCCTGCAAAAAGAATAAAGGCAATACAGAAGGCTCCACAGGAATTACAGGTACCACACAATTATCCGACGCTGATTCCCTAACATACCTGATGTACAGAATCATGCAGGTAAGTTTTGTTGATGGTGGCAGGGATTCTACAAACAACCTACCAACTTATTATTGGTATAACCAGGTTCCCAAATTAAATCCTTTAAGTTCTGCTTATGATTCGGCCGATGTGTTACTGGCCCAAATGAAAAATTATGCTATAAATCCTTCTACCGGTATCCCTTATGACAGATACAGTTTTTTGGATAAAACAGGCGCAGTAGCTTCTGAAATTCAGGAAGGCCAAGGAGATGATCTTGGAATACAGGTAACTTATGCTTCAGATGCTAATGGAAATTATTACCTTTTTGTATTGTATGCTGATAAAAATTCACCTGCCGGGCAGGTGGGTATAACACGCGGATGGCAAATTACGGCTATCAATGGCGATGCCAATATTGCTTATGACGGTAGTAACGGACCTAACACAACTAAAGTAATAAACGCTGTTTATAACAACCCAAGTTCTTCATTTACTTTTTTAAAACCTGATAGTACTACTGTAACTTACACACTTACCCAGGCAGTTTATAATATCAACCCAGTTTTATTCGATACTGTTTATTCTGTCGGGGGACAAAATGTTGGATATTTTGTTTTTAACACCTTCGCCAATGTAACTTATAATGGCGCTCCTACTGTTACAGAACAGGAATTAAACAGAGTATTCAGTAAATTTGAAGCGGCAAATATTTCTTCTGTTATTGTTGATCTCCGATATAATGGAGGGGGCTCTGTAGCAACTTCCGAATACATTGATAGCCTCACTGCTCCTGCTTCTGTAAAAGGAAAAGTGATGTTCAATTATTTGTATAATGATAAATTAACGGCAATGGAGAGCCAGATCGGATTGCAAAGCCAGGTACTTTTTAACGGTGGAGGGGGGTTGAATTTACAGAATGTGTTTTTTATCGGTACAGGGAATACCGCTTCTGCCAGTGAACTTACTATTAATAACCTGAAACCTTATATGAATGTAAAACTTGTAGGCGATACCACCTATGGCAAACCGGTTGGTTTCTTTGAATTTACCATCTCAGATTATCCCAACGGCCAGGAAAAAGATCTTGCCGATCTCTATGCTATCAATTATGAAACAAGAAATGCCAATAATCAAGGTGGTTATTATAATGGTTTGATTCCAGATGAATTGGCTTATGATTATGTAAATGTTCCCTGGGGTAACCCTAATGATGATAATCTTTCCAAAATATTCAGTTATATTTCCTCAGGTATTTTCCCCAGGCTTTCGACACAGGCAAGAATGGCAACAGATAGATCTTTACGATTGTCTATTCCTTCCACTATTCATCCTTTGCGATTTAACGGCATGGTAGATTATAAAAACGGGGCTGTGATTAAAACTTTAATAGAAAATAGTTTGAGACGGACACATTAAAATATTTAGTATGTCTGAAATTCCTTTGAACCAATAGCTGACTTTTTATTTAAATTGGTTACATAGTCTCTGCAAGAAAACTCTCAATCTCAATACTGGCAATTGTTTTGGTCTAAAATTAGTTATGAACATATGTGCGTAAGTGTTGATTCTACTGCATTTCAGTATAATTTTTGCTCATTATTGGCAGCTAAAACCATCAATTATGCGCCAAAGATTCGAGCAACAAATGA
>DATKQQ010000037.1:0-48029 GCA_035532615.1 Hanamia sp.
AGTGTGCCAGTGATAACTATGCGGTCGTAACAACCAAGTATGCCGCTGATTTTTTCGCAATATCTTTGAGTAAGTGATTCCATAATATTGGAAAGTTAAATGTTTTCCTGTTTAGTTCCGGCTTGTCCGGCTTAGGTTATGCGCATCTTAAAAAATATCACATTAATATTGGCAATCCTATAAATTTTATTAAGCAAATAGGATTTTGCGCTTGCTCAATCAATAAAATCTTATATTCCTGACGATGAAAATGATGATTACATAGTATCGCTCGCACTCCAAACTAATTCGGGATTTATTACAAGTGGAGATAAACATATCTTATCCCAAAAGTCCTTCCTGGAAACGAAATATAAAAAATTTAAAATCCTTACTAAGGCGGAATTTGAAAAGATGTTTAAATAAGATTAGTCCAGGACAAGTGAGTATTCTCAAAAGAAAACTTTTCATTTGTTTAAAACCAAACCTCGTCATTGGAACTATTGGTTAGGGTCTAATTCAATTGAGGATCAGTAGGATAATTTACCAGCATTTTATAATCGCCGCCGAGATAATTTAAAGATTCTTTCCAGATATCTTCAGGAGATGTTTCAAATATTAATTTTCGGGTAGCCTCTACCGTTAGCCAGCTTCCTTCTTTCATTTCAAGGTCCAATTGCCCTTCGGTCCAGCCGCTATACCCTATAAAAAAACGAATTTTATCCCTTTCGATATCATTATTTTTGAGATGGATTAATAAACTTTCAAAATTGCCTCCCCAATACACCCCTTTGAAGACTTCTTCACCACCACTGATGAGATCAGGATATTGGTGCAAAAAATGAAGCGAATCTCCCTGCACGGGCCCTCCCGTAAATACAGGCAGATTGAGCCCGTTTAGATCAGGAAAGAGGTCATTAATATTTTTAGGAAACTGTTTATTTACTACAAAACCAAATGTCCCTACAGTCACATTTTCGCAAATAAATATCACTGTCCGGCTGAAATTCGGATCTTTTAAAAAAGGATTAGCTATCAATAAAGTACCTTTTGCTGGTGAAATCATAAATGTAATTTATATTTATTTACTGAATTTCTGAAAATGGTTCTCAATATTCATAAAATAAAATATAAGAGATAGTTAAAAAATGATTCAAAACCAGCAACGGTAAATATTTCGTCACTACTAAGATTAAATTTGCCTGCATGAAAAGAATTTTCTCCCTTATTATTGTTCTTGTTTTTATTTCCCTGTTAGGGATTATTTTTTTTCAGTACGTTTGGATAAAGCAGGCTTTGCAGAATAAGGAAAATCAGTTTGATGAAACTGTTCAAACGGTTACCGTTAATGCTGCTACAGACCTGGTTAATGAAAGGGCAAAATTATCTCCATTTGGTAACACAAAAAACGCAGACCTTTTATTGCCTTTAAATATATTTCCCAGTACCATTGCTCATGATTTTTCGGGGAATGAGATCAGGAGTATTATTAATAAAGAGTTTAAAAAAAATAATATAAAGAATATTAATTTCGAATTTGCAATTACTACTACTTCTATGATTGGTGATGATTTGCAATCCAGAAATTTTTACAACGCTTACAACGATTCTGCCAATAATCATTCTTTTATTACTCCCCTCGATCCTCCCGGAGGAAGCTTTGCTGAAGGTATTGTACCCCAGGAGCTTTTGGTGATAGTGGTTCCTCATGTGAGAAATGTAGTCTGGAAACAAATGTTTTGGATGTTGATTGGCGCGGTAATTTTCACCTGTATTATTTTCGCGGCATTTTTTATTACCATCAGGGCTTTATTGAATCAGAAGAAATTAAGCGAAATAAAATCTGATTTTATCAATAATATGACTCATGAATTTAAAACTCCATTGGCAACCATTTCACTGGCTGTGGATGCTTTAAAAAATGAAAAAGTGATCAATGATAAAACGAAGATGAATTATTTTTCGGGCATCATCAAAGAGGAAAATAAAAGAATGAATAAACAGGTAGAATCTATATTGCAGGCGGCTTTGCTTGATAAACACGATATTTTATTAAATCTTACACCATTACATGCCAATGATTTAATAAATGCTGCCGTTAATAATATACTGCTTCCTTTAAAAGAGAAAAATGGAAGGCTCGAAAAGAATTTTAATGCTTCTAATGATTTAATAATGGCAGATGATGTTCATTTTACCAATATTATTAATAACCTTTTGGATAATGCAGTTAAATATTCAAAAGAAAATTTGAAAATTAAAATATCCACTTCTGATTTTAATAATCATTTGCGTATCAAAATTGAAGACAATGGAATTGGAATGAGCAAAGAAACTTTGAATAGAGTTTTCGAAAAATTTTATCGTGCTCACACCGGCAACATCCATAATGTAAAGGGTTTTGGGCTTGGTCTTAGTTATGTAAAATCTATAGTTGATGCACATAACGGAAAAATAAAAGCAGAAAGTACGCCTGGAAAAGGAAGTTGTTTTACATTGGATTTTTCTTTGGCAAAAATCAATAAACCTCAGTCCGTCGGACTTGATAATAAAGTTGATGATGAATTCGGATTTGAGTTATCAAAAAAAGCCTGAACTAAAATTTTCGATTTTCTTTCATGATTTTTACGATAAAAATTATCTCTCTTTCTCAGGATATTTTCAATACTAAAGACTCTATTTTAATTTAAAAAAATAATTTATCACTAATTGAATGATAAATTTATGTAACTTTTTATAGGCCTTTGAAACGCAACTCAGGATTTTTTTATCTCCCCGTTTTTCTACATTAATTATAATACAGTTTTCTTTTTAGGTGCATACTTATAGCATCATTTTCTATTGAATATTTTATCTTATTCACAAAAATGCACATTTAATTAACATTATTCCCTGGATTATAATGGCCATTTTCTTACTTAAATCAATCCTATAAAGGACTTAGGGCATGTGGATAAAAAAGTTTTTCTCAAAAGTGTTGGAGGAGTGGGAAAAAGTGTTATTTTGTGGGAATTATTAAAATGTAAGTATTAATTAACTCATAATGAAAGGGTTTATAGGTGAATACGAGGCTACTTTAGATGCGAAGGGACGCTTTCTTTTTCCGGCAGGTTTAAAAAAACAACTACCGGAAAATGGGGTAGAAGTATTTGTTATAAACAGAGGTTTTGAAAAATGCCTGAGTTTATACACATCTGATAGTTGGGAACCTATATTTTCCAAATTAAGCAAATTGAATGATTTTGATCCAAAAGTAAGGCAATTCAAAAGATACTTTTTGAACGGAGCTACCCAGGTTAGCCAGGATAGTGCCGGAAGGATTTTAATGCCAAAAAACCTGATGGAATATGCAGCGCTTGAAAAAGATATTGTGTTGGTTTCGGCAATTGATAAAATAGAAATTTGGGATAAAACTAAATATCAACAGTTCTTTGAAACTTTTTCACCGCAATCTTTCAGCGATCTGGCAAAAGAAGTAATGACGGATGATAAATCATCAAACCAACAATAGTGCCTGGGAAATACCATAAGCCGGTATTATTGAGTGAAGTAATTGAAGGTTTGCAAATTAATCCTTCAGGAATATATGTGGATTGCACATTTGGCGGGGGTGGTCACAGTAGAAAAATTCTTGAGAAATTAAATGCGTCAGGAAAATTATTTGTTTTTGACCAGGATGAAGATGCCAAAATAAATGTTCCTGATGATGAGCGTATCATTTTTGTTCCACAAAATTTCCGCCATCTCGCGCGCTTTCTTCGTCTCTACAAAATAACAAGTATAAATGGGATACTGGCAGATCTGGGGGTATCAAGCCATCAGATAGATCAAGCCGAAAGAGGATTTTCTACACGATTCGATGCAGCCATGGATATGAGAATGAATCAAAAAGATTCCAGGACCGCAGGCCATATAATTAAAACCTACTCAGAAGAAAATCTTCACAAAATTTTTGAACAATATGGGGAGGTTACGAATTCAAAAACATTGGCAAAAATGATTGTTGAAATAAGAAAGACTCAATCGCTGAAAAACACTAACGAATTTAAAAATGCGCTGTACTCTGTGGTGAAAGGAAATCCTGAAAAATATTTTGCACAGGTTTTTCAGGCATTAAGAATAGAAGTAAATGATGAACTGAATGTGTTGAAAGAAATGTTGCTACAATCCTTAGAGGTATTGGCGACCGGCGGGAGAATAGCCATAATCACATTTCATTCTTTGGAAGATAGAATTGTAAAAAACTTTTTCAGATATGGAAATTTTGAGGAACAGCAAAAGGATGTTTTTGGAAATGCCAGGGAAAGTGAATTGAAGGTGGTTACAAAAAAACCAATTCTTCCTTCAAAAGAAGAATTAAAAGATAATGCAAGATCAAGAAGTGCAAAATTGCGTATTGCAGAAAAAATATAAGTTTCAAAGGAATAAATTTTCTTAAACATAAAAATGATAACCTGATTATGATGTCAGGAGAAAAAATATGAGAAGAAAAAATATAAAAGAGGGGCCTAAAAAAGAACGTAGAATGTTGAAGTATAATAAATGGATCGTAAAAAACATTCCATTTTATTTTTTTATATCTGCTATTGCAATTGTATATATCGCAAACGGGCATTATGCAGATAAGACTATGAGGGAAATTAATACAACTGAAAAGAATCTTAAAGAAATGGAATATGAATTTAAAACTGTAAAACAGGATGTGATTTTTAGGAGTAAAGAAAGTGAACTGGCTAAGGCGGTAGCGCCTTTGGGTTTAAAACCTCTATTGGCTCCGCCTTTGAGGCTTGTTGATACTTTGGAGGGTAAATAAAAAGTGATAGACAAAAATTATTAATAATAGGTTGTTATTGAAAAATCATAACGCATAATTTAAAAGTGGATATAAAAAAAGACATAATGTGGCGGGTTCATCTTTGCTTTCTGATCATGATCATAATGGGATCAGTTGTGCTGGGACGTGCCATCTATATCCAGAGAGTTCAGGGAAGTTATTGGAAGAGTATGAGTAATAAGCAACATTTAAAATATATAGATATCGATGCGGAACGAGGTAGCATATTTAGCGAAGATGGGAATATGTTAAGCACTTCTCTTCCTGTGTTTGATATCTATGTTGATTTTGGCGCTGATGGCCTTCGTGAAAAATCGGGGAGAAGATTTTATAAAAATCTTGATTCACTCAGTATTTCCCTTTCTTCATTATTCAAAGATGCCAGTGCAGCTTCCTATAAAAAATTATTGTTAAGGGAATACAGAAAAAGAATCAGGTATTTCCCATTAAAAAAGAGAATCACTTTTGAACAATATAAAAAATTAAGAGATTTTCCATTAGTTAGGGAAGGACGCAACAAGAGTGGTTTTATAGTGGATGTAAAAGATAACCGTATCAATCCCTATGTATTGCTGGCGAATCGAACTATAGGGCTTTCACGCGGAGATACCAACAGAAACGTCGGCCTTGAAAGAACATTTGACAGTGTGCTCAAAGGCCAGACAGGCCAAAGATTGATGCGTTACGTTTCCGGCGCTTATATACCGGTTGACGGGGCTGAGGTAGACCCTAAAAACGGAAAAGATATTGTAACTACTATAGATACTTATATACAGGATGTGGCTGAAAATGCCCTGTTGAAAATGATGGAACAAAATGCGTCTATTCATGGGAGTTGTATTGTGATGGAAGTAAAGACAGGAAAAATTAAAGCTATTGCCAATCTCGGTAAAATGCCTGACGGAAGTTATTGGGAAAATTATAATTATGCGCTGGGGACAAGAACAGAGCCGGGGTCTGTTTTTAAAATTGCAACGTTGATATCACTTTTGGAAGATCATTATGTGGACACCGGAAGTATTGTGGATTGCGAGGGCGGGCAAAAAATGTTCTATGGCCTTAAGATTACAGACGCGGAACTGGGAACTGGAAAAATTACAGTAAAACAGGCATTTGCCATATCTTCTAATGTCGCTTTTGCAAAAATGGCTGATGAATATTACCACAATCAGCCTGAAAAGTTCTATGAACATTTACATGCATTAAGGCTGGATACTACCTCAGGTATTGATATTGTTGGTGCTGCAAAGCCTTTTATTAAAAAACCAACAAGCAAGTATTGGGATAAAACAACGATTCCTTTTATGGCACATGGCTATGAAGAACTGGAAACACCTTTGAATTTATTAATGGTTTACAATGCCATTGCCAATAACGGAACTATGATGAAACCCTATCTCGTGAATTCCATTGATGAAATGGGAGAACCAATAAAAACTTTTAAACCCCAGGTTCTTGTTAAAAAAATCTGTTCTGAAGCAATCCTTGGAAAATTAAAATCCTGTTTACTGGGAGTAGTACAAAACCCGCATGGAACAGCCCATGGAATTGAAGATAGCCAATTTCAATTTGCCGGAAAAACAGGAACTGCTGTAACGGCTATGAATAACCGTGGATATAATAAGGACTCAAAAATCTATCAATCTGCCTTCATAGGATATTTTCCGGCTAATGATCCTGAATACAGTATTGCAGTAGTAATTCAAAATAGCAAAGCTTCTAAGCATGTTTATGGCGCTACTGTTGCAGGCCCTGTATTTAAAGAAATTGCTGAAAGGCTCTATGCAACAAGGGTAGCAGACAAAACTATAAATCAATTCCAATATGTGCCGGACAAAGGCATATACCAGTTTTATGGTATGAAAAAGGATTTGAATACCATTTTTAATGTATTAAAATATAAAGAAACAGATCCTTCAACTCCCGGGCAGTGGAGAACTACCATACTTCATGATGGAAATGCAAAATTATTAGCTGATAATATTTCTGCTACATCAATGAAGGTGCCGGATGTAACCGGAATGGGATTAAAAGATGCTTTGTATTTATTGGAAAATTTGGGATTAAAAGTTTCCGTGTCAGGGGAAGGAAAAGTAATTTATCAATCATTGGCGCAAAACACAGATTTTAAAAAAGGAGATCAAATAAAATTACAATTGAATTAATGGCATCATTACAACAAATATTATATGGAGTAAACATTCATTCTGTAGTAGGAAATACCGGTATAGAAATAAATGATTTACAGATTGACTCCCGCAAAGTTAAGCCGGGTGGATGCTTCATTGCTGTGATCGGAACTGTTACAGATGGACACGATTATATAGATACAGCCATTTTGAATGGGGCAGTTGCTATTGTGTGTGAAAAAATACCTGAGATAATTAATGAAAATGTACATTATATAATTGCAGATAACACGGCCAAAGCTTCTGGAATTATGGCACATAATTTTTTTGGAAGAGTAACTGAAAAATTAACTTTGGTAGGCGTAACCGGCACTAACGGAAAAACAACGATTGCCACCTTGTTGTTTAAATTGTTTTCGTCGCTTGGGTATAAATGTGGATTGATCAGCACTGTTCAGAATCAGATCGGGAATACGATTATTGCTGCAACTCATACAACTCCTGATGCTATCAGCCTCAATAGGCTTCTGGCAAATATGTCTGAGGAAGCATGCTCGCATGTCTTTATGGAAGTGAGCTCGCATGCCATACATCAGCACAGGGTTGAAGGTTTGCAATTTGCCGGAGGTATATTCAGCAATATTACACACGACCATCTTGATTATCATAAAACCTTTGATGAATATATAAGGGTAAAAAAATCATTTTTCGATTCTTTGCCCGCTACTTCTTTTGCCTTGAGCAATGCGGATGATAAAAGAGGTAGCATAATGCTCCAAAATACAAAAGCAAAAAAATATTTGTATAGCCTCAAAGTATTAGCAGATTTTAAAGGAAAAATAATTGAGGATTCACTTTTAGGACTTGAGTTAGTTATCAACGATGTAGAAGTGCATTTCAGATTGATTGGAACATTCAACGCTTATAATTTATTAGCTGTTTATGGAGCAGCTATTTGTATGGGTGAGCATAAAGAAAAGGTTTTACAAATATTAAGTAATACCGAAGGAGCGGAAGGAAGATTTGATTATATGGTTTCAGCAAAAGAAAAAATTACAGGTATTGTTGACTATGCACATACGCCTGATGCACTGTTGAATGTGTTGGCTACTATAAAAAAATTGCGTCATGGAGAAGAAAAAATTATTACGGTAGTTGGTTGTGGCGGCAATCGTGATAAAACAAAACGACCCGAAATGGCTGAAGTGGCCTGCGAATACAGTGATAAAATAATCCTTACATCAGATAACCCTCGTAATGAAGATCCTGCTCAGATTATAAAAGAAATGGAAGCAGGCGTACCTATTACAGCGAGAAAAAAATGTATATCTATTACCGATAGGAAAGAAGCCATTAAAACGGCAATTAGGCTTGCACAAAAAGAAGATATCATTTTGGTGGCAGGCAAAGGGCATGAGAAATACCAGGAAATAAATGGAGTGAAGAATCATTTTGATGATAAAGAGGTTTTGAATGAAATGTTTCATCTAATGGATAAATAACAAAATCAGTTGATTAAATAATAAAAAATGCTGTATCAACTATTTGAATGGTTTGCTAAAAATGGAATTAAATTTCCCGGAAGCGGGCTGGTCCATTTTATAACTTTTCGTGTGTTGCTGGCAGTATTGTTATCTCTGATCATTACTATGGTTTATGGGAAAAAGCTGATTAAGATTCTAAAGAAAAAACAAATCGGTGAATCTGTAAGAGAGCTTGGCCTGGAAGGTGAAAAAATGAAAAGCGGTACACCAACTATGGGGGGAATTATTATTCTGCTTGCTATTTTGATTCCTACATTATTACTGGCTAACCTTGGTAAAGTCTATGTAATTCTAATGTTGTTATGCACTGTATGGCTGGGAGTTATTGGATTTGTTGATGATTATTTAAAAATAAGAGCCCGAAAAATTTCAAAAGAAAAAGGAATCCCATACAGGAAGACAAATGCAGATGGCCTTGCCGGAAAATTTAAAATATTCGGACAGGTTATTCTCGGAATTATCATTGGTGCCACACTTTATTTTAACCCAAATGTGGTTGTTGAGCGGGAGATTATGGGAAGTAAGCCGATGAGCACTTTTATACCACAAAGAGGAGAGCACAAAGTAGGCGAGGACACAGTGATCTCTAATGGGGAGATGCATCGTTTTGTAACCGTGAAGACTCCAATTACAACAATTCCTTTTGTGAAGACTCATGAGTTTAATTATGCCAGATTATTGCCGGCAAGTTGGGCAGATTATACATATATTTTGTATATCCTTATTGTAATTTTTATCGTAACGGCAGTTTCTAACGGTGCTAATATTACTGATGGTTTAGATGGTTTGGCCACGGGTGTGAGCGCTATAATCGGTTTGGGTCTGGGAGTATTTGTTTTTGTAAGCGGTGATTTGAACATTGCCGAATATCTCAATATCATGTATATCCCAAATCTTAGTGAACTCTCCATTTTTATTGCCTCTTTTGTAGGGGCTTGTGTGGGATTTCTTTGGTACAATGCCTATCCAGCCCAGGTTTTCATGGGTGATACCGGAAGCCTGGCGCTGGGAGGTATTATAGCATCACTGGCAATTATTGTAAGGAAAGAATTATTGATACCTATTTTTTGTTTTGTGTTTTTGATAGAAAATCTAAGTGTGATGATACAGGTTACTTATTTCAAATACACTAAGCGCAAATACGGTGAAGGAAGAAGGGTGTTTTTAATGAGTCCGTTGCATCATCATTATCAAAAATTAGGATATCACGAAAGTAAAATTGCAGTTCGTTTTTGGGTAGTAACTATTCTTACAATGATACTGGCAGTGGTTACTTTAAAACTGAGATAATAGGGGGCAGGGGGCTTGGTGAATCTCGATGCTGATGGTTAAAGTGAATGATTTGAAAATAGAATTTGTCTTTATGAAAATGATTTTTTTTGATTAGAAAAGTTTTGAGCAATCCTAATTCCTGCGATTAGTTTTTTACAGGATTAGGTTAATTGAAAACCGGAATGAAAAAAGAAAGAATAGTAATACTTGGTGCCGGTGAAAGCGGAATAGGTGCTGCTTTGCTTGCAAAGGAAAAGGAGCTTGAAGCTTTTGTGAGCGATAGTAGTATCATTAATGCCGGTTTTAAAAATGAGTTGGTTTTGAATAAGATTGATTTTGAAGAAGGGGGACATTCAAAAGAAAAAATATTGAATTCTTCTTTAATTATAAAAAGCCCCGGAATACCTGAGAAGAATGAAATGGTGAAACAAATCAGGAAAAACGGAATTGACATAATCAGTGAAATAGAATTTGCTTATCGTTATAAAGGTGAAAGCAAAATAATTGGAATTACAGGTAGCAATGGAAAAACAACCACAACGGCTTTGATGTATCACATCTGTAAAAGTGCTGAATTGGATTGTGCGATGGTTGGGAATATAGGGTTTTCGTTTGCGCGACAGGTTGCAACAGATCCCAAAAAGATGTATGTAGTTGAAATAAGTTCTTTTCAGTTGGACGACATAAAAAATTTCAGACCGGATGTGGCCATATTAACCAATATCACAGAAGACCATTTAGACAGATATGAATACAAATTTGAAAATTATATAAAAAGCAAATTCAGGATTATAGAAAATCAAACGGAGGATGATGTTTTTATTTATAACAATGACGATGAAATAACAAAAAAATATTTGGGCAAATTTTTAAACAAGACTAAACCATTACCAATAAGTATGAACAGCGAACTACCAGAAGGAGCTTATATCATAAGCGCCGATATGCATTTGAGATGGAAAAATGAAGAAATGGAAATGAGTGTGGCTGACTTTTCCATCAAAGGTAAACACAACCAGTACAATACAATGGCAGCAGCTATTTGTGGGATTGTGCTGGGAATTAGGAAAGAAAGAATTCGTGATGCAGTACAAACATTTAAAGGCCTTGAACATCGGATGTCAACTGTGTTAACCATAAAAGGAGTGGAATTTATAAACGACAGTAAAGCTACCAATGTAAACAGCACCTGGTATGCGCTCGAATCAATGACAAAGCCTGTAATTCTTATTTTGGGAGGAGTGGACAAGGGTAATGATTATTCATTTATAAAAGATTTGGTAAAAGAAAAAGTGAAAGCGATTGTGTGCCTGGGTATTGATAACACCAAAATACATGAAGCATTCGGAAAGGAAGTACAACTAATGATAAATACTCAAAGTGCTAAAGAAGCGGTACAGGCTGCTTTTCATTTTGCTGATAAAGGTGATGTGGTTTTGCTATCGCCCGCATGTGCCAGTTTCGATTTGTTTAAAAATTATGAAGACCGTGGTATGCAATTCATTGAAGCTGTAAAAGATTTGTAAAGAATAATTTAGAATTCTGATAAAAAAATTAAAACCAACAAATAGTAAAATGTAAATGAGTGACGCGAAACAAATAGTATCCAATACTCTATCTTCTGCACAAACAGTTACCAGCAATCTTTGGAACCGTACTAAAGGAGATAAAGTAATTTGGGCAATCGTGATCATGCTTACCTTGGTGAGTATTCTTGCTGTATATAGTAGTGTGGGATCGCTTGCTTATAGGATGAATAAGTCCGCGGAAAGTTATTTGTTCAGGCAGATAGGTTACATCTGTCTGGGATTAATAATTATTTATTTTGCACACAGGGTCAATTACACTATTTATTCCCGTGTGGCTTCCATTTTATTTATTATTTCAATTCCATTATTGCTTTATACTTTGAAATATGGAAGTGATATTAATGAAGCAAGCCGTTGGATAAGGTTGCCGATTATCAATCTTACTTTTCAAACATCCGACCTGGCAAAGCTCGCATTGTTCATGTATATGAGTCGTATCCTCAGCCGCAGACAAAATGAAATTAAAGATTTTAAAAAAGGATTTCTTCCTTTGATAATACCTGTAGCAGTTATTTGTATGCTAATAGCTCCGGCCAATCTTTCTACTGCGTTGTTAATAGGAGGTATCGCTTTGATGCTTATGTTTATTGGGAGAGTGAGGCTCAGACATATTATGCTGGTGATTGGAGCTGCATTGATTCCATTAATTATTTTAATTTCTATTGCCTCTCATTATTATAATCACAAAGATCACGTTTCGGAAGATTTGCCGGCTATTTTATCCTTTGGAAGAATGCCTACCTGGGTAAAACGGGTGCAGGATTTTATGTATGCCGATAAAGCGGACGCTTCTTACCAGGTGCAACAGGCTAAAATTGCTATAGCCACCGGGGGTATATTTGGCAAAGGCCCCGGTAAAAGTGAAGAAAGAAATTTTCTGCCACATCCTTACAGCGATTTTATTTATGCTATAATTATAGAAGAATATGGGCTTGTGGGGGGTACTGTTATTTTATTGATTTATTTATTGTTTCTCTTTCGGAGTATAAGGCTTTTTCAGCGATGTCCTTATGCGTTTGGGGCCTTCCTGGCAGTGGCTTTGAGTTTTACATTGGTGATTCAGGCAATGGTAAATATGGGAGTAAATGTAAACCTGTTTCCAACTACCGGAGTTACATTGCCTCTGGTTAGTATGGGTGGTAGTAGCCTTTTGTTTACCTGTTTTTCTATTGGGATTATTTTAAGTGTTGCCAGAAATGTAGAACAAGTTGAAGGCAAGAATGCTGAATTGGCATTACAGCAAACAGAAGAAAGCAATGATCCGGAAGAGGAAGTTGAAAGCTGAATTTGAAAAATAAGTGAACATGAAAATTATTATTGCAGGAGGTGGTACAGGCGGTCATATTTTTCCTGCTTTAGCGATTGCCAATGCATTGAAAAATAAAATGCCGGAAATGAAAATTTTATTTGTGGGAGCAAAAGGAAAAATGGAAATGGAAAAAATTCCCGCAGCAGGTTATAAAATTGCAGGTCTTGATATAGCAGGATATAACAGAAGTTCTTTGATAAAAAATATTGGTTTGCCTTTCAAATTGATGAAAAGTTTTTTTCAGGTACGAAAAATTTTTAAAGCCTTCGAACCTGATGCAGTTGTAGGAGTTGGCGGGTATTCAACTTTTCCGGTATTGCGATATGCGCAAAGCAAAAAGATTCCTTCATTTATACATGAAAGTAATTCTTTGCCTGGCAAAAGTAATATTATGTTGGGGAAAAGGGCTACTGAAATTTTTGTGCCTTCTGAAGGAATGGAAAAATATTTTCTGGCAGAGAAAATAAAAGTAACTGGTAACCCGGTACGGGAAATTTTTTCAAAAAAGGTTCCTAAAGAAGAAGCACTTAAATTCTTTGGATTGAAGCCCGGAATAAAAACTGTTTTTGTAATGGGCGGAAGCCTTGGAGCAAAAAGTATCAATGATACCATTGAAGAGAATATGGATGCTTTTAAAAAAAATACTCTTCAATTGATTTGGCAAACCGGTAAGAATTATCAGATAAATGTTCCTAAAGAAGAAAAAATGAACATCTGGACAAATGCATTTATTGATAAGATGGAAAACGCATATTCCGCTGCTGATGTGGTTGTGGCAAGGTCCGGGGCAATGACTGTAGCTGAAATTTGTGTGGTTGGCAAACCGGCCATTTTTGTTCCGTATCCATTTGCGGCAGAAGATCATCAGACAGTAAATGCAATGGTTTTGATAAATAAAAAAGCGGCTTTAATAGTACCTGATAAAAAAGTAAAAAATGAATTATTCCCTTGTCTGATGAATTTGATAAATGATGAATCATTGATGCAAGAGTTAGGAAATAATGCATCTGAAATGAGTATTAAAAATGCAGATGAAGTAATTGCTGCGGAAATTATAAAACAAATAAAATAATCCTGATGGATATCAGGTAAAAAACAAAATGGGATTGGAAAAAATAAAATGAAAGACATTTCAACCATATCACGTGTTTACTTTATTGGTATTGGCGGCATTGGCATGAGCGCACTGGCAAGATATTTTTTGAGCAAAAAAGTCTCTGTTAGCGGGTACGATAAAACATCTACTGTACTTACACAAAAAATGGAAAACGAAGGAATGTTGATTCATTATGAAGATAATGTGGATTTGATTGATAAAAAGGCTGACCTGGTTATTTATACTCCTGCGATACCAAAGGATCATAAAGAGTTCAATTATTATAGAGATCATAATTATGAAATGGCAAAACGAAGTGATGTGCTTCAGCAAATTACCAAATCGTCCTTTAATATTTGTGTGGCAGGTACACATGGTAAAACAACTATCAGTACCCTGTTAGC
Organism: Hanamia sp.; assembly: GCA_035532615.1. Taxonomy (GTDB): domain Bacteria; phylum Bacteroidota; class Bacteroidia; order Chitinophagales; family Chitinophagaceae; genus Ginsengibacter. Next base: position 14,157 of record DATKQQ010000037.1, read on the forward strand.
TCATATTCTGCGCCATTCTGGTTTTGGCTGTAATGCTTTCCTGGGAGGCATTTCAGTAAATTATAATACTAATTTCTGGAGCAGTGATAATAATGTTACTGTAGTAGAAGCGGATGAATACGACAGGAGTTTTTTAAAGCTGGTACCTGATATAGCGGTCATAACAGCTATGGACGCCGATCATTTGGATATATATGAAACTAAAGAAAAAATGGAAGATGCATTCGTTGAATTTGCTAATCAGTTAAAACCGGATGGGCTTTTACTAACAAAATTCGGATTGCCTGAAAAGGAATTCATTGCGAATAATCATCTACGTTATAGTCTTCAGAATGATATGGCCAATGTTTATGCGTCAAACATCACAATGCGTGATGGGGGCTATGAATTTGATGTAACAGCTAAAGATTGGGAACTCAATAAAGTGAAGTTACACATGGGGGGGATGCATAATGTAGAAAATGCAGTAGCCGCAATATATATAGCCGCATATCTGAAAATTACTCCTATAAAAATATTAAATGCCGTAGGGACATTTAAAGGGGTTAAAAGAAGATTTGAATATATTATTAGTCCTTTGGAAGCTGCGAATAATAAGAATCATGTTGTTTTTATTGATGACTATGCGCATCATCCTGCAGAATTAAGCGCTTTGATACGCGGTGCTAAAAGTTTATTCAGTTTTAAAAAGTGCACTATTATTTTTCAACCTCATCTTTTTTCGAGGACTCGCGATTTAGCAAAAGAATTTGCCAAAAGCCTGGATTTGGCAGATCGTGTTTTACTTCTTCCCATTTATCCCGCAAGAGAATTGCCAATAGATGGAGTAACAAGCGAAATGATTTTAAAAGAAATGGAAAATAAGAATGCGACGGTTATTTCTAAAGAAGAATTATTAAAATACATCGGAAACGATTATTTGAAATTGGTTCATGAAAGCAGTTTTGGAGAAGTACTAATTACTGCCGGTGCCGGAGATATTGATAAACTGGTACAACCCATTAAAGAAATATTATTGAACACTATTTAAAAATATGACGGCAATTAACAAAAATAACTTCAGAAAAATCTTTGTCATCTCAATAGGGATATTATTGGGTGCAGGTGCTGTTGTGCTTTTGGTTGCCGCCATTACCAGGAAAAATAATGAACAAATTTCCGGGGTTGAAATACATATTTCAGATGTGCAGGATCATTCTTTTATCTCCAAAAAGTATGTACTTGCCATTCTTGAAAATGAGAACGGGAAAAAACTGAACCCATCAACAACATTGAATTCCCTTGATCTTACAAAGATGGAAAACGTTTTGGGGAAAGAGCCGTGGATCCAAAAAGCAGAAATATTTTTTGATAACAATAATGTATTACAGGTAAAGATTACTGAAAGAGAACCGGTGGCAAGAATATTTACATCTTCGGGAATATCATTTTATATGGATAGTTCATTGACAAAATTACCATTAAGTAATCAATTTTCTGAAAGGCTACCTGTATTTACCGGCTTCCCTACTGTAACTGTAACTAAGAAACTGAAAAAAGAGGATAGTACTCTTCTTGCCGGAATCAAAATCATAAGCGAATATATAGACTCTCATCCTTTTTGGATGGCACAAATTGATCAGATAAATATTACACCGGCTGGTACTTTTGAGCTAATTCCTAAATTAGGAAATCAGTTGATCCGTTTTGGAAGTGCAGAAAATTGTGCAGAAAAGTTCAATAAACTTCTCGCATTTTATGAACAGATTCAAACCAAAATAGGTTGGACTAAATATTCTGTAATTGATATTCGATTCAAAAACCAGGTTATCGGTGTAAATCGTAATGAAACAGAAATAAAGTCTGATTCTTTGCGCGTCATACAGATCATGAAAAATAATATCGAAGAAGCTCAAAAGAATTCGAATGATTTATCGAGAATTCAGTTACCTCAGCCTCCTGATAATAATAATGAAAAAGTAAATAATTCGGCCGTTTTAGAAAAAGTACCAGATGGAACTACGGCTGAAAACAAAATCCGGAAAGAGAAATCCAATGAAACAAAAGTGAGTGCTGTAACCCCTGTCCATGATCATGAAAAACCTTTTATTAAAAAACAAATCTCGGATGAGAGCACATCAGTAATCAGGCATCCATCATCAAATGAAAAACCGAATCCTGCCCCAATCCAAAATCCGGCAGCGAAAAAAGTGGATTTAAAAAAGACTGAATTAAAAAAGGAAGTGAAAAAGCCGCCGGCTGGAATTGGAAAACCGCCCGTAGAAGTGAAGAGAATTCCTAAAGCGGTAATGCCACCAAAAAGCGATTATTAAAAAATAAAAAATAAATAATAAGAAAGTAAATAACTCAGGACATCATTCGCAAAAAACAAAAAACATGAACAACGAACAACCCATTATCGTAGGCCTCGACATTGGAACTACCAAGATCGCCGCCATTGCCGGAAGAAAAAATGAATTCGGTAAACTCGAAATTCTTGGCTTTGGTCGTGCCAATAGCAACGGTGTACAGCATGGCATGGTACTCAACATTGACCAAACCATTCAAGCCATTCAAACAGCACTTGAAAATTGCTATGCCAGTAATCCTAATTTGCCTATCACCGAAGTATATGTGGGCATTGCCGGACATCACATAAAAAGTCTGCAAACACGTGGTGATATTGTAAGGCAGAATACTGAAGAAGAAATCAAGCAATCTGAAATTGATCAGTTGGTAAATGATCAATACAAAACTTACATACCCGCCGGCGACCAGATCATAGACGTAATTCCACAGGAATTTACGGTAGATAATTTCCAGAATATTCCCGATCCCATTGGATATAGCGGTGTAAAAGTGGGGGCTAATTTTCATATCATTACAGGCGATAAAAATGCAATCAGAAATATCAACCGGAGCGTAGAAAAAGCCGGGTTAAAAATTAAAGATCTCGTGCTTCAACCTCTTGCCTCTGCAGCCGCAGTAATGTGTGAGCATGACCTGGAAGCCGGCGTGGCCATCGTGGATATTGGTGGTGGCACTACTGATCTTGCTGTGTTTTACGAAGGTATTTTGAAACATACCGCGGTAATTCCTTTTGGTGGCGAAAATATTACCATTGATATTAAGACAGGTTTGGGAGTTTTAAAAACTCAGGCCGAGCAAATGAAAGTACAGTTCGGAAGTGCCCTTGCGGATGAAGCGAAATCCAATACATACATCACTATTCCGGGTTTGCGTGGAATGGCTGCCAAAGAGATCAGTGTAAAGAACCTTGCAGGAATTATCCAGGCCCGCATGAGCGAGATAATGGATTTTGTAGCTTATCATTTAAAACAGGTGGGCCTTGATAACAGAATGCTTAATGGAGGTGTAGTACTTACCGGTGGCGGTTCGCAGCTCAAACATCTGATCCAATTGACGGAATACGTTACGGGATTAAATGCGCGTATCGGTTATCCGAATGAGCATCTTGCCTCAGGACATATTGAAGAGCTGACGAAGCCCATGTACGCTACTTGCCTGGGTTTGATTTTGAAAGGATATAATGATTTTGAAAATAAAAGGAAACAATTTGAACAGCAATTTGCAAAATTGAATATCCCGCAATCACTACAACGGTCAGGTATAGACGAGACTGAAGTAGTAGTTGCCGATGAAAGAATGAATGTGGTGAAACCAAGAAAGACACTGAAAAGTTTTTTGGATTCCTGCAAAAACGGATTGATAGAAATGTTTAAAGATGAAGAAGATTCGGAATTGTAGGTGCAACCTTCGGTTGCCCAATAGGGTACCCGTGAAGGGTACCGCTACGGAATAAAATTTTTAATTACTAACCCAAAAACAAAATAACCCTTCGGGGAAATGGAGGAACCAAATTATGATTCAATTTGATTTGCCAAAAGAACAATCATCTATCCTGAAAGTAATAGGAATAGGAGGAGGTGGCAGCAATGCTGTTAACCACATGTTCAATCAAAATATTGATGGCGTAGACTTTATTATTTGTAACACAGATGCCCAGGCAATCACTCACAGTAGAGTACCCAACAAGGTTCAACTTGGGCCACACTTAACTCAAGGGCTCGGGGCGGGAGCCAATCCTGAGATTGGTCGTGAGGCTACCGAAGAAAGTCTTGAGGAAATAAAAAAGATACTTGAAGTAAATACCAAAATGGCGTTTATTACAGCCGGTATGGGCGGTGGTACGGGTACAGGGGGAGCCCCGATCATTGCAAAAATTTGTAAAGATCTTGGTATTCTTACTGTTGGTATTGTAACCACTCCATTTGCTTATGAAGGTAAAAAGAGAATTGCCCAGGCAGAAGAAGGTATCAATAAATTAAAAAATCATGTGGACACGCTTTTGGTTATTAGTAATGATAAATTGCGTCATCAATTTGGAAACCTTACCATGAAGGCTGCATTTGCAAAAGCGGATAATGTATTGGCAACCGCTGCAAAATGTATTACTGATGTAATCAATAGTACCGGTCAAATAAATGTTGATTTTGCTGATGTATGTACGGTAATGCGTAGTGGCGGAGTGGCTATTCTTGGAAGTGCAGAATGCGAGGGTGAAAACCGTGCCCAGAAGGCAATTGAACAGGCGTTGAATTCTCCGTTGCTTAATGATAATGATATTCGCGGGGCTAAATGGATCCTTATCAATATCAATTCTGCAGAAGGAGAAACAGAATTTACAATGGATGAAGTGGAAACCATTCAAAATCATTTATTAAGCCAGGCGGGCGAAGACTCTGATGTGATACTTGGATTGGGATACGATAATTCTCTTGAAAATAAAATCGGTATTACCCTCATTGCAACCGGGTTTGATCATAAACAGCCTTTTGATAAAAAAACGGATCCGGAAGAAAAAGTGAAAAAAGAAGATGAAAAAATAGTAATGGTTCTTCAGCAGGAAGAAAAGAAAAAGCCGGGACAACCACTTTTTCTATTTAATGAAAAAAATGAAGCTCTTGTTAATAAGAATGGATCTGTTAATCCCGTAGATGAGATTACTGAAGATGAAAATATCGTTGAACAAAAAGGATTCAAAACTTTGAAAGATGAAGATGTATATGCAGCGTTGCAAAAAGAAGATGAGGAAGCAAATAAGATGAGCCCTAAAATAGTTGAGGCTTTTAAGGATGGATTCGTAAATTTACGAAAGGATGATGGTAAAAATACGGTTGATAATTCACCTGAAACTATAATTCATTTCGAATTATCTTCGGAATATAATTCAAATCCTCGGAAATCTGACTGCGTTCAGCAAGAAAATGCTGAAAATTTACATCAAAAGAAACAAAATGAAATTAATAAAGGAGCTAGCACCGCCGCAACGTCAGGCGGTTATTTGGTGAAACCGAAGCAAATTTATGCTGAAGAGAAACCAGAACTTGAATCCGAAACTCTGGATAAACGAACCCCGTTGCCAATTTCCAAACAGGAAGACGAGCCTGCGGAAGAAATGCAATTGGTGGTGAAAAATTCCAAGGATGCGGTGGAGGGAAACCAGGAAAAGAAAGTACACCAAACGATGCCTATCATGATGTCATCTGTTGAGGAACCGCCGATGGTGGACGAAACAGATGAACCAAAGCGCAGGGCTATGGACCGTATTGCGAAGTTGAGGAATCTTTCCTTTAACGTGAACGCTGCAGATCCTAACAATGAGTTTGAGTCGGTTCCGGCATATCTCCGCCGCAATATGGAATTGCAAAATTCGATTGCAGATGTGGAAACTTTTTATAGTAATTACACTGTAAAATCAGATGAAAATAACAAGGCTGAAATCAGTACTATTAATACTTTTTTAGATGGTGAAAAACCGGATTAAATCAATCTGATGATCGCAGCCTGATTGATTTTAAAGTAACGATTTCGCTCTAGTGAATTAATTTTGATTTCATGCTTACCAGATTTTTAAAATTCGTGTTCCTTTTTGTTGTCGTTGCTTCCCCCAGTTGCAATCAAACAACAAAAAAATATTCAAATCCCACTGTTGCTATAGAAACTTATTATGGCGATATTATTGTGGAATTATATCCGGGTAAAGCACCTAAAACTGTGGCTGCATTTCTTTCCTATGTGGATTCGGGCTATTATAAGAATACTTCTTTTTACCGGGTTTTAAAAGCAGAAGACCAGGCTATGAATGTAGCTAAAACCCAATTGATACAAGGAGGCCTTTGGCAGACTAAATTTAAACTGCAACAAACCATTCCGGGAATTCCGTTGGAAACTACACAACAAACAGGCATACTTCATAAAGAAGGAGTGATTTCACTGGCGCGCAATGAGGATCCCAATTCAGGTAATACAGAATTTTTTATTTGTATGGATGATGAACCCGATTATGATTATGGGGGCGATGCAAGCCCTGATAAAAAAGGGTATGTTACATTTGGAAGAGTAATTGACGGAATGAAATACGTAAGGCAAATTCACGATCAACCGGATACCAATACTACCTTTGTGAAGTTTATAAAAATACTGAATATTAAAAGACTAAAGTGATTGGTGGTTTACAAGTGATAGATACCAAAAATTAGATCGTAGTGATTATCCTTTCGAAAATTAATTCTGTTGGGACTTTTATTTTTTTTCTGTCATCAATATTTGTTTCAAAAAAAATAATAAAGCGTTGCTTTTTTCATTTTCCTATTTTCACATTGATTCTTAATCAAACAATCGCGCAAAATGATTTCCCAAATGATGGCGCATGGCGTTTCTGAATAATTCCGGAGTTCCTTTTTCTAAAATGTCCACCAATTCTTTATGTGAAATGAATTTTCTGAGTTGAATTTCTTTTCCAAGTAATCCGCTGTGGTGTACATAATCAAAAACCGGCAATAACATTTTCTGAAATTTTTTCATGGTTTCATTTCCTGTAATCTCATACAACCTACCATGAAAAGCAATTTCATGGCTAATGTTAAACAAATGCTTGTCAGCAACTTTAGGCTCATTTTTTACAATCTCTCTAAGCTCTTCTATATCTTCTTTTGTTTTTCTTTTAAAAAGAAAATCTGCCATTCCTATTTCCAACACTAATCTTATTTCAAATATTTCTTTTAATGTTTCCTGGTCCAATATATGTGGATTCATACTTTTACTCAGGATTGCAAAAATATCAGGGCTGGTAATTACGGCTCCTTTTTTCTTTTTTGATTCTAATAATCCCATCATTCGTAATCTTAATAAGGCTTCCCTGATTACTGTGCGGCTCACCCCAAGCGTTTCCGCCAATTCTATTTCTTTGGGGATAGAGTCTCCTATTTTTAATTTCTTTTGTTGTAATATTTCTACCAGTTTTTTTTCTACTTTATCTACGAGGGAAGAAGTATCAATTGTTTTCAGATTTTTTTTAAAAATGGCTGAGTTCATAATTTGTATGGTTTATCCTTTTGAATATCAAGTCGGAATGTTTGTATGTAAAAGTATGATTCCTTACCAAAAAAAGTAATATTTTAAAGAAAATATAAAATTTATTTGGCGGTGTAAAGTTAACAATTTATTTTTGTTATGTCATACATAATAATATAAACTTTAAACTACTTAAAAAATGAAATTTTCTTATTTGAAAATTGGGATTTTTTTCACCTGTTTTCTTCTCTCTGCCACTGCCTGGGCACAGACAAAAACGATTACAGGCAAAGTAACCTCCAGCGAGGGTAGCCCACTACCCGGGGTTTCTGTTATTTTGAAAGGGAACAGTGTTGGTACACAAACCAATGCAGAAGGAGTCTATACTATAGATGCTGCGAGAGGTGATGTAATAAATTTCTCATCGGTCGGTTATGCAACACAAAGTGTAAAAGTGGAAAATTCTGCGATTATTAATGTTACATTAAATGTTTCTGCCGATAAGTTGGGAGAAGTTGTGGTCGTTGGTTATGGAACTCAAAACAGGCGGGATGTTACAAGTTCAATAGGAAAAGTGGATAACCAGGTTTTAACTACGGCTCCCCGTGCAAATGTAGGAACCGCTTTACAGGGATCTGTTGCGGGGGTACAGGTTATAAATTCATCGGGAACACCAGGTTCTTCACCATATATATTATTACGCGGAGGCGCCAGCATAAATAATCCGGGCGCTCCCTTGGTAGTTGTGGATGGTATTATTCGATCATTTAATGATATAGCACCGGAGGATATTGCCTCTATTGATCTTTTGAGAGATGCTGCCGCCACTGCCATTTACGGTGCCAGGGCAAATAATGGTGTAATTCTTATCACAACGAAAAAAGGTAAAGCCGGGAAGGCGGAAATTTCTTATAAATTTACGGATGGGCATAATCAACAAAGAGCCGGCTTCAATTACCTGGATGCCAAAGATTATATTTATTACAATCGTCTCGGTAATCTTAATTCGGGAAGGACTTTAGCACAGGTAAATGGTACAAGAGGTTATGGATTACTTACAGATCCTGCTGATTTAGCCTCTTTTGATATCAGGGCGTACTCCGGAAATGAGAATTTATTATCGCAAGGTTGGGATACTTTATCTGATCCTTATGGTGCAAGCGTAACAAATCCATCAGGTGCTATTATTTTTAAGGATCATGGAGGCGAAATAAAGGATCTATTATTTAGAAATACCCAGACACAGGATCATTATATTAATCTTGTTGCGGGAAATGACAAGAGTAAAGTTTTCGGAAGTTTTGATTATTATAATGAAGGCGGCGTAATAGTGGGTTCTAATTACAATCGTTATACCGGAGATGTTAATTATTCTTATAAAGTAAGGCCCGATTTAGAAGTAACTACCGGGGGTACTTTTTCTACATCAAATCAGTTAGGTACACCCAATTCAGAAATAAATACCATTTACCGGACACAAGCATTATGGCCAACGATGAATCCCTGGTTAGATTCTGCTAAAACTTTGCCTAATCCCGGGAACGGAGGATCAGACGGTAACCCTTTATACTTATTGTCAAAAATACAAAGATCCAATGTAACAAACAGGATCACAGCCAATACATCAGTAAAATATGATATTACGCCTGACTTGTATGTTAGAGGAACCGCTTCAATTTATTATTATGAGAACTTGCAACAATATCACCAGGATGCAACACAAACTTATGCTCAATATTTTTCGAATCCACAAACATTTTCAACTTCGAGGCCGGCTTATGATTATTTCAATAATCTTTTTCAGCAACAATATGATGCTACCATAAATTATTCAAAGACTTTTCTATCAAAGAACCATTTGAATGCAATGCTTGGAACAGAATTTTTTGGTCAGAAAAATTTTATCATGCAGGTTTATGGAACTAATTCTCCTACCGATTTAATCACAACTGTAAATGCCTCTACTACTTTTGCTGCAGGCAGCAACTATAGTACAAAAACCCAGAACTCAATTGTTTCAGGTTTTGGAAGAATAAATTACGATTATGATAACCGGTATCTGGTAACATTAGTTGGAAGACAAGACGGCGTTTCAAATCTTGCAACTCAACAACGTTGGGGCTTTTTCCCTGGAATGTCTGCGGGGTGGAATATGCAAAACGAAAAGTTTTATAAAAATAGCTCATTACATGAAGTTTTGTCCACCTTTAAACCAAGGATCAGCTATGGTCAGAATGGAAATATTGCAGGTGTAGGTCCTTATGATGTACAAGGTGTTTTTGGAAGCCGGGGAAATTATAATAATATTGGAGGTTATCTGAATACGTCTCCCGTTAACTCTGGTTTACAATGGGAAAAAAGTACTACTACAGATGTAGGCGCTGATTTTGGTTTTTTTAGGAATAGAATTACTTTATTGTTTGATTATTATGATAGAAAAACAAGTAACCTCTTAACCTCATTGGCACTACCAAGCTATGTAGGTTATTCATCAGTAACTACCAACTCAGGGACTTTTCAGAACAAAGGATATGAATTTACATTGAACGCAAATATTTTAAGATTACCAAGTGGATTTACCTGGAATGTTAGTGCGAATATTTCTTATGATAGAAATAAAGTTTTGAAATTACCCTTTAATGGTAATGCAAATAACAGGCAGGGAGGTTTGCAAATTTGGAATCCCAAAACAAACCAATTGGAATGGGTAGGTGGCATCCAGGAAGGCCAGCCTTTAGGTAATATATATGCTTATAAACAAGTATCAATATTTAAAGACGAAGCAGATGTAGAGGCAATTGCAGGAAACAGGGTTGATAAAATTGCCAACATTACCGGGCCTAATCTTCCGGCCGGTCCGGGTTCTGATGGCGGCCATATTTCTCCAGGTGACGTAAATTGGTTAGATGTAGATAAAAATGACACTATTGATGCAAGAGACCAGGTTTATATTGGAAATATTTATCCAAAATATACAGGTGGCTTTTCTACAGATTTATCTTATCACAATTTCTCAATCTTTGCCCGATTTGATTATTCTCTTGGTTATACTATTTACGATGATCAGCTTGCACGGACTTTGGGAAATTACCAGGGAACATTTAATTATACCACCTTGCAGAAAGACTCATGGTCTCCTACGAATGAAATTACCAATATTCCTAAAGTTTATTATGCAGACCAGGTTCAGGGGGCAGGTAAACAGAATTATACCCGGGGCAATAATGCAAGCGCTGTGCTAAACGGCAATAATTCGTCAATGTATGAAAAAGGAAATTATGTTGCTTGCAGAGAGATATCCTTATCGTATGATTTTACAAAAGCCATGTTATCAAAGACAAGGTTTCTGACTCATGCAAGAGTATTTGTCAGCGCTAACAATTTATTCTATGTTACTAAATTCAGAGGGCTTTCTCCTGAGCCGCCTTTAAACTCTAATGGAGTGATTTACGGAATATATCAAGGTACCTACCCGACTCCCAAAACATTTGTATTTGGTGCCCAGGTTTCATTTTAAATTTTCTAAAAAACATTATATGAAAAAAATAATAACAGCAATTTTAAGTGTAGGATTTATAAGTTTTTTTAGTTCCTGCACAAAACAATTAGATCTGGCACCGGTTAGTACCATAAGCAATAGCAACTATTGGAATTCTGCCAGTTCATTCGATGCTTTTGTTACCGGGATTCATACTCAGTTCAGAGCAGATAATGGAAACTTTCTGGCTTTGGGCGAATTGCGTGCCGATATCTTTGGCACTGATCCTGGCAACTCCGGCGCTTTTACAGGTGAGGCCACACAAGGCGTAGAACGAACATGGCTCAATACTTTGAATTTGGATAACGTATGGACGCTTGGCAATTTTGGAGGCTTCTATTATAATATTGTACAAATTAACTTGTTAATAAGCCAGTTGCATAATACAAATCTTTTGACGCCGGCCACTAAAAGTTATTATCTCGGTATTGCCTTTGGAATGCGTGCCTATTATTATTTTCAACTATACAGGTCCTGGGGAGGAGTAATTTTACAAACAGATCCAGTAACTTCTTTCAATATCGCCACTTTGGCCAAACCCTCTAATACGGCAGAGGAAACAATTGCATTAATTAAATCGGATATTGATAGTTCCAATAATAACTTTGGCAACAATTATGCTTTTAACGCAACGAATGGAAAATACTTCTGGTCAAAAAGTGCAACTCAAATGCTGAAGGCCAATGTCTATCTTTGGACAAGCTATAGAGGGGGAGGAGCTGCGGACGCTACCACTGCTTTAAATGCATTAAATGATATTCAAACAAATGTGCCGGGCCTTGCCTTAGTAACAACTGCCGGCTCTGCACAATCTGCCTTTGCCAATGTTTTTGCAACAACCAACAGGCAGAACTCAGAAATTATTTTTGCATCACATTATGGCTACAACGAAGCCACGATGGGGTTTGCTACAAGTACATTTTTGCCGCAGACAGGCCTTATTTCTAATTTTTATGATTCTGTGAATAATATGCAATTTAATCCAAACAGTACCGGAAACTGGGGTGGCCTGTTGCGTGCGCCTGTAAAAATAGCCACATTCAGACAATTTAATCCAAAGGATACCAGGGCATTGGCATCTATACAACCGGCTTATAATTTAGTTAACGGTCAATACATAATAGCAGGCTGCTTTGTAGATAAATACCAGGGTGAATTTCAGGCTGGCAACCGGGTAATCACAAATGATTTACCAATTTACCGTTACGCAGGTTTATTGCTTTTGAAAGCTGAGGCAGAAGTAATATTAGGCATGAATCCTGCCAATGAAATTGACCAGGTTAGAGCAAGGGCTTATGGTTCCAATTATTCCGATGCGGTTTATGGATATCCCAATCAACCAATTGATGTTGATCCGAAAGAGGCAATTTTGCAGGAACGTTTTTATGAATTTATTTTTGAAGGAAAAAGATGGTATGATTTATTGAGAATGGACCCCGCGGGTTCTTATGTTTATGAACATGTATTGCCCGCTTCAGCTTTTCCTAATACAGATCCGGTGGGCCGGCTGCTTTGGCCGATAGACCGGACTTCTTTAACCAACAATAGAGATTTGGTGCAGACAGCAGGGTATTCAAGTTTTTAATCGGAAATAACGATTTTCTTAATTTGTAACAAATTTTTTCTCATAATCAACAAGCAGTTAACAGCGGGGGATGTTCTCATCCCCTGATTTTTAAAATTCTCTAAATAACTTTATCACAATAAATATTTGATATAATGACTGAACATTTACAGGGATTAATCGCAGCCCCTTTTACTCCAATGGATAAAAACGGGGAACTTAATCTCACATTGATTCCGCAATACTACCAATTTTTAAAACATAATAAAGTTACCGGCGCTTTCATCTGTGGCTCCACCGGTGAAGGGGTTTCACTGACTCTCGATGAAAGGAAAGCCGTAACCAAAGCATGGGGCGATTGTACCAAAAATGATAAAGATTTTAAAGTGATGGTTCTTACGGGAGGGACCTGTATTACCGATTGTATTGAACTGGCTAAGTTTGCACAGCAGTCAGGCCTATACGCAGTTTCTTTTACAGCACCGTTTTATTTCAAACCCACAAATGCGGCGGCGTTGGCAGATTGTTGTAAAATAATAGCCACTTCAGTTCCTGACATGCCTTTTTATTATTATCATATTCCTGTTTTAAACGGATGTAATGTAGCCATGATAGATCTGTTGAATGAGGTACATGGAAAGATTCCTAATTTTGCCGGTATCAAATACACGCATGAAGATTTCATGGATTTTCTTTCTTGTCTGCACTTTCAAAATGGGAAATATGATATGCTTTGGGGCCGAGATGAAAATATGCTGTCTGCATTGGCTGTAGGCGCTAAAGGCGCTGTTGGAAGTACCTTCAATTATGCTGCGCCTCTTTATTATGATATGATAAATTCGTTTCAAAAAAATAATTTGAAAAAAGCTCAGACATTGCAACAACAATCTATTGACATGATTACTTTGCTGGGAAAATACGGCGGCATAGCTATCGGTAAGGCATACATGAAATTGATTGGATTGGATTGCGGTGAATTCAGATTGCCTGTAAAAAATATGAGCGCTGATCAATTTAAATCGTTTAAAAAAGATGTCGGACAAATAAATTTCAGTAGCTTTTGCTCAACACAACTTTCGACCTAAAGCATGAATAATGATCCGGATTTTTGTTCCCTTTATATTAATTTTTATGTTGCTCACCTCTGATTCAACAGCGCAAAAGGCTGCCTTTACTATATCCTGGAAAAGAATTGCTGCTATTCCATCTTCTGGTACAAATGTGTCATTAGGTTTTGCCGGTGCAATAAATGGTGTTAATAATAACGTTCTCATTGTTGCCGGAGGATCTAATTTTCCAAATGGAAAACCATGGGAAGGCGGGGAAAAATTTTATTCGGATAGAATTTTTGTTCTTGAGAAAAAAGGCAATGAATTTATTTGGAACAAAAAAGTAACAAGCATTTTGCCTGAACCAATTGCTTATTGCGGAAGTACCTCAACTCCTTTAGGAATTGTTTATGTCGGCGGTGAAAATGGGAAAGGAAATTCTAATAAATGTCTTTTATTAAAATGGAATGGACTCAAAAACCAGGTTGATGTAAAATCCTTGCCGGATTTGCCTTTGGCATTGACTAATATTGCTGTTACAAATATTGGTAATGTTGTTTATGCTGCGGGGGGCGATGAAGCTAAAAATTCATCCGATAGTTTTTTCAGCCTTGATTTAAATGATACAAATGCTCAATGGAAGACACTTTCTTCACTGCCAATTGCCCTGGCAAATGAAACCGCAATAGCACAAAACGGAAAAGACGGGAAAGAAATATTTATCATTGGCGGAAGGTCCAAAACATCTTCCGGGATCAGCGATTTGCATAACACTACTTTTGGTTTTGATCCTCAAAAACAAGTATGGAAAAAATGTGCAGATATTTCCGATGGAGTTCATACCACCAATTTGTCTGCTGCATCCGGCGTCACTTTGGGGAAACACGAAATTCTGATTACAGGTGGCGATAATGGAAAAACATTTCACGAAATAGAAACATTGATATCAAAGATCGCTGAGGCAAAAACACCGGAAGAAAAAGAAAGGTTGACACAGAAAAAAAACAATTTGAGTATTCATCATAAGGGATTTGATAAAAGGCTGCTGTTGTATAATACGGTCACTGATGTATGGACAAAGATCGGAGAATTACCTTTTCTTACGCATGTTACAACAACTGATGTGAAATGGGGAAATGAAATCTTAATTTCAAATGGAGAAATAAAACCCGGAGTCAGAACGCCTGATGTGATGATGGGAAAAGTGTCCGAAAAAAGTGATGCAAAAAAGTAAAAATTATAAGTGGATTGTAGTCGCGCTTCTTTGGGTAGTTGCTTTGCTCAACTACATGGACAGGCAGATGCTGGCCACTATGCGTCCGGCAATGGAAATAGATATTCATGAGCTGCAATCGGCCACCAACTTCGGTTACCTGATGGGCATCTTTCTTTGGATATATGGTTTTATGAGTCCCATATCCGGAATTATTGCTGATAAGGTGAATAGAAAATGGCTCATCGTTGGAAGTTTATTTGTGTGGTCAGGTGTTACTTTTGGAATGGGACTGGCCACTACTTATCACCAGATATATTGGCTGAGAGCGGTGATGGGTATCAGTGAAGCCTTATACATTCCCGCCGGATTATCATTAATTGCAGATTATCACGATGACAAAACGCGATCACTTGCCATCGGTATTCACATGACCGGATTATATTTCGGGCAGGCGCTTGGTGGCTTTGGCGCTACCGTTGCTGCGGCTTATACATGGCATTTTACATTTCATTCTTTTGGGTTAATCGGTATTGTTTATTCGCTGATTTTAATTATTTTTTTAAGAGAAAAAAAAGACCGCGGAAAAGTCAATTCATCCGACAAAATGCTTGTTCCCGAAAAGTCATCTATACTCAAAGGGTTGGCTTTGTTATTTTCGAATATTTCTTTTTGGATCATCCTATTTTACTTCGCTATTCCCAGCCTGCCCGGATGGGCAACGAAGAATTGGTTGCCTACCCTCTTTGCTCAAAACCTTGATATTCCTATGTCGCAGGCAGGGCCACTATCAACTATCACCATTGCTGCATCGTCATTTATAGGAGTAATCTTTGGCGGAATTTTATCAGACAGATGGGTACAGAAAAATATTCGCGGAAGAATTTATACGAGTGCCATCGGTTTAGGATTGACCATTCCATCCCTGTTATTATTAGGGTTTGGACATTCACTTTTTCATGTAATCGCCGCTGCGCTTTGCTTTGGAATAGGTTATGGAATGTTTGATGCGAATAATATGCCGATACTTTGCCAGTTCGTGCCACAAAAATTAAGAGCCACAGCGTATGGAGTTATGAACATGGTTGGCGTATTTGCCGGAGCTTACATTACAGATCTCTTAGGAAGGTCTTCTGATGAGGGGAATCTTGGAAAAAGTTTTGCGATGCTGGCAGGAATTGTATTAATCGCATTGATTATCCAGATAAGTTTTCTGCGGCCAAAGGTGAATAATTATGGAGAATAAATATTGAACTACAAAATAGAAAAATCTGTTTTTTCCTGCCGTCAGGTAGATTTGTTTACTTTAAAATCATTTTCTATATGAAACAAAAAACCATCTTATTTCTTCTTTCTTTATTATTTCTTTCTTCAGAAATTCTTGCGCAGGATTCAAAAATAAAAGTTGCTTGTATAGGTAATTCTGTCACTTATGGATATCGATTAAAGGATCCGGCAACCGAATCCTATCCGGCCCAATTGCAAAATATGCTGGGTGCAAAATATGAAGTAAAAAATTACGGACACAGTGGCGCTACGCTTTTGCGCAAAGGCCATAATCCGTATTATAAAACAAAAGAATTTAGTGAAGCGATTAATTTGATTCCTGATATTGCCATTATTGATTTGGGATTAAATGATACCGATCCGCGCGACTTGAATAATTACAGCAATGATTTCAGGGGCGATTATTCCTGGCTCATAGATACTTTGCGAAAAGCAAATCCTAATGTAAAAGTGTATATATGTTTGATGACACCAATATTTAATGATCATCCGCGATTTCGTTCGGGCACGCGTGATTGGTATTGGAAAATTCAAAACCTGATTCCTGATATTGCTAATGTAAATCATACAGGTTTAATTGATTTGCACACGCCTTTTTATTTTCATCCCAATCTATTTCCCGATGCCTTGCATCCGAACAAAGAAGGTGCGATTATTTTAGCAAAGACAGTCTATAGCGCTATCACAGGTGATTACGGCGGATTACAAATGCCCAATGTTTTTGCAAATGATATGGTATTGCAACGCAATAAGCCGATTCCGATTTTTGGAATAGCCAATGCTAATGAAGAAATAATTGTTTCGTTCAGTAAACAAAACTTGCCTACCAGCACGCAGGCAAAAAAGGTGAATTCCGGTTCAGATGGAAAATGGGAAGTAATATTTGATGGGTTGCCTGCCGGCGGACCATATACATTAACTGTACAATCAAAAGATAAAACGATTGAGTTTAAAAATATTTTAATGGGTGATGTATGGCTTTGTGCCGGACAATCAAATATGTTATTCAGATTAGATCAATCTTTTGAAGGAAAGAAAGCCATTGAAAATTCAACGGATAAAAATATCAGATTGTTTCAATTGAAGGCAATTCAGGAAACTGATAATGTTGCGTGGGATTCTGCCACATTAGAAAAAGTTAATGAACTGAAATATTTTACGGGAAACTGGCAACAATGCAATTCTGGCTCTGCATCTACTTTTTCTGCTGTCGGATATTTCTTTGGCAAAAAAATTCAGCAGGAAGAAAATGTTCCAATCGGTTTAATTGAAGTGGCAGTTGGTGGCGCGCCAATTGTATCTTTCATGGACAGACATACCATGGAGTTTGATCATTACCTTGTAAATGAATTATACGATTGGAGAAAATCTGATTTTATCATGCCGTGGGTTCGTGAAAGGGCAGCAAAAAATTTGGAAAACTCAAATGACCCTCGTCAGCGGCATCCTTACGAACCTTGTTATACCTATGAAGCGGGAATTTCTCAATTTATCAACACACCAATCAAAGGATTCATTTGGTACCAGGGAGAAAGTGATGCACACAATGTGGATTCGTATGCATATAATTTTAAAGCACTAATTTCAAGCTGGAGAAGTTTATGGCATGAAGGATTACCATTTTACTTTGTTCAGCTTTCGGGACTTGACAGACCGTCGTGGCCTTATTTCAGGGATATGCAGAGAAAAATATCGCACGAAATATTTAATGTAGGCATGGCTGTATCAAGCGATTGGGGCGATTCACTAAATGTGCATCCTACTCACAAACAACCTGTGGGAGAACGTTTGGCACTGTTGGCTTTGAAAAATACGTATCATAAAAATATGATTGCCCAAGGCCCGGATGTGATAAAAGTTTTACAAAATGGAAAGGAAATAGTTATTGATTTTATGAATGGGAAAAAATTACGAACAAGGAATAATGAACCCCTAATTGGTTTTGAAGTGATGAATGAAATCGGAGAAATCTTTTCGCCGATGGCGGAAATAAAAAACAATCAAGTGATTTTGTATTTGAAAAACAATGAAAAAATAATTAAAGTCTTGTATGCATATCACCCTTTCACAAGGGCCAATTTAGAGAATGAAGCGGGTTTGCCTGCAAGCACTTTTTCCATAGATTTAAAATAAGGTAAATGAGAAGTTTTGAATGAAATATTTTTGGTGAAGTAAAAAAATTTAGAAATGAAGAAAAGCTATTTATTTTTTTTAATTATTGTGGGTTTTGCGCAGATTTCAAATGCGCAAGAAAAAATCACATGGCATGAACCAAAATTTGTGGAAGGCGTTTGCATTACCGATTCACAAAATATCTTCAACAGGCTCCCGGTTGATTTGAAAGAAAAAGTGCGAAAGCCAGTTTGGGAATTATCCCAAAATACTGCAGGAGAATTCATTCATTTTAAAACGGCCGCAACAGCAATTAAAGTTCGATATACTTTAGCAAGCAACAGTTTTTCAATGCCACACATGCCTTCAACAGGTGAGAGCGGCTTGGACCTTTTTGCAATAGATATTAACGGTAACTGGAATTGGGCTCCGGGAAGTTATCATTTTGGAGATACCTGTTCTTATACTTTTAAAAATTTATTGCTCGCAAAAAACAGTACGTCTGTTGCTGACTTTTATTTGTATTTACCTCTATATAATTCAGTGACATGGTTATCAATTGGCGTTGATGAAAAGGATTCCTTTGCCTTTGCGTCAAAACGTAATGAAGAGCCTATAGTTGCTTACGGCACTTCCATTCTGCAGGGTGGTGTTACTTCAAGGCCCGGCCTTGCATGGACAAATATTTTGCAAAGAAATCTCGACAGAACTGTTATCAATCTCGGCTTTTCCGGAAATGGAAGATTTGAAAAACCGGTTTTTGACCTTATGTCGAAAGTGAATGCAAAACTGTATATTCTCGATTGCATGCCAAATCTGACCAGGGGCTTTTCTGAAGAAGAAATAAAAAATCGGGTCATTTACGGTGTCAATAAATTGCGCGAAAAAAATAAAGAAGTTCCGATTTTATTTACTGAACACGCGGTTGGTTATGCGCCGTTTTATATGGACACCGCAAGATTGAATGAATATCATAATAGCAGCCTGGTGATTCAAAATATTTTTAATGATTTGCAATCATCCGGAGTAAAAAATATTTATCTATTGACGGACAAGGAAATCGGTTTCGATATTAATTCGACCACGGAAGGGCTTCATCCAAATGATATTGGAATGATGAAATACGCAATTGCCTATGAGAAAAAAATCAGGGAAATTTTAAATGAACCTGTCGGAAATATCTCTACGGAAATACCTATAGAACAATATCGTGATGGATATGACTGGATAAAACGCCATGAAGATGTGATCCAAAATATTGAAAAAACAAATCCTGCAACATTACTAATTGGAAATTCTATTATCAATTATTGGGGTGGCAATCCGAAGGCATCATTAGCACGCGGGGCCGATGAGTGGAGTAAATATATGGCGCCGATAAAAGTACAGAATGCGGGCTTTGGCTGGGATAGGATTGAAAATGTATTGTGGAGGGTATATCATGGAGAACTGGATCATTTTACCGGTAAAAATATTGTGTTGATGATTGGCACTAATAATTTAGGAATCAATTCTGACAGAGAAATTGTAGAGGGGTTGCAATTTTTGATCAATGCAATAAAGACAAGAAAGCCGGAAACGAAAATAATCATGGTAGGTATTCTACCCCGAAAAAAAATGGAAGAACAGGTTAAAAGTATCAATGCAAAAATAAAAACGATGTCATTTGAAAATCATGTGGAATTTGTTGACTTTGGAAAAGATTTTTTAAAAGGCAATCAAATCAATTCAGAATTATTCGTAGGGGACGGTTTACATCCGAATGCCGGTGGATACGATGTTTTAGGAAAAGATTTGATGGGGGTATTAAAAAAATAACACCTGGTAAACTTTCAGAAAATATTATATTAAGTATTAAGCTGTTAAGTAACTAAAACGTTACTTTTGTTATGAAAGCAAAAGAAGTTATACGGCTGATTCAAAAAGATGGTTGGATGTTTGAAAGGCAGACCGGAAGTCATAAGATATTCAAACACCCTACAAAAAAAGGAATCGTTGTTGTTCGGGAACATGGGAAAGAAGATATAGAAATGGGTACACTCAATTCAATTTTGAAACAGGCTGGTTTAAAATAATTCTTCTGCCTTCAGCAAACAATAATTTCTTAAAAATAAAAAAATGAAAACGTTACAAGTAATAATTGAAAAAGTTGATGACGGATTATATGGAAGAATTGAAGGACGCAAAAGCTATTTGCCTGTTACTTATGGCAAATCGAAAAAAGAGGTGATTCAAAACCTCAAAGACTTAATAAAGGATTATCAAAAGCATGAAAAAGAAGGTGATAATTTTTGGCTAAAATTGGATACAAAAAATTTAGAATTTGAAGTCTTTTACGACTTGCAGTCTTTTTTTAGTGAGCATGATTTTCTAAATGCATCGGCAATAGCACGTCACGCGGGCATGAATGAATCGTTGGTACGTCAATATGCTACCGGGAAAAAACATCCATCATTAGAACAGGCAAAGAAATTAGAAGAGGTAATCCGCAAGCTTACAAAAGATTTAAACAAGGTCTCTTTATATGTCGAAGCGTAATATGTTGGACAAGAGAAATTGTTTTCTTTCCAAATAAATATCGAAAAGACTCTGTAGACGAAAATCAAATTGGCGGAAAGAGAAAATAATTTAAAAATATTTTAAAAATGCAATTAGATAGAAACTATTTACGGAGGCATTCAGATTTTTATAAAAATCAATTACTAAACGATACCATTCCGTTTTGGTTTCCGAAAAGTATTGATGAAGAATACGGAGGTTTTCTGTTAATGCGCGACAGAGATGGTACTTTATTGGATGATGATAAATCTGTTTGGATCCAGGGACGTGCTACCTGGCTTTTAGCAACTCTGTACAATACTGTTGAAAAAAAACAGGAGTGGTTGGATGGTGCAAAAAAAGGAGTTGACTTTTTATTACACCATTGTTTCGATACCGATGGGCAAATGTTCTTTCATGTAACCCGCGAAGGAAAACCAATTCGAAAAAGAAGATATTTTTTCTCTGAAACATTTGCTGTGATTGCCTTTGCTGCTTATGCAAAAGCAAGTGGGGATGAAGAGATGGCCAATAGAGCAAGAGGTCTTTTTGGGAAATGCATCGCTTACGCAACAGGTGAATTAAAACTGCCTGCAAAATTTTTTGATACACGTCCATCCAAAGGAATCGGCGTTCCGATGATCATGATGAATACTGCACAGCAACTTCGTGAAACCATTGGCGATCCACGTTGTGATGAATGGATTGGGAAATGGATCAAAGAGATTGAAACCTATTTTGTAAAAGATGACATCAAATGCGTGATGGAGCAGGTGGCACCGAATGGAAGCATCATTGATCATATTGATGGAAGGACTTTAAATCCAGGGCATGCTATTGAAGGCGCCTGGTTTATTCTACATGAAGCCAAATACAGGAATAACGATAAACACTTACTTGAACTGGGTTGTAAAATACTGGATTATATGTGGGATCGCGGTTGGGATAAAGAGTATGGCGGTATTTTATATTTCCGCGATGTTTATAACAAACCAGTTCAGGAATATTGGCAGGACATGAAATTCTGGTGGCCACAAAATGAAGCTGTTATTGCAACGCTTTTAGCATACACAGTCACCGGAAAAGAAAAATATAAAAAATGGCATCAGCAGGTTCACGATTATGCTTATACGCATTTACACGATAAGGAATTTGGTGAATGGTTTGGGTACTTGCATCGTGATGGAACCGTAGCGCAAACAGCAAAGGGAAATTTATTCAAAGGGCCGTTTCATTTGCCACGGCAGGAATGGTACTGCTGGCAGTTGTTGGAGGAGATGGGCACGAATTACACGCCTGCCTGAATGCGTCATGCAGACAGGGATCAGCACGGATTCTAATAGAGCTTGTCCTTCTCCTTTGGAGAAGGGTTGGGATGAGGCTTTTTGCCACGGATTAGCACGGATTTTTTTGCCACGAATTCCACGAATTTTCGCGAATTATTTTAACAAATAAACGAATCAACTCCATTAACCATGAAAAAAAACTTAATCATCTTTTTACTTTTACTATTTTGTTCGGCAAAAATATTTGCGCAATCAAAAGCAATTCCTGTATTCGTTTCTGGCAATGATGGATACAAATCATTACGGATCCCCGCAATCGTGAAAGCAAAGAATGGGGAGTTGCTCGCATTCTGCGAAGGAAGGGTCAATGGAGGAGGAGATTTTGGCAACATCAAAATAGTTTTAAAGAGAAGCAATGATGGTGGAAAAACATGGAGTGCTCTACAAATTGTTGCCAGCAATGATAGCTTGCAAGCCGGCAATCCTGCTCCGGTGGTTGATTTGACCGATCCACGATTTCCGCAGGGAAGAATCTTTTTATTTTACAATACTGGTAATGGCCATGAAATGGAAATTCGAAAAGGAAAAGGCCACCGGGATGTTTTTTATAAAACAAGTATAGATAATGGTAAAACATGGAGTGAACCTACTGACATTACTTTGCAGGTAAACAGGATTTATCAGCCTCAAATAAATCCTCTTTGGAATTTTAAAGAAGATTGGCGCACGTATGCCAACACACCAGGCCATGCACTACAATTTCACGAAGGAAAATATAAAGGAAGAATTTATGTGGCGGCCAATCATTCTTCAGGCGACCCCAAACCCGAATTAAGAGATTACCAGGCACATGGATTTTATACTGATGATCATGGAGCTACTTTTCATTTGAGTGAAACTGTTCCTTTTGAAGGTTCTAATGAGAGTACTGCTGCGCAATTAACGAATAATTCATTAATGATGAACAGCCGCAACCAGACAGGGAAATATCGTGTGGTTTCTTTGAGTAAAAATGGCGGTGAAACCTGGGATACTACTTACATTGACTATAATTTACCTGACCCGATTTGCGAGGGAAGTTTATTGAATATTGGCACAAAAAATCATCAAGCTATTTTAGCCTTTTGCAATAATGATGATAAAAACAGCAGGGACAGCCTTACGCTACGCATCAGTTTTGATGAAGGAAAGACATGGCGAAAAAAGTTTTTAATTGATCCAAAAAATACGGGTTATTCAGACATTGTAAAATTGTCAGAGAATAGAATTGGTGTTCTGTATGAGGCGGATGGATATAAAGAAATTAGGTTTACGGTGGTGAAGTGGAAATAGAAATTTTTCAGTAAACCAACCTACCGGTCGGAAGACAAAGAAATATTATGGATTTCTATTCTTTTAAAGTAGGCTAATAAAAAAACATTTAATGTAATTATTTATTTACCCATAGACATAAAATTATTATTCCAATAATCAAACTAAAATGATGAAAAACCCGGCGCTTTCGATTTCAAAGAAATATATAAATATCTCTGTAATTCGTTGCTTCTTTATAGTTCTTATCTTTTTTACAAACTCAGCTTCTGCACAGGTAAAACTTCCTGTTTATCCAGATAGTTTATTCTCAACATATTACTTGCAGAAAGCTTCTTTTGCAGAAAGCCTTCCAGACACAAAAAATGATATTGTCTTTATTGGAAACAGCATTACTGATGGTGCGATGTGGAGTAAATTGTTCAATGATATGCATCTAAAATCAATGGGATTCAGTGGGGACGTTACTTCGGGGCTTATCAAAAGGTTTCCTGATATTGTACGGTGTAGGCCTGCAAAAATTTTCATGTTGATTGGTACCAATGATCTTGCCCGGAGAATCAGTCCTGACAGCGTGGTGAAAAATATTTTGTTGATGGCAGATTATTTGCGGCAACAATCGCCGGAAACCCAATTATTTGTTCAAAGTATTTTACCCGTAAATGATGTATATGGGAAATTTCCTGATCATACTCACAACGGTGCTAAAATAAATGAAGTAAATGTTTTACTTCAGAAAAATTCTTCAACTCACCATTACCGTTATATTGATTTACATAGCTTCTTCCAGGACAAAAATGGGAAGATGAATACCTTGTATTCCAATGATGGCCTGCATTTACTTGGAACTGGTTATGCGCTCTGGAAACACCTGGTCTTTCCTTATGTATATGATTTGAATCAAAAACCATCTTTGATTCCTTTGCCTCAATCTTTGCAATGGAAAAAGAGAAATTTTCCTTTGTATGCCTGTAAAAATATTTTGATAAAAAATAAATCACTGCTAAAAGAAGCAGAATGGCTCCAGCAAAAATTTAAAGAAATAGGTTGGGACGTAAATATCGTAGATAAAATAAAGGATGCTGAACCTTTTATAGAATTGAAGTTGCAAAAAGTAAATGCGCCTCAATTAAGTGACGAGGCGTACAAGATAAATGTTACCGATAATAAAGTAACTCTTGCGGCAAATACATCACAAGGAATTTTTTATGCCATACAGACTTTCGGGCAATTAATGAGGGATGGAGAACTGGTAAATAATTGTGAAATAACTGACTGGCCTGCGTTTTCGTGGCGCGGTTTTATGGTGGATGTAGGACGCAATTATGAACCAATGGATATGTTGAAACAGGAAATTGATAAAATGGCATTTTATAAACTTAACATTTTTCATTTTCATTTTACCGAAGATATCGCCTGGCGTTTGCAAAGCAAATTGTATCCGCAACTGACTGCGCCGGAAAATATGCTGCGCGATAAAGGCCAATATTATACGGAAGCAAATATGAAAGAGTTAATGAACTATTGCAAAGAACGATACATTACCCTGGTTCCTGAAATAGATATGCCCGGCCACAGCGCTGCTTTTACAAGAGCCATGCATCACGATATGCAAAGTGATACGGGAATGATCATTTTAAAAAATATCCTGACAGAATTTTGCAATACCTATGATCTTCCATATTTCCATATTGGCGCTGATGAAGTAAAACTTTCCAATAAAAATTTTGTGCCCGATATCACAAAGTTTCTTGAAGGGCTTGGGAAGAAAACAATTGGTTGGGAACCCGGCGGTAATTTTTTGCCTTCGACAATTCGGGAATTGTGGATGGATGACAATGGAACATTGGTAGAAAATTCAGATATACAATATATAGATTCGCGTCATCTGTATTTGAATCATATAGATCCTTTGGAAGCGCCGGTTACGATATTTTTCAGGCAAATCGGAGACAAAACAAAGGGAGATAAGAATTTGTTGGGTGCCACGCTTTGTCTTTGGCCCGATAGGAGAGTAGCGGAAAAAGAGAATATTTTACGAATGAATCCGGTATATCCCGGAATGATTGCTTTTGCTGAAAGAACCTGGCGTGGCGGCGGCGATAGCGGATGGATAGCGAATGTAAAAAATGAAAAACAGGAAAAAGAATTTAGTGAATTTGAGCAAAGGTTATTGGATCATAAAGAAGAATATTTTAAACATATTCCATTTCCTTATCACAGACAGGGAATGATGCATTGGGATCTATTTGGGCCTTATCAAAACAATGGTGATTTATCGAAATCTTTTGCCCCGGAGAAAAAGAATTTTTCTGACTCCCCAACTTTGAAAGCTACCGGTGGCACTATTGTATTGCGCCATTGGTGGTATCCGTTAATAAAAGGAATAATACCTGATCCTAAGGAAAACACAACCTGGTATGCTACTACTAAAATTTGGAGTAACGAAGACACTACTGATGATTTCTGGATTGGATTCAATGATTTGTCACGTTCGCCCGCTACCGATTCCCCTGACTCCGGCACATGGAACAATTTGCAAAGCAAAGTTTGGGTAAATGGAAAAGTAATAGCGCCGCCGGTTTGGGAGCATCCGGGCCAAATAGGAAATTCGGAAATTCCTTTATTTGATGAAGGCTATTCTTACCGTAAACCGACAAAAATATTCTTGCATAAGGGTTGGAATACTGTTTTGATAAAAGCGCCTGTGGGCACTTTCAAAGGGAAAGACTGGCAAAATCCGGTGAAATGGGAGTTTACTTTTTTACCATTAACAAAACCATGAGAGGAATCAGGCTCTTTGTTTGTTTATTGGCTTAAACATCCACTTTGATTTTTCTTAGAAAAATTATTTTCGACCAATTATATTACAATTATTTACGAAGCAGATCAGTTTATACTTTATTTTTATTATTTGAGTTAAAATTAAATAATAAAATGATAAAATTGAAGTATTATATTTTTATAAAGTATATTTACTTTGTTAAACAATTTAAAAAGATATCTTAAATATCTGCAAAATTTAAAATGGATAAACAAACTGCTTATAAAGATGAATTAAAAAAGCATTTGTATTTTAAAAAGATGCTTTCTTGTGCAGATTTGAGCCTCCTTACTAATAAAAGTCTTCCATTTACTACAAAGTTCTTAAATGAATTAATAGCAGATGGCAGCGTAATAGAAACCGGCTTTGCCAATTCAACTGGTGGTCGCCGTGCACAAACCTATTCTTTAAAATCCGATTTAAATTATATAGTATCCGTTTCAATGGATCAGCTTATCACTAAGATTGGCATCTCAGATATGCATAATAATATTGTTGGGGAAGTGAAGAAAACGGATATTCCTTTAAAAAATAATCCTCAGTCATTGCAGCAATTACGTGATGCTATTGTAAATTTTATCAACCAATCAGGGATTGCAAAAGAAAAGATTTTAGGAATAGGCATAGGGATGCCGGGATTTGTAGATGTAAAAAAGGGATTTAATTATATGTTTCTTCCTTCGGAGAATGGAAGTATAGTAAGTTTTATCCGGGAACAAATAGACATCCCGGTTTTTATAGATAATGATTCAAGCCTGATAGGACTTGCAGAGCAAAGACTGGGAGATGCGCGCCGCTTTAAAAATGCGATGGTAATAAATATAGGCTGGGGAGTAGGATTGGGGATGATATTGGATGGAAAATTATTTCGCGGACACAATGGATTTGCGGGAGAGTTTAGCCATATCCCGGTTTTTAAGGATAATCAAAAGATATGTAGTTGTGGTAAAACGGGATGTCTGGAAACAGAAACCTCACTATTGGCCATAGTAGAAAAAGCCATTACAGGATTAGAGAAAGGGAGGATGTCAGTTTTGAAAGATTTATCCTTGGAAAAAGCAGATGAATCTATCAAAGCTATTATGGAAGCTGCCTCCAGGGGAGACACATTTGCCGTGGAGCTGTTTTCAGAAGCGGGATATAATCTTGGCCTGGGGATAGCGATATTAATCACACTTCTCAACCCCGAATTAATTGTGCTTAGCGGAAGGGGGGCGGCAGCGGGAAAGTTATGGCTGGCACCGATACAGCAGGCCATTAATGAGCATTGCATCCCCAAGATATCAGAAGATATCCAGGTTAAAATTTCCACCTTGGGACAAAGAGCAGATTTGACAGGTGCTGCGGCATTGGTGATGGAAAATTATGGTACCCAACCGCTAAATGATATAATGGAAACAGAAAATGAAATGCCCAATAAAAAAATGAAAATTGCTTAACTCAAAAACGCAAAACTAAAATCAATTATAAAAGAAAAACAAATGCCATGAAAAAAATTACTCAAAAACTATTTCTCAGTACTTTCCTGTGCTTTTGTACGATAATATCCTTTTCACAGCAAAGAGAAATTACGGGTACAATAAAAGACAACAATGGAGCGCCGGTAGCCAATGCATCGGTAATTGTAAAAGGGACCACCAAGGGTGTGGCAACTAACGCGAATGGTTATTTTACCATTACAGTGAATAGCCCAAAAGCAGTACTGGAGATTAGTTCGGTTGATTTTAAAACAAGAGAAGTTACCGTTGGAGATCAATCATCTTTAAATGTGGTAATTCAGTCAAGTTCGACTGCTTTAAATGAAGTAGTGGTTACTGCTTTGGGCATTAAGAAGAGTGAAAGAAGTCTCGGTTATGCTACTTCAACAGTAAGTGGAGCAGATTTGGATAAAGCCTCGCCAACCAATTTTGCTTCTGCATTAGCTGGAAAAGCATCGGGGGTAATGATTACAAGTAACCCGGGAGGTGCTACCAGCGCAGTTGGAATCCAGATCAGGGGAATTAATTCAATAGGATATCAGCGACAACCCTTAATGGTAGTCGATGGCATTATTATCAGAGACGGAGATGCCAATACTCAGGGTTACTGGGGTGGAAATCAAAAGATAAATGGGAATGGATTATTGGATATTAATCCTGATGATATTGCATCAATTAGTATTCTAAAAGGCGCTGCTGCTTCCGCTCTTTATGGTTCTGATGCTGCATTTGGCGTAATTGTGATTACGACTAAAAGTGGGGAAAGTCAAAGGAAAGGAATTGGTGTAGATGTCGACCTATCCTCTGAAGTTGAAAATGTAGCTATATTACCAGATATACAGATGAAATATGGCCCTGGCTACGACTGGGTAGATGATAATGCTTATTATGGCAATGATTCTGCGTGGACAACTAAAACAGTAAATGGGCAAACTGTGAGTTATCCTGCTTTTAATAATGGGGGGTATCAATTTGGTTCAAAAATAGATGGAAGACCAGTGTATTATGCCGATGGAGTGGTTAGACCTTTTGAGGCAACCAATTATTGGAAAGACTTTTATCGCCAGGGAGCTGGCACTATTGCAAATATTGCTCTAAGTAATTCTTCTGATAAAGGTTCCTATCGTTTTTCCTATACCCGAAATGATTATAAAGGAGTACAAGTTGGTGGAAAGCAGCAAAAAAATACTTTCAATCTGAATACAATATTTAAAATTACTCCTAAGTTAACTCTGAGTCTTGTAACCAACTACACCAATGAACTGGTGCATAACCGGCCTAGACAAATTTACTTTCTCACCAATAATAGTGGCAGTTTTCCAAGTCCTGCCAATTATATGAATATCTTTTTCAACAAGTATCAAACACCACAGGGATATAAATACTACACTTCCAATTCAACAATTGATCCTACCAACCGGTTCAAATATGATTTTGATGGAGAACCTTTCTTAGACTTTATGTGGGATCAGTTAGCAAACAGTGATAACGAAACTACCAACCGCTTAATAGCTTCTACCACATTAAATTACAATATTTTGCCGGGTTTGAATTTAAGAGGAAGGATAGGTACTGATTTTACCGGTTACCGACAGGAGGAAGAAGACAGGACCACACAGCCTATTGCTTATGGCCCTAGTGGCGGCTATGGACTCACCAATAACGAATATACCTTTTTTTCGGGTGATCTTTTGATGAGCTACAACCGGCAAATAAAGAAAAATTTTGATTTTACACTTTCTGCTGGCTATCAGGCACGCCAGGAATCTTATTATTACAATTCAGCCAGTACCATTGGGGGGCTTACAGTAGAAAATTGGTTTAGTTTGGAGGCTTCGGCTAGCCAAACTAATGGCGGTACCGGAACTGCTTCTGCTTCCCGCCAATTTCTTACTAAGGATGGCCTTTTTGGTATTTTAGATATGAGTTACAAGAATTTATTGTATGTATCAGGAACGATGCGCCATGAAAGAAGTTCTACTTTGTATCCTGGAAATAATGAGTTTACTTATCCAGGTGTAAGCGGCGCTTTAGAATTAACCAGACTGTTTCATTTACCTGAAGTTATAAACTATAGTAAATTAAGAGCAGCATGGGGAATAGTTGGAAACCCTCCAGATCAATATATTGCCAATGTAGTATATAATCCTACCTCTATCAATGGAATTCCAGCTTTAACCCCTCCATCCAGCAATTATGGGGACAATGCTTTAAAAAATGAGTTTAAGCACGAAACAGAGTTTGGATGGGAAACCCGCCTTTTAAATAATCGCTTAGGTTTTGATATATCTTATTATACTAATACTATTTACAACCAGATAGTTCCTTTGACTACACCTTCAAATATCGGATCTTCAAGTGTACTGGTAAATATTGGTACAATGGGGAATCATGGGGTTGAGGGGTCGCTTTTTGGAACACCTTTAAAGGGCAGGGATTTTAGCTGGGATACACGTATCAATTTTAGCTTTAACCGGAATAAGGTCATTTCGTTAGCGGCAGGACAATCCACTTATGTCATGTCAAACATAGATAACGGTTCAATGGAAGTGGTAGCTAACCCAGGAAGCCCTTCCGGCGATATCATGGGTTATGTGCCTGGAACGTACAGTAAAGGAGGAGAACGCATCATTGCTTCTAATGGGTTGTACCAAATAGATAAATCTCACCTGGTCAAAGTAGGGAATATTCAACCTAAAGTAGTGGGTGGTTTTATCAATACATTCAATTATAAAAATTTTAGTTTAAACGTGTTGGTAGATTATCATTGGGGTGGTCAGGTTATATCATTAGCCAGATTTTATGGTACGGGACAAGGTGTTTATAAAAATAGTTTATTCGGGCGGGATGCTGCTTCAGGTGGAATGTCTTATTATTCACTTAATAATGGTGGAATGGGTACTTATGTAGCTTCGCAAGTGGCCGGACCGAATGGCGAAGTTGTTCATCATGACGGTATCATTTTAAAAGGTGTAACTGCTACAGGACAGACCAACACCACTATTGTAGATGCACCCAATTATTACATTAATACATTCGCATGGGGAGCATGGCCTGGATATGACCCCAATTCAGATTACCCCGATGGCGCTGTTTTTAATAACAATTTTATCAAGTTAAGGCAATTGTCCTTAAGCTATTCATTACCAGTTAAGGTTGCTAATAAATTCAAGGCGCAAAGCCTGGTGTTTTCTATATACGGGCGCAACCTTTTTTACATCTATAAATCGCTTCCCGGATTAGATCCGGAAGATGCAGTAGGTACCAATTATTTGGATTATTCTACTTCGATAGGTACCGGTAATGCAGCAACTCGTTCTATTGGGGCAAGCTTACGCGTATCATTTTAAACTTTTAAATTAATTTCAATGAAAAAGCAAAATAAAATATATATTCTCAGTTTTATATTCTGCGTGGGAATATTCTTTGGAGGATGTAAAAAATCAACAATTGACAGTCAGTATTATAATCCTGAAACAGCAGTAACAGCTAATGTTCCAGCACTCTTTGCAGGGTTATTTAATAATGCATACGTCATACCAAGATACTGGAATTTGTACACATTATTGATTCCAGTATTTGGAGAATACAGCCAAACAAATGGCTATGCAAATGCATTCCATGTTTATGAGCAACCTACTAATTATACCACCAATAAATGGGACAATTATTATACCACTGTAATGGCTCAGTACAGAGAACTTCAGAAATATTATAATAATCTTACCTCCCCTGCAGATAAACAAGGCTTTGCGGTGTTTTTAAATACGGCTGATATTTTCTTTTACGATCAAACTGCGCAAATGGTGGACTTATGGGGTGATATACCATATAGTGCTGCCGGGAGCCTGAATGCTAAGGGGACCATTGTTCCGGCTAAATATGACTCTGCCCAAACCATTTATTATGGAATTATCAATGATCTGGACCGCATCAATACTTATTTAGATACTTTAAATCTTCCAGCTTTTTATGGTAATCAGTTTTCAAAATATGACTATGTAAATGGTGGCAATCTTATGAAGTGGAGAGAATATGCTAATTCTCTCCGGTTACGGCTGGCAATGAGAATTTCATATTATGACTCAGCAACAGCAAAAACTGTGGTAATGGGAATGCTTAACAATCCAACCCAATACCCAATGGTTTTGAATGCAAGTGATGCTATTCAGATAAACTTAGAGGGAAATATGATATCTACAGGCAATGATATACGCAATGGTTTTGGAGTTGATCCATTCGCGCCTGGATATATGGTGGATTCTGTTATGGGGCCGGCTAATGATCCAAGATTACCTTTTTATTTTACTTTGAATAATTCAGGATCGTATCAGGGAGTGTTGAATTCAACCTTAGCTTCTACCGTTACATCAGGTGAACAGAATGGAGTTTATTCACGATGGGACTCTACTACTTTTACTGAGAACAATAATTTTCCCGGATTAATAATAGATGCTGCGGAAGTCAATTTCTGCATAGCGGAGGCTTATCAAAGATGGGGATCAGTTTCTTCTGCACAAACAGCTTACTATAATGGGATTAATCAATCAATCTTGTACTACTATACTATCAACAGCAGCAGCAGTTATACCGGTCCAAAACAGCCTATGCCTTCCGCAGGAGCAATCGCTGCTTATGAAGCCTATCCTACAGTAGCTTTTGGCACCGATATGCAGGGTAACCTGGAAAAGATAGCCACCCAAAAATGGATTGATTTTAATGTCATGCAGGCTAATCAAGCCTGGGCGGAGTATAGGAGAACAAAATTACCTGCTCTCAGTTTTCCTATAGATCCGGGTTCTGTTTCGGCACCTAATCCGCCGACCCGTCTTTTGTATCCTGGTGAAGAGAGTTCTTTGAATACTGCCAATTATGATGCTGTAGCTGCTAAGGATAATATCACTACAAAAATATTCTGGGATGTTAAGTAATTACTGAGAAAGGTAAAAAAAATGAAATTGACAGCTTAATCATTATAAATGCAATAACTTTTTTCTCTCATAATCAAGTAAAGGACTCCAACCTGTTCCCAGGTTGGTTTTCCTTTTTTTGGGGAATTATATTATTCTTTTTCACTGCCATCCGAACTTTTTTCAAAAAGACTAATTTGACTCAATGAAAGTATTGATTTTGCTGCATTTGCCAATAGACTTATCAGAATAAAAGTCCCTTATTAAAAACTAAAAGATTTCTGACTATTTGGCTTATGGGGCTTCCCTCTGGCTTTTACGGCTCCTTCTTTTATTTGGTTGCATACATAATCAAGGCTGTGGTAATAGGTTAGACAAAATCGTATTTTCTCACATAGATTGCTAAAAGCCTGTGCTCCTTTTGCAATACAGCGCTTTATCAGTTCCAGTAAAAGGTAGGTAATGAGCGCTATATAAATCTGAGACTTTACAGCGTTTTCGCTTGTGCCTGTAAATGTCTTTACCAGTAAATTTTGCTTCAGTTGCTTAAAGAATATTTCCACATCCCATCTGGCTTTGTATAAGGCTGCAATGGTGGATGCAGCCCATTTCAACTCCTGGGTAATGATTTCCAGTTGAACATCTTTTTGTTGGTCATACACTACTATCCGGCGTAAGGTTACCTGGTCAATACCTACTTCCACAGCCTTTTTGCCGGTAAGCCGGATTAATTCATCTTTAAGTATATGCTGATCTTTATCAGCAGGCAACTCTTTTTCACAGATGCTCTCATACACCGTATTGTCTTTTATCCGGGTTACAAATACATTATCGGCATTAATGCGTTGCATCATTAAACTAAAATCAAAATAGCCTTTGTCTTCTACAATAATGGTTCCCGGCGCAAATACGGTTTGTGGATGCCCCCGCTTATCATGTACAGCCGCTTCGCCTATATTAACCAGATCGGGGAGCATGAGTGCATGGTCTAAACAGGTGTGTATTTTTATACCTCCCTTAGCTGTCCGAAACTTTGCCCACTCAAATAAGCTCAAACACAGGCTGATAGTGGTGCTGTCTATTATCTTCACTACTTTGCCCTTTATCTCTTCTATATCCATGGTTTTACCATGCCTCAGCAGGAGGCTTTTATAATGAGAAAGCAACTTGTAGTACATGGTTTCAAATACTTTCCAATCGCGTTTTGCATTGCCATCGCTCATGGTACTTCGGGCAGGGCTTTGTTTTAATCCCAGGTCAGCGATAAATGTGGTATTTACAGCAATGGCGGTACTTATATCGGTTAAGGTCTGGCATTTATTCAGCTGTCCGAACATTTGAGATACTAAATGGTCGTAAGTCTTGTACTTGCTGCAAAATTTATCACTCTCGTGTTTTTCGATGCTG
>DATKQQ010000038.1:0-13434 GCA_035532615.1 Hanamia sp.
CAGGAAGATATGGACAGGCTGCTCAGGCAGATTGAGAAACAAATAATTCTTCAAAGGCCTGGCAGGCATTTCACAAGGAGGGTAAAAGCAGGTAGATACCGAAAGTATAAATAATACATTAAGTTAGTGCCATTACTCTCCAAAGGGAGATGGGGGAGTGCGCCCAAATAACGTACATTCGTATTAAAGCAAAAGCAAATCCTTCATCATCTAATGAAACGAATTTTATTATTAATTTCATTTTTCTTCAGTCTTACTGTTCATGCCCAGAAAGGAACGTTTGCTAAATCTTTTATTGAAAATTTCAACGATCCTGTTTTGCATAATTTCAGGTATGGCTCTACCGGAAATAAAGCTGCCTTCAAATGGCAATCCGGTGTTGCTTCCAAAACAGAACCCGGCTCGAAAGTGCTGTTGTTAAAAATTGACCCAACGGACAGCGCAGGCGCAGGGCGCGGCCCGGAGATTATATCCAACGACTTTACTTATTTTGGCAGGTATTGTGCCCGGTTAAAAGTTCCGCATGTAAAAGATATTCAACCAAATGTGGGCGCTGTGGTTGGTTATTTTACGTACTACATGGATAGTGTGTATGGACTTAGTGAGATAGACTTTGAATGGCTGATTGCCGACCCTTCTATTATTTACGTAGGTACCTGGACCGGTTATAGCCCTACACTTAAAAGAATCGGCAGAACCATCAATTTAGCTAAGGGCATTATTTACAATACGATTTATAAAGAAGGTTATCAAGGAGAACCGACTACGTTAACCGGTGCTCAAGACCAGCCCGAAACTATCGAGGCGATTCCCAACTACGATGCTTCCTCCCAATTTTATACTTACGGATTTGACTGGCATCCTGATCGCCTTACGTGGTGGATGCTCAACCCCGCAACCGGTAATAAAATCATTTTGTGGGATTACCAAGGATCTAGAAGAGGTATCCCCCGGCATCAATCGTATTACCGCATGAACTTCTGGCATACGAATAATTGGGGCGTTGAAACAAACCTTAACGCCATTGAGCAACCATGGCATCCCTATGAACTGGAAGTGGACTGGATGTCGTATGATCCGTTCAAAAAAACTTACTTTTGATCCACCTGTTCAATGAAAACTACAGGCAACCATCCTTTGAAAATATATCTCCGCCATTTATTGCTCTTAGCTGGTATCATTTCCTTTGTATTTGGCAAAAGCTTATTGCCGAAATTTTAAAAAAAAGATATGAAAAAAATAGGATTCTTATCGTTTGGACATTGGGCTAAGCATCCCTCATATAAAACACGGTCAGCGAGTGACACCTTGCTTCAGTCAATTGATTTAGCTGTTGCTGCCGAAGAAATTGGTTTGGATGGTGCGTATTTTCGGGTGCATCATTTTGCTGCCCAGTTAGGCTCTCCGTTTCCATTGCTTGCTGCTATTGGTGCCAGGACAAAAACTATTGAAATTGGTACCGGCGTTATAGATATGCGTTATGAAAACCCGTTGTATATGGTGGAAGATGCCGGAGCTGCTGATTTAATTTCCGGCGGCCGGTTGCAATTGGGCATTAGCAGAGGCTCACCGGAACAAGTGATTGATGGCTGGCGTTATTTCGGTAATACTCCTGCAGAAGGAGAAGATGACGCAGCCATGGCGCGACGCAAAGCACTCGAATTCCTGGATAAGTTAAAGGGCGTCGGTTTTGCTCCGCCAAGCCCCACTCCCATGTTTCCCAATCCGCCTGGATTATTGCGCCTGGAGCCACATTCCGAAGGACTGCGCGACCGTATCTGGTGGGGAGCAGCTTCCAATGCCACTGCTGTGTGGGCTGCCGAACAAGGAATGAATCTGCAAAGTTCGACCCTGAAATATGATGAAAGTGGCAAACCATTTCATATACAACAGGCCGAACAAATCAGGCTTTTTAAAGAAGCCTGGAAAAAAGCAGGGCACCAACGCGAACCACGGGTGTCGGTAAGCCGCTCCATATTTGCATTGGTAAACGAACAGGACCATTATTATTTTGGCCAGGATGCCCGGGGCCAGGATCAAATCGGCTTCATTGAAAATGACAGGCGCGCGATTTTTGGGCGAAGCTACGCAGCAGAACCCGATCAGCTTATCAAAGAACTGGCAAAAGATGAAGCAATCAGGGAAGCTGATACACTACTGCTGACTGTCCCCAATACCTTAGGCGTTAATTATAATGTGCATGTGCTGTCTGCTATTCTGGAGCATGTGGCGCCGGGGTTAGGATGGCGCTGACTATACTCTGATGTTAATTTTCCAGGATGGTTGCCAGTTTTTTAAAACTTTGGTAAGGGCCTTTATCCGCAAACATATTCACCAGCCATGCCGGCAGGTTACCACCGGGATCTGCTTCAAAAGTGTACACGATGCTTATTTTTCGGGGGCCTACACTTGTTACCAGCCAGCGTATCGAAGAACTGGGTACCCTTACTTTTCCTTTTTTCTCCGGGATAAAATGGGGGTCACTTGTATCAGTAATAGTTAACAAGTTAGCCACACTGTCATTAATGATTTTTAAATGTACTACCGCATCCCGGTTCGTAATGGGCCATGGCATGGATGCTTCTGTGTAATAATAAAAATCGTCCGCATTAATCTTCTTAATCACATAAGCAGTTTTATTTTTGTAAACCCACTCCTTCTGCAGCGGAACATTTTGAATCACGCCGATGAGTTTATCAATGGTTCCATCTAAGGTACACTCCACTTTAATGGCTTTTATGGCTGACCCAGGCACAGTGGCCAGGTACACTTTAATGCTATCTTTATCCTTATCCAATTTCCACTGATACTGTGCGGTAACAGGCAGCTCTATTAACAAATAAAATATAAATAGTATGCTTATTTTGTGGGCAGGTTGGCTCATCAGGGATAATAAATATTACTGAGTAAGGTAAAACAATCCTCCAGATTTTGTCGCATGCAAAATCATATTAACACTACGTTAGATAAAAACTCCTTCCCAGGTGGAGCATCCTTGCCACGCTGGCGCAGATATGGGGCATTGTGTGTAAAGATTGGTCAGAGATAAGACGGTGACTCGCAAGAGGAGATGATATGGGCTTGCGAAAGGAAAGTAATACCCATAAGGAGATAATCTATGAAATAAAAAGGTTTTTATTTTGTCCTGCAGCTACCTCCGCCATGGTTTGTCACTTCCTCAATGGTTTATGTTCCACGAACCACATCCGATTTATTTCGTTTGCCCGTAAGTGTTATGTTGTCTGCCGGCACCCTGGGAGGTTGATACAAGGGAATAAATTCCCATGTTACAAAATCGGTCGTGCCGATGGCACTTGCATCTCGCCATAGTTTGGGTGTCCTCCTTGGTTTGTGTATCAGTCGTGTTTCGTGCGTCCGCCATGGTTTGTATCTCACGAACCACATTAATTCTTTTTCGTTTGCCCATAAGTGTTATGTTGTCTGCCAACATCAAAGAAGGCTGAAACAGAAATCATCATTTCTCATTCCATTGTCCAATTTCGCCTAATTGATTTACATACTCGCCGTTTTCAAGGGTGACTGTTGAGCCATCTGATTTTTTTACTTGCCCAATTGTGGTTACAACTGTTTCGTTACTCAAAATTACATCCCTGGTCAGTTCGGTCTTTACTCCCCTATTTACGATATACATAATCCCATTACTTTTCAAAAATACTTTTTGACCCCGGGCTTCCTGTGGTGCTGTTATAGTGTCTTTTGATGTGGATGTTTGTTGCGCAAAGACTCCAAAAGAAAGGAAGATTGCAAAAATTGATAACAATATCTTTTTCATAGTTTTAATTTTTAGAGTCAGGGTTCATTACCTAACTATTTCAGACTAAAAATCATACCAGTTCAAAATATTAAGTCAAAAAAGAAAAAAACTTTTGTAAAATAACATTACCATACCATTAAACTTTCAAATACTCAGAGCGGCCGCTATGGTTCGTGTACCTCTCTATGGTTCGTTTCCCAAGCTGTGGTTAGTATCCCACGAACCACAACTACATCACTTTAATAAAATGGGCCAACGAAAATTTTTTTAAGACGAGTCAGAAAACCGACAGATACATTACAAAAGAAACTTTGATTGATAATGGGGATCCATGTAATAAAAACAAAGCTGCGAATCTATTGAGGTTGGTTAGCAACCAGGTGATGGTATCTATTTCAACTAAGAATCAACTATACAGCAAAAAGCTTTAATATAAAAATTTTTTGGACTAATTAATAATTCAATTTGGTATAAAAAGCTAAGAGAAAAATGCTTCCTTTACAATACAATTATGGATCTATTACTCAAATATGGAAAGGTTGCTTTGGTGGCCGGAGCTTCTGAAGGGATGGGCGCTGCCTTTGCTTCTTATCTGGCTGCACAAGGAATGGACTTAGTGTTAATTGCCAGGAGAAAAGAGCCGCTCGAAAAATTTGCAGATCAATTGAGAAACCAATTCGAAGTTACTGTCAGTTGCATTTGTTGCGATCTTGCTGATGCACATGCAACACAATACCTGCAGGAGCAACTTCAGGATAAGGAAATTAACCTGCTTGTGTATAATGCGGCCTTGTCGCACATCGGGGCTTTCGAAGAAATATCAGTGGAAGCCAATACCCGGATTGCACAGACGAATATAATCACGCCGATGAACCTGGTCCAAAAGTTTGGCGAAGCCATGATAAAAAAAGGAAAAGGCGCTTTGATTATAATGGCATCCTTAGCCGGTTTCCAGGGCAGCGGATTTTTATCGGTATATGCTGCTACCAAAGCTTTTGATCGTGTGCTCGCGGAAAGCCTTTGGTATGAATGGAAGAATAAAGGCGTAGATGTAATAGCCTGTTGTGCCGGTGCTACGTCAACACCCAATTTTATAAAAACCAAACCTGAGAAAAAAGGTTTTTTTGCACCCAAGGTTCAAACACCTGAGGTTGTAGTGCATGAATGTTTTCAGAAGTTAGGCAAAGTGCCATCTTTTGTTTCCGGAACCGGTAATAAGTTCGCCACCTTCATCATGCAAAAAATATTGCCGCGTAAAATGGCTATAAAAATAA
This sequence comes from Hanamia sp., assembly GCA_035532615.1. GTDB lineage: Bacteria > Bacteroidota > Bacteroidia > Chitinophagales > Chitinophagaceae > Ginsengibacter. The sequence continues at coordinate 5,050 of DATKQQ010000038.1, forward strand.
TGGGTGATACTACGCGTAAAATGTACCGGCTCTAATAGATGTAAGGAATAATTTTGTGTGGCACTTTCATTTTATAAACATTCCAAAGCGCACCATATTTTATAGAACATCTTTTATCATCATCCGCCTGCCTCGTAAATAAAAGCGCCACATAATACAAAGGATACAACCAAGGCCATATCAACTGCGGGTAGCCGGTACTCAGCACTAAACCCGTTGCCATTAATATTTCACCCAGGTAATTAATGTGCCTGCTCAGGCCCCAGAACCCATTTACCAAAAGTGCATTTTTATTATCATTGATCGTTTTGGGTGTAATACCCAAAAAAGTTTTGGCCGGATCTTTCTTAAAATAATATTTCTGCAGGTTGGCTCCCCGCGATAACCCCCATCCGCTAAAGAAAACAATAGCGGAAAATAATAACCAGCCCGGTGAAGAATGGGCGCCCGGCAAGTCAACGGTTGACCATAACGGTATTGCATAGAAGAAAGGATAGAAAGCAATGCATCCCCAGCCCAGTTTAAAACCTACCCGCTCGGCAAAAAAATCGTAGGTATATAAATGAACTTCTTCGAAAGTGAGATAATCAATAAGAAAAAAACCAAGCAGCCCGGTACATACGAAAATATCTGTTGATCCTTTAATGCCATATTGCAAATAATGGTGCATGCAAAAGCTGAGTGCATTTAACCCTAGCATTACCGCGCCAATCAAATACAACCACATCTTGGCATCTATCCTCCCGTTCCATAGTTGTGGATTTTCCAAACGGCCCAAATAAAGATCAGCCATGAAAGATCTTTTTACAGGGGCATTCGGCAAAACGATTGCCAATGAGAATAAGATTCCGAAAATAACGGCGCCTGTCAGCGACTGCCAGCGATGCACATAAAACCAATCAAGGGGCAGGATATTTTCATAAACCGGTACAAGCCAAATTGCTACCATTATAAAAAAAACAATTAAACCATTAAGTCTGTATCGCAACTTTTGTGAGGAGTTCGTCCTGGTTACATAGCCTGTCACCCAGCGGCCCGGTAATACTATCACCAAAATAAAGACGAGCGCATAAATTAAAACCGGCGCAAAGAACCCTGCTGTTTGTTCCATATTTTAAAATGTGAAAATAAGTACTGTGTATTTTATTGAGAATATTTTTTTATTCTTAAACTTAACAATGTTTTTTGAAAGAGGAGAGTAATGTCGCAAACAGCAAACGAATAATCCCGATACCTATCGGGAGGTAATTTGTATTTCTATTTAAATCATTAATGCTTCGCCAAATTTTGTCTTCACGAATTATTTTTTAATAACGAACATGCGCAGGCGTCGGGGTCAACGGTAGGGACAGGTCGCGACCTGTCCCTACGACGATAAATAATGTTTAGCATTCCTGGTAAATGCTTGCTGTAAAGCACTGTGAACCTTCAATTGGAAAATTTTGATTCATAATGGTAAGCTATGAAATAAAAAAGCGTTGCCCGCAGTCATTAACTATTTTGAGTTGCATTGTCAAGCAATCTTCCGCCTTGATTCGTGTCACGAACCGCCATTATGGAGACCAGATAACGGCATCCCCTTTAAAACAAAAACCAACAGAGTTAAAAAAATAGTTGTCATTTTACAAAAACAGCAGTGGCGAACCCGGAAGAATCGGACAATATTGTTGGCACACTATTTTTCCAAAGAGTTGCTCTGCCTGCGGCGGTATTGAGAAATTCATAACCTGCAACATATATATCATTTCCCAAAACAGATATGCCAAGAGCAAACGCGCTATTTCCATCGGCTGGCAATTGAGTTGCAGTACCGTTTTTCCAGTAAGTTGCATAGTCAAGACTACTAGTTCCATATGTATACCCCGCAATAAAAACATTGCCCTCTGAAACAAAAATTGAATAAGGTACTGAACCCCATTGAGGTCCATCCGCTAAAATGGTGGCTTTCCCATTTTTCCAATAGTCACCTCCGGAACCGTCCGATCCGGTACCATCTAAATACAACTCGGTTCCTGATAAATAGATGTCTGCTCCTGAAACAAAAACAGATGAACATTCCCCCTCATCATAGTAATAATCATAGGTACTTAGAGGTTGATGTTGCAGATGAGTTGGCACTTGATTTTTCCAATAAGTAGGTACATACACCGCATTGGTATCGTCACTACCTGCAACATACACATCTGTCCCGGACACAAAAATCGACCTTGCAGTTCCATCGTTGGATAAAGTTACTTGTGTGCTATTTTTCCAGTAAGTAGGATGGTAAGTTAGCCGGTTATATTGATTTATAAATGGCTTGCCACTGTTATCTACACTGGCTGCTAAATACACATCGCTGCCCGAAACAAAAATAGAAGTAGCTGCACCGCTCGCACCCAAATAGGTTGCAATGCCGTTTTTCCAGTAAACAACACTGTCGTTGATAGATCCTGCAACATATACATCGTTTCCTGAAACAAAAATTGAATTAGCCGATGCACTGTCAGCAAGGCGTACCATTACTCCATTTTTCCAATAAACAGCTCCACCAACATTTCCGGCAACATACACATCGGCTTTCGCTGAAGGGTTGTTGTTATTATCTTTTTTACAAGACTGAAATAATAAAACAAAACCTGCTGAAATAAACAAGCAAATAAAAGATCTGTAATTCAAAATTGTTTGAGTTTTTTAATAGCAGACGTAAAATTCTCCGGAAAAGAAGATCCGGCTGGCAAAAAATAGCCCAGCTCAAAATATTGAGGTGAAGCTTCACTGGAGATAGATAGGTGATATTGTGTATAAGCTTTAATATAGATCTGCTGGCTTTGTGCCTTACAAAAAAAACAAATAGTCAAAAATAAAGCAACCGTTTTTTTGTTCATTTAGTAACAATTAGCTATTGGTAATGTAGTATTGGTAAATCCCTGGTTATTTGAGTAGGTCTGCAATAATACAATGCTAAATTAATAGATTGTGATTGATTGTGAAAGCTTTTATTAAAAAAGTATTGTAGAGGCAATGGCTTCCTTCAGGGCAATAAAAAGTTTTGTCGGAGCAACTGCCTGGTTGGTAATCTATGATATAAAAAGGATATAGCGCAATTGTCCGTGTTTGCATATACCTTTCGTCCTTTCATCAAATATATCTTTACAGGAATCAATTACTAATTAATTTTGCCTTGTATTCAATAATTAATTCCTCATGTAATAAAATGTCAGTTGCAATGAAAAAAAATTTTCTTCTCACAGTAATTATTTTAATAGCAGGGTTTACTTCCTATGCCCAAAATAAACCGGCTTTTCATATAGCTCACATCTTCCCCATCCACAGTGCCGGAGGATATGATTATCTCACTGTAGATTCCCTTTCCGATAACCTGTATGTTTCTCACGGTTCGCAGGTTAATATTTTGAATAAAAATACCGGGGACTCAATCGGGGTTATTAAAACCGAAAAAGATGTTCATGGCATTGCCCTTGTACCCGCTCTGGGCAAAGGTTACATTTCTAACGGCAGCATGAATAAAGTATTGGTATTTGATCTTGCCACTCATAAGACACTTAAATATGTGCCCGCGGGAGAATTTACCGACGGCATATTCTATGACGATTTTTCAAAAAAAGTTATTACCAGCAATGGCAGCGGTAAAAGTATGACCGTGATTGACCCGGTTACTGATACTGTAGTAGCCACCGTACAACTGACTGGCTGGCCAGAGGCGGCAGTAAGTGACGGGAAAGGCCATATTTACGTAAACAATGCCGAAAAAGCGGAAGTAGATGTAATAGATGCCCACACCTTTACCGTTATACACCAGTGGCCTAATGCGCCAGGTGCCGGTGCTTCCGGCTTGGCTATAGATAGGCAAAATATGCGTTTGTTTGCTACCTGCCGAAACAAAATAATGATTGTGATGGATGCAACAAATGGTAAAATTATTGACAGCTTTCCTACAGGACAAGGGGCTGATGGTGCAGCGTTTGACAGCCGGCTAAAAAATGCCTATTCTTCCAACGGGCAAGGTACACTCACCGTTATTAAGGAACTTGGGGCCAATCGCTTCGTGTTAGCAGGAAATGTGGTTACCAAACCAGGAGCAAGAACCATAACGGTTGATCAAAAAACACATAATATATATCTGCCTTTTGCGTCTTTTGAACCTGCTGCAAAAGGCTCTTTCCGACCCAAAGTAATACCCGGAACATTTAAAATACTGGAACTGGAAAGGAATTGATACTAACGCCGTGGTTCGTGTTCACGAATCAATTCTAATTTTTCTTTTTTGTCAGAATCAGGATTTTCACCATTACAGGATATTAGGATTTTACTAATCCTGTTACTATTCCCATTCTGTAAATCCTGGTTCAGATAATAATTTACTTTCCATCCTGTAAATCCTGATTCAGATAATTTTACCCACCTGTAACCTAAGATAAGAATTTGGATTATTTGTGGGTTTACTGTGAGTTCTTTGAGAGGGAAACTGCTCAAAAACAGAAGAAGAAAATTAAGGGATTAATTGGTTTGATATTCCATTTTTACACTTTTTTTGGGTAAGCCTATTTTAGGACAAGACAATGTTTTGTTCTTTGAAAATAGTAGGCAATTCTTTACAGGGAAAAATTAAATAGTCTATAAATGATTAATAGGAAGTATTACTTTTGACGTGCTAATTTTTCCCGTAATGTTTTACAATTTCAAATAAAAAGACTGATGCTAAAAGCTTTGGTTCTTCTTTATGAAGAAATAAAAAAGAACATTCGACGCAGGAAGAAAAGGAATAATTCCTTGTAATAGCAGGGATATTGGAGTAATGTGGAGGGAAATATTATTTTGAAATTAAAATATAAAATGAAGAATACATTTAAAATTTATTGTAAACATACTGATTGTAAAAAACAGAGATTAGCTTTATGATTTCAATGAATATTTGTAAAAAATGCCTGCGGATATTTTTGGGTATAGCATTATTCTCATTCATTGCAATTGCTGCTTTCGCACAAAAAAAGAAACATGAAGTTCGCGAGTATCACCCCTTTGTTCGGCCTCATACGACAGAAATCCGGACGTTGAACGATACGCTGATACCTGAATTGGTAAATAAGGTAGCGTCATATACATATACGATAGACCGGAATAATTTTCTGCTCAGCCGAAACTTCAGCCTGGAGCCTATAAGAAACGCTTTACCGGCTATTGAAAAAAGATTAGATGGTTTTAAATTAAGGTTTGAGCAAAAAGGGCAAAATATGAACCTTCGGGGACTGAACAGTGCCACAATATTATTGGGAGAAACCTCAAAAAAATTAACTGACTATAAAGCGGTCCTTACGGATTACAACGCCCAGTTAAAAAGTAGCGGGAAGACTATAAAAAAAATACTCAGCGACTCGGCTCTTACCAAATTGGTATCCGATTCCGTACTTAATGACCAGATACATGACGTACTTACCGAGGGCAGAAATTTAGATACCATGCAAAAACTGACCCTGGCAAAAGTGAATTTATTACGCAGCCGGGTTTCTGTTAGTTTATTCCAGGCAAATGATATTGTATCCGATATGTCTTATTTAACTATATCCAAAAAGATCAATATGTGGTTGCAGGAGGAACCGCCTTTATTTTATACTAAAAAGGATCAATACCCACTTTCATTTGAACAGGCTATTGTCAATGGTTTGCAAATTTCTTATAAGATTATTGCTATTTATATTTCAGGCAAATTCAGTTTGATTATAGCAGGGTTGTTATTGTTCCTCTTTATGCAATTATGGTGCCTTTCAAATATGCGCCGGGTAAGGCAAATCGAAGATGCTGATAGTGTTTTCGGGCAGATCAATTTTTTGAAAAGAAGTGTATTTGTAAGTAACCTGCTGGCTTTTTTTACATACACTCCATTGTTCTTTGCCAACCCGCCTATGCCTTTCCTGCATATCTTCGAGTTGCTTCGTTTGGCCTCACTTTGCTTTTTGATTTTCCCATTTTTAACGAGACAATCTAAAATTTTATTTTCGCTGTTATGCCTGTTGTGGATGTTTTACGCAATTGATGACATATTGCTCGAAACTGCATTTGGCGAGCGTTGGTGGTTGTTAATAGCTGGTGTTCTGTTGGCTTTTGTTTGCCTGAAAATTATTTTTAGCAGAAATAAGATTTTCATTAAAATTGAAGAATCGCCTGTAACAAAAGTTATAGTGATTTTTACATTGATTCAAGTCCTGTTGTCTATTGCTTTTAATATAACAGGCCGTTTATCACTTGCGAAAATTTTAGGTGAGAGCGCTATTCAATGTTTGATATTTGGAATTACTTTAAAGGTATTTTGCACGATCCTGTTAGAAGCGATTTTCCTGCAAACAGAAGCCTACCGGGGTAGCCGTTTTTCAGCGTTTATTAATTTCAAAGAATTGAAATTCAGAATCCGGCGATATTTATGGGTTTTAGTATCATTGGTTTGGGTGATCGCATTTATCCGTGATCTCACACTTTATACCTGGATGGCGAAATTTACTTCCATGTTTTTCAATCAACCCAGGGCCATAGGGAATTATAAATTTGATTATGCCAGCGTGGCCATATTCATTTTAATTATTTGGATTTCCGCAATGATAGCAAGATTTATAAGGTTTTTCTTTGGTTATGATAAAACAGTTGTTACCGGTAAGCGAAGCAGTTTAAATTCAGTAATCCTGCTGATCCGGCTGGCTATATGGACAGTTGGGTTTTTAATAGCTGTAGCCGCAGCAGGAATTCCATTAGACAGGGTTTCCATAATGATTGGTGCTCTTGGGGTAGGTATTGGTTTTGGTTTACAAACGATAGTCAATAATTTAGTCTCAGGCGTGATACTCGCATTTGAACGTCCAATACAAGTGGGCGATCAGATAGAAATCGGTGGCAAATCGGGTACGGTGAAAGAGATTGGCGTACGCGCCAGTAAAGTACATAATTCTGAAGGTGCTGATATAATAATACCCAACGGCGATCTGCTTTCGCAGCACTTAATAAACTGGACGATGCAAGGCCGGAGCAAACGGGTAGAATTTACCATTGGTGTGCCTTACAGTACCAATTTGGATGTAGCAAGAAATTTAATTGATGAAAAACTAAAAGCTAATACCAATATTTTACAAACACCTCCGCCTGTAATTATTATCCAGGATTTTTCAGATTATGCAATCACTATAAGGATACTATTGTGGGTGCCAGACCTGGCAAGCGGTGGAACTGTGCGAAGTTCAGCAATGATTGATATTAAAAATACCTTATCCGAAGCGGGTATTCAGTTGCAGATACGGCCGATTGGTTAGGGCATGGTAAGAAGCCGGTAATGGTTTTCATCGTTTATATCAGCCATGGGTTAGTGCTTTATCACTTTCATAAAATGCACCAACTGATTTCATTTCATTTATTTTTACGTTATTTAAGTAATCTTAACTGCCCCAGGTGGTATTGTAGGTGAGAAGTTCTGGAGATGATGATATTTAGTTTATTGCGGTGCGGCTCTTTAACAAACTCTTCCGCAGACACAGCCGTGTGCTTCTCCAACCATTCTTCAGGTGTTACAGCGTCAAATTTTTGTTTTAATACCTCACACTGTTTGGCCCAAATGCTTCTCAGTACTGATGTATTGGGAATATTGGCCACTGCTTTATCAGGAGATTTAATAAAAGGCTCGTACAATTCAGGATACAATTTCCCACCCATATCCAAAAGTACCAGCATGTTATCGTGAACTGCAATGAGGTGTCCTAATAAATAGATTCCCCTGTTTTTGCCAGGCGCAATTTCCTTTTGCAATGTTTCGTCTGTCAGGTCAGTAAGCAATGTATTCCATTCTTTAATGGATGCATTCCATCTATCAAGGATCATCTTTATGATCAATTCTGTTGATGTCATTTTTTTTATTTTTTGTTTGATGTGATTATTATTTAGCAAAAGTAATACCTAAATAAATTACCCGTTGGCTGTGTAAAAATAGACTTTATTATTGGCCTCAGGCAGCAATCAAAACGGCGTTAACCCACATTGCAGCAAAAGGCCGTTCAACTGTTAAAATTTAATTTTTTTTTCAGAAAATTATCGCCATATTTTCAATTTACCTGTGGGGGGGTAAAGGTATAAAAAATCTACGACGCGTATAAGCCCTTTATTTGATTTGTAGTACACAAGGGGTGTTCGTATTTGAAGAGGGTTTACCACCTTTGAATCTTGTATTTCAAAAGCACCATACGCAAACATCCTGAAACCGGAAAGCTTAGTGGTTACTACCGTTTGGTAGAAAGCTACCGCAATGGCGATAACAGAATTTGTCACCGCACGATTTTAAACATTGGTTTCATGGAAGATGCCACTGCGGAGCAATTGAATAAAATCCAAAAACAGCTCACGGAAAAATAT
>DATKQQ010000039.1:0-4976 GCA_035532615.1 Hanamia sp.
CTTTTAAATATTTTTTCTTTAGAGGTTGGTTTTTCACCTTTTGATACATCCGCCAATCTGTCGCAAATTGGTGGCATCGCATGTATTAAATTGATATAAAATACTTTCCCCTTGTAAGGGGTTTGATTATGTTTTGCCTCAATAAAATCCACCTCATTAAAAAAATTCGTATCACCAATTTTGTATTTATAAATATATAGTTGATGGGCTATTTCAGAATAAAAATTAGAAGTTACCATTTCCATTTGCATATCTTGAGGTTGCTGTTCATTTACTTTAAATTGCGTTAATTTATTTTTTAGAAATTCATAAAAAAGGAAATACCTGCCATATATTTTTGCAGCTAATGAACTTTCACTTTGCTGTTCCCAGGCCATTAAATAGCCTTCATAAAAACCATTTTTTAATCTTAAATATTCATGTTCCGGACTATAGTAGTTTTGAATACCACCATTTGAACTTACGCAGGCATCGGAATAATTCAATTTCTCTGCTTCTTTTATCCAATCTGCAATAATTTTTATTTCTGCTTCTATCGCTGATTCATTCCATACTATATACTTGGCTTTAAATAAATATTTTTCAGTTTCGTAATACAAAGCAGCATAGTAGTTTTTAAATAATGTAAAGGCTTTTTTACGATTTTTAGGTATCTTCGGGTTTCTTGTTACTTTCTGGCCTTTTTTAAATCTCGCAGTGGGATTTTCTTCAATATCCTGTTTAGTTATGGAAACTTCAATCCGATATTTATTCTCTAATGCTTCCACAGCTTTAGTAAAATCTACAAAACATTTGTCCGCCCTTTTATTATTCCCAGAATTAACTTTAAGCGATGGCAAACTAATCTTAGTGTGTTTCATAAAGAATTATATTCCTTTTTTTAAATCCTATTCTTTCGCTCTCATTCCATTTTCTTAGGACTGCAATTTCATCCAAGAGATTATCCAATCAATAATTAACTTTTATTACGCTTAGAATCCTGTTAACATAAACGTTCTTTTACTTCTTACATTTGTTCATTCAAATCCATTTGCTTTTGATTAAACTCCATTAGTTTGAATGAAATCTATTTTTTCTTTTAGTCTCCATATCGCCGCGTCGATGTTTCGGCAAAAATAACTTGAGAAGTAATCCTGCCCAGCGTTCTTTTCCTTCCAATCCATTAAATTTACCGACAAATGCTTTTTGCAGTAAGACCTTTAAAAACAGTGGATTTTAAACCCATCTTTTAGTCTGGTTCTTCTGGCGCATTAAGTTTCCAATTGGGGGATAGACCCCGTATAGTAGAGTAAATTTTCTGATGCCAGAAGCGCAAAAAGTTTTTTTTACTAAAACCTAATCTTTATGCGTAGAAAATCAAAACAAAAGACAAAGACAAAGACAAAGGCGAAGGAACAAGAATTTGTCGCTATGGCTCTGGTCAATCCCCATGCCGCCGGGATAGACATTGGCGATACCTTCCACTCAGTGGCTGTTCCCGAGGGGGTTGCCACTCCCTGTGTCCGGCAATTTGGCGCCATGACCTGCGATCTGGAAGATCTCGTGGCCTGGCTGGAAGCATGCCACATCGATACCGTGGGCATGGAAAGCACTGGGGTATACTGGAAACCCTTGTTTTCCCTGCTGATCAAACACGGCTTTGAGGTTACCCTGACCAATGCCCGGCAGGCCCGTAATGTGACCGGGAGGAAAGATGATGATGGTGATGCCCGGTGGATCCAGAAACTGCATAGCTGCGGGCTGCTGAAAAGCAGCTATCTGCCTGAAGATGAACAGGAAGCATTAAGGACCCTGGTCCGCCACCGCAGGACCATGACCCAGGACAGCAGCCGCTGTATCCTCAGGATGCAGAAAGCCATGGAGCTGATGAACATTAAGCTCCATACGATCATCAGCGACCTGACCGGCAAGACGGGGTTAGCTATAGTGGACGCTATCCTGGCCGGGGAAAGAAATGCGGAGAACTTCCTGCCTCTGGTAGATGGCCGGATCAAGGCAGATCCCTCCCTCATTGTCAAATCCCTGCAAGGCAACTGGAGACCGGAGCAATTATTTACGCTCGGGGAGAACTATGCCTGCTACCGGTTCTTTCAGCAACACATCAAAGTATGTGAAACGGCCATTGAACAGCAGTTAAAGCAATATGAGGCCAGCCGCAATGAAGGGGAGATTCAACAGCAGGAACAACCTGTCATCAATCAGGAAAGCCCGAGAATAAAAAAAAAGAATAAAAATGCGCCATTCTTTAATACCCGGAGTTATCTGGAAAGGATCCACGGAGTGGATGTAATGGCCATTTATGGGCTCAGTGAGCTGAGTGCTCTGGAGATACTGGCGGAAACAGGAACAGACATGACCAAATGGGCTACAGAAAAACATTTCGTTTCCTGGCTCAATCTCTGTCCCAATAATAAGATAACAGGAGGCAAGCTGATCAGCAGCATGTTAATGAAGAAAAAACCCAATCCAGCCTCTCAGGCCTTCCGGTCTGCGGCCAATGCGGTTCAAAGAAGTGATCACTGGTTAGGAGATTACTTCCGCAGGATGAAAGCCAGGGGAGGAAATAAATATGCCATCGTGGCTACCGCAAATAAAATGGCAACTATCTATTACAAAATGGTTCGATACAAACAAGAGTTCACTCCCATGGATCTGAACCAATACCAGCAAAGATATAAACAGGCAAAAATCGCCTACCTGGAAAGGAAATTACAACAGCTTAAGAATCAAGCGGCTTAAATTAGTTATATAGTAGTATTAGTTGCTGAAAACAGGTCAGTCGTATATTGTTCGTAAAGTATAAATAAATATTCCATACGTTGTGCATCGCTGGTAAAAGGTTGTGATCGGTAACAAGTATCCACAACTTTATCTAATACCTGGTGTGCTTTTGCCAATTCCCTGGGCATTGTTAGCGGATTATATAGATCGGCAAGGCAGGTATTTGGAAACATAGCCCTTACATCCAATATTTTTTGTGCGGCCATTTCAACCGATCGGTTATGCTTATCGGTGGGGTTTTGTGGCCAAGGGTAATTGTTATAAACAATATCTTTCGAATAACGATAATCACTTTTCAATCTACCGCAAACATATTTTACCCATGCCATGTGCATGGCAGATGTAAGTACTCCGAAATTAAATAAGTTGGCATTTGGAATTGCCATACAGGTATCACTTACAATTGAATTTTTATTAAAAAATCCAATGGGTATATAAGATCGATTTTCAGATGAAACCCTTGGTATAACAATAAAGGTATTAGGTTGGTTTCTGTCCCGAAACAATGAAGGAGTTAATGCAAATTTTTGCGTTGAAGGTGCAACACTATCCAAACGAAATTTCTTTACTAATGCCACCCTCTTTAATACTTCAGGCATTTGCTTTAATTCATTCGGCTCTGCATTTACAAGCCATAAGCACCAGCGTAGTTGGCCATTTAAAAATTCATGAGCAGATATTAAAGGCTTAATGAATTTTTTAGCATTTGGTTCTTTTAAAAGAAAATCTTTTTTTTCTTGATCCGATAAAAGTAAATGGCCGCCATCCAAAGGCATATTTCCGAAATTCATTTTAGGTACTCTACTAATAGGGTTTGATTTCTTGTTAATTAAAATATCCTTCGCATCAACTAAATAAGGATTTATATTTTTTACTTTCAATAAATGTGGTTCACCGTTAATATCTTCATAATCATAAATACTTTTATTGGAGGTATCAAAACAAGCGAATCCAATTATCACACAATATACGGCTGCATTGCCCTTAGCTTCATTACGCCATTTAAACGTACGGTGAGCAAAATGAATTTTAATATTGTATTTGTATATGAGTTGCCCCCAAAGTATGCTTGGTTGTTCGCCCTGTACAATTGAGTTGGTTGATACAAAGGCAACTTCAATATTTGTATTTTGAATATAATTTGCTGCTTTAATATACCAACCAGTAACATAATCCAAAGTGCCGCTGCCATTTGCATTATCAAACAACTTTACAATCTCATTCCTTTGGTGTTGCTTCATTATTTTAGAACCTATGAACGGAGGATTACCTAAAACATAACTAAGCTGATCCTTACTTACTCAACTTTCGCACTTAAATCAGCTTAAAATTACTTTATGATTTGGGGACAATAATTCCAAGATCCCCTTTAATTTATCCTGATTGATCAACCGAGCAATACACACATCAATATCTTCAATGATTATATCAAATGATTCCATGATAATTTTCATGACGGCCACTAATAAATCCCAAAGCCTGGCATGAAGGGTACGTTCCTGCATTTGCTCTCCCACATCCCGGAATATTTCTCCTCTGGTATCGTAATCATCAAAACGTTTCCTTAAGGTAAGCAGAATATATTGGATCATGGTAATGGTGGTATCTGCTATTTGTGCATCAAAATCCTTAGATTGGCATCCGCCCAGGTTAAGGTACTGTTTCCCCTCCTTGAAGAGGACCTCTATGGTCCAGCGGATTTGATAGAGTTCCATGAGCCTCATATACCCCAGGGAAGTATCCGTGGAAAGGATCAGGTGCCATTTGCCCCTTTGACCAAAACGGCTGAAAAACAATTTAACGGGATATTCTTTATACTCTGCTTCCATAACAATATAAGAGGCATTGAGCTTGCGACAGCGATTCATCAATCCCATCCTTTTACCCATCCGCTGTAACTGGTCAGCCCCATATAGCTTTCCCTCATAACTATACTGGGCATTGCCCATCTTCATCATTCCGATCAGGTGTACGTTTTGTTTGGTATAACCCCGTACGCACTGGATCATAGCCCCTGAGGTAAACCAACTGTCCATCAGCACATAATCAACCGGTAGATACCCCAAGGCCCGCTTTATCATCTCCATGCCTACCTCAGACTTGGTTTTGTCCGTCTCTGATTCCCGTTTACATCCCTGGCTATCTGCTTGCCGGCATTTACGGTACTGACCCTTTAGCTGCTTTTTGGTCAGCCC
>DATKQQ010000040.1:0-2775 GCA_035532615.1 Hanamia sp.
TCAAAAAAACCTACTGCCTTGCTGCGTTTAAATACTTTTTTCATACGCAAATATAATATATATCTTATTAACAGATAATTTATTATACATAATTAATATATATTATTTATTATAATGTTTGAGTTATTCGAGATGCCCTTATATGAAGAGCAGCTATTAAAATTTGACCTCTCAGAGTCTCTTCAGCATTTTAGGTGGTCGCCAAAAGAAAAGTTGCCTTCTGTCTATAGCAAAAGTGAAGTGTTCCAAATAGAAGCCTCCATTCGAAGATCAGATGCTACAGGAAAAAGAGATTATGCGATGATGTTATTGGCAACACGACTGGGGCTTAGGGCATCAGACATTGCTCATCTGAGTTTTGCTAACATGGATTGGGAGAACAGCAAGATCACGTTTTCTCAGTTTAAAACGGGAAAAGAAATCGAGCTTCCTTTGCTGGCAACCGTAGGTGAAGCTCTTATAGAATATCTGAAATATGGCCGGAAGCATTCTCAGTCAGAAAAAATCTTCCTTTATACACGCGCCCCTTTTTCTCCTATGACAAATAGTGCCGTTAGCAGTGCAATAGGGCGTGTCATTGAGGGTTCCGGAGTGGAAATCACCGGTAGGAAACATGGCCCACACGCTATGCGCCACAGCCTGGCTTGTCGATTTCTGGAGAACAAGGAACCTATGCCTGTTATATCAGAAGCCCTGGGGCACCAAAGTACAGATACCACCATGTCTTACCTGCGGATAGACATAACATCTTTACGTCAATGCGTCCTGGATGTTCCATTCGTATCCAATCATTTTTACGAACAGAAAGGAGGTGCCTTCTATGAATAAGTTTAATTATCAAAGTATCTATGCGCCCTTTTTCAAACAATTTATAGCCATCAAAAAAGGTATGGGCTTTGTCTCCTTGCGAACGGAATGGATTTTTCTTGAGCTGGACAATTTTTTCCTGGACAAGGAAATAGAGATCATAGGCATTACAAAGCAGCAAATTGAAGAATGGAGAGCCACCCGGATAAACGATGCTCAGGCTACTATAAAATAGACATTGCTGCAATGCAACCCGAAATTATCATCTTGCAGCGATCCGTTCATTCTTTAGTTATTTACAATACGAAAATCCGGAAAGGATGTTTGAATGGCAAAAGATCCTTTCCATAAAAGTCAAAAAGCATGAAAAGAAGCACTTCCATTATCTTACGACAGACGGCATACAGCTTCTCCTTGAACAGCCGGATCTCAATACAGGTAACGGCCGCCGCAACCTTGCATTACTTGCTCTTATGGAAATATTTAAAATTAACTTATAACAGTTCAAGTTTTACATTTAAACATATAATTCCATTTTGGAAGGAAATCATCGAACTCAACCGGCATATTTTCCCTAAATCCTTCTGACGCTTTTCCTCCGGTGACATATACTTTTTCATTTGTAAACACGTCAACGGAAAAGCCGGATTTTGTTGTTGTTTTTTCAGCGAGTTCTTTAACAATTTCATAGCTATCAAATACAACACCTTGCCAGGCCTTTGTAATATGGCAAAATGCTTTATGTTCGATAGGATTCCACTTAGAGCAATAAGCCGGATAATGCGCCATAACAATATCCATTTTTATTCGCTCGGACAGTTTTTGTACCTGTTCTTTTACAACGTAATGCAGGCAGCTATTGCTTCCGCCACCATCGCAAAGTATCAGCATTCTTTTTGCCGATGGATACAACTGTTTTATTGAATGATTCCAATGATGTTCTATATTGTCACAAACAAATTCGGCCGTATCCTTTGTTTTTCCTATCGTCAGGTAGCATTTGTTTTTGTTCACATCGTATATTCCATGCGGGATTATTACACCCTTGGAAAAACTATTAAAATCATGGTCATAAACTTTTTGTACTTCCCGGGTGTATAATTTGCCATCCCGATAAAAATTTCCTAACATTTCTTTCTTCTTACTATCTATGCTTAAAACGGGTAAATCTTCTTTACTGAATTCTTCTTTTAATTGTGCAATATGTTCAAACTGCTCATTTCTATTCTTTACCTCCTTTAATGTTTTGCATTTTAGCATTTTGCGTTTAACATACCCGCTTATTTTTAAAAGTTGTTTGACTACATGGACTCCTGCATTGATGGTATGCAGTTGTAATAGTTCGCAAATCTTTTTACAAGTCAAATTTGTCCATAAAACACCTGATTTCATCGGGTTTCCCGCTGTGTAACAATTTACAACCATAAGAAAGATAGAAACAATATTTACTGTCGTTTCAACTTTTTTTTCTGCCGCCGCCGCTTATGCGAACCTGTTCTGCCGGTAATAAGTTTCCGGATAATAATTCTTTTTGTCCTCTTCGCACTGTGTGTTTGTGCATGGAATATTTTTCAGCAATTTCATCTACACCATAATACCCGAGTTTCATAGACTCTATACCTGCATATAATCTTTTATTTTTCTCGGACAAACTGTTGAAAAAAAGAAGTGAATACTTATCAATGTCGAAATTAAAATCTGATTTTTTCATACTACAAAGGTAGCATCATCTTTTTAAACTGTTATAAGTTATTTATATTTTGTTCCTTACGTAATTGCGGTTCTTACTGATTCCCTTGACAATATGCTGTTCATTTACCAGGCGGCCTAATTTGACTTCTTTCCAGCAATCTCTCCCTTGACTTTCTGATTGCTCATTTGCCGGTAGGGAATTATGACGGATTAACACAAATGATCCATCTATGAGCACATATAATCTGTCTGATGATTTCTTTGATTTGATTTTTT
>DATKQQ010000041.1:0-21651 GCA_035532615.1 Hanamia sp.
TTTAGTGGAAATTTTACCTCTGAAATAGCTACGGTTCTTAAACTCATTTGTTGCTCGAATCTTTGGCGCATAATTGATGGTTTTAGCTGCCAATAATGAGCAAAAATTATACTGAAATGCAGTAGAATCAACACTTACGCATATATGTTCATAACTAATTTTAGACCAAAACAATTGCCAGTATTGAGATTGAAAGTTTTCTTGCAGAGACTAAATATATGTATTGAGAATAACACAAAAATTAGAGATTCAGATTTAAAGTGAACAGATAAGGTGAAAAAATTATCTAATTATCGCACTTCACTTCCTTCCTTAATCACATTCTCCGGCCTCACGAAATGCAATTTTTCTTCTTTATCTTCTGCCATTAAGATCATTCCGTTGCTTTCTATCCCACGCAATTTTCGCGGAGCTAAATTAGCAACCACCACCACTTGCTTTCCAATTATTTCCTCCGGAGAAAAATGTTGGGCAATTCCTGAAAGAATAGTTCTTTTTTCAAAACCAAGATCAATTTCAAGCTTTAATAATTTATCCGCTTTTTCTACTTTTTCAGCAGAAAGTATAGTTCCTACTTTGAGATCAATTTTTGCAAAATCATCAAAAACTATTTCCGGTTTTATTTCTGAAATTTCTGGTTTATTTTCTTCCATTTTGTTTTTATTGATTTTATTTTTTGCGGGCTGTTGATTCAACGCAGACTGCTCAGCACTATCTGCTAATCCTTTATTCAATTTCTCTATCTGTGCCTGTACTTCTGAATCTTCAATTTTCCTGAACAATAATTCAGGTGCTCTCAAGCTGTATCCAACGCTTAAAAGCTTTGATTTTCCACCATTCTCCCATTCTAACATTCTTTCCATCACTTTCATCATGTGGCACATTTTTTTTGCAGTGAATGGTAAAAATGGATTAATAAAAATGGCAAGATTAGCACAAAGCTGCAAACAAATATGAATGCAATTATCAATAGACTGTTGAGCCTCAGTTGTCGGTAGTCCGTTGTCGGAGGTCGTTTTCGCAACTATCCACGGCTGCTTGTCCTGCATGTATTTATTTCCTTTCCTTGCAAGATCAATCACCTCATATAATGCATCCCTGAATTTATAATGTTCTAATAAATCCTCAATTTTTGCTTTAGTAAGTTTGAAATCTTCAATCATTTTTCTATCCGCATCATCAAGAATCGCATTGTGAACGCGAGGTACTTTTCCTTTGCATAATTTATGCATCAACACAAAAGTGCGGTTCACAAAATTTCCAAAGATGGCAACGAGTTCACTGTTGTTTCTATCCTGGAAATCTTTCCAGGTAAAATCATTATCTTTTGTCTCAGGTGCATTGGCACAAAGAACATAACGAAGCACATCCTGTTGTCCGGGAAAATCTTTTAAATATTCATCTACCCAAATTGCCCAATTGCGGCTGGTAGAAACTTTTTGTCCTTCAATATTCAAAAATTCATTTGCAGGAACATTTTCAGGCAATACAAAACCACCGTGAGCTTTCAGCATTGCAGGAAAAATAATACAATGAAAAACGATGTTATCTTTCCCTATAAAATGGACGAGTTTGGTGTCTTCTTTACACCAGTAATCACTCCACATATTTGTCATCTCTTTTGTTGCAGAAATATATCCGATAGGGGCATCAAACCAAACATATAATACTTTTCCTTCTGCATCAGGTAACGGGACCTTCACTCCCCAATTGCTATCCCGTGTCATCGCCCGTGGCTGCAATCCCTTGTCGAGCCAGCTTTTACATTGGCCATACACATTATTTTTCCAATCTTTATGATCTTCGAGTATCCATTGCCTTAAAAAGTTCTCATAATCCTGTAGAGGAAAATACCAATGCTTTGTTTTCTTTTTTACAGGAACCGCATCGCTCAATGTACTTCGTGGGTTGATCAGTTGTTCCGGACTTAATGAGGAACCACATCTCTCACACTGATCTCCATAAGCATTAGGATTGCCGCAGATCGGGCAAGTGCCCGTAATATACCTGTCGGCTAAAAATATTTGTTTTTCTTCATCAAAAAATTGTTCGGTTTCTCTTTCTTCAAACAAACCTTTATGGTATAAATTCAGGAAAAAGTTCTGGGCAGTTTTGTGATGTACAGGATTGGATGTTCGTGAATAAATGTCGAAAGAAATGCCCATTTGTTCAAAACTGTCCTTAATTATTGCATGATATCTGCCAACAATTTCCTGTGGCGTTACATTTTCTTTCATTGCACGAATAGTAATAGGCACTCCATGCTCATCGCTTCCTGAAACGAATTTTACATCCAGTTTTTTGGCTCTTAAATAACGCACATAAATATCTCCCGGCAAATAAACCCCTGCCATGTGTCCAATGTGAACTGGTCCGTTGGCATAAGGGAGAGCTGCAGTAATTAAATATCTTTTGAATTCTTTCATATTTTATTTCCGAAAAGTATTTGCAAAAATACCTCAAAGCAAGGCAATGCCCAAACAACAAAAAACTCCCCGCCGTAGCAGAGAGTTTATCAAGTGTTTAAAAATAAGATCTTACTTATTTCTTAAATTCAGGAATTGCAACCTGCGGCATCAGAACATTTTGATCTTTTTCTACTACCATATCTTTTTTCAATTCAAAAGAAGAAGTTTGTTTTATATCAGAAGAAGAAGCTCCGATTTTCACAGTATATTTTCCTGCTTCTGCAATCCATGATGCCAACTTTGTATCATAAGAAGAAAGGTCATTTGGATTTATTACAAACCTTATTGTTTGTCTTTCTCCCGGTTGCAGCAAATGAGTTTTCGCAAACGACCTTAATTCTTCTGATGGTTTTTCCAATTCTTTTGAAGGAGCGCTAATGTATAATTGCACTACTTCCTTGCCGGCAACATTTCCGGTATTTTTTATTTCTATTGTTGCAGTTATTTTTCCGTGGAATTCCCTACTGCTTAATTTTAATTTATCAAATGAAAAATTGGTATAGCTTAATCCATAACCAAATTCATACGCGGGTTTTACATCGAAGGTGTTATAATATCTGTATCCTACATAAATACCTTCGCCATACACCACTTCGGCAGGAATCGTTTTCATGCCAAACATGCCGGTAGTAGCCTTTTCAGGAAATTCTTT
This sequence comes from Hanamia sp., assembly GCA_035532615.1. Taxonomy (GTDB): domain Bacteria; phylum Bacteroidota; class Bacteroidia; order Chitinophagales; family Chitinophagaceae; genus Ginsengibacter. The sequence goes on from DATKQQ010000041.1 coordinate 3,121, forward strand.
GCCGGGAAAAAATTTTGCAGAAGGAACATCGCTATATTTCATAGGGAAAGTAATAGCCAGCCTTCCTGACGGATCTACTTTTCCATCTAAAAGAGCAGTAATGGCATTGCCACCTTCCAAACCCGGTTGCCATGCAAGCAAAATTCCATCCACTTCATCTCTCCAGCTTGCCACTTCTATTACTCCGTCAATATTTAATACCACAACCACTTTTTTATTTTTTGCATGAAATGCATCAGACACATTTTTTATGAGCGCTTGTTCAGCATCAGTTAAATTAAAATCACCCTCCAGTTTTCTGTCTTTCCCTTCTCCTCCGTTTCTACCAATTGATATTATGGCAATGTCGGATTCGGAAGCTTTATTATTAATTACGTCGGTACCGATTTCATATTCACCGATAGGTGGATAAGGATGCATAAATTGCTGCATCATATTTTGCTTAGGACGCGTGGCTTCTTCTTCACTCATATAATTTGCATAATCAGCTTTTACATCAGGATCTACTGTATAACCTGCATTGGACAAACCCTGTGATAGGGAAATAGTATAAGCCTTATTCACTGAACCGCTACCTGTTCCGCCGGCAATGAGATTATAGCCATTGATACCAAACAATGCGATATTATGAATGCTTTTAGAGAAAGGAAGTGCATTGTCATTATCTTTTAATAGCACCATTCCGTCTTCTGCAACTGTACGTGATATCTGCGCATCTCTTTTAAGATCGGGCTTATCGGAATATTTATAATTTTTATAAGCGGGAGATTTGAAAACAGTTTCAAGAATTCTTTCTACATTTTCGTTTAAAACGGATTCTTTTAGAGTCCCATCTTTTACGGCATCCAGGATTGCCTTGCTTTGTGCAGGTGTACCCGGTTCCAATAAATCATTGCCAGCCTTCATTTGAGCTACGGGGTCGTGGCCGCCAAACCAATCAGTCATCACCATTCCTTTAAATCCCCATTCTTTTCGCAAGATAGTGGTCAAAAGATCGTATTCTTCAGAAGTATAAGTTCCATTTACTTTATTATATGAACTCATTACGGTCCATGGATGTGATTTTTTTATTGCTATCTCAAAGCCTTTCAGGTATATTTCTCTCAGCGCTCTTTCACTTATAATTTCATTTACTGACGTGCGGTTTGTTTCCTGGTTGTTTGCTACAAAATGTTTTACTGAAGTACCAACTCCGTTTGACTGAATGCCATTTACGACGGCCGCTGCGATATTGCCTGACACAACAGGATCTTCAGAGTAATATTCAAAATTTCTTCCACCCAATGGATTGCGTTGGATATCCATTGCCGGAGCCAAAATAACATCAACCCCGTAATCATGAATTTCTCTTCCAAAAGCAACCCCCATCTTTCTTACCATAGCGGTATCCCATGTTGAAGCCAGCAAAGTACCAACCGGCCACGCTGTGGCATAATAGGACCTGGAACTATCACCATTACGAAAAGGTTCTATTCTCACCCCTGCAGGGCCATCAGAAAGAACCATAGAGGGAATCCCTAATGAGGGAATTGCAAAAGTATTTCCTGCGGCTCCGGGAACTTTCTCTTTGGGTACCGGGCCATTATGTTTCATGCCGGGGAACCTCATTCCCACACCTACCACGAAATCTGCTTTTTGTTGCAAAGTCATTTTACCAACGATCTCTTTAGCTTTAGCGATGCTATTGCTCTGAGCTGAAAGATGTGAACATGCAAACAGTACTATTATACAAGTGAATGCCTTTTTCATTATAGAATTTTAATTTATTCATTGCGTTAATGCGACACAATGTAAATTATTTATTTGATTTAATTTATATTTTTTTGATGTATGGTATTTAAAATTTTTAATCCCGATAATCATATTTACTTTTAGAGATGGAATTTGACAAGGAATTAAAAAAGCATTTTTCAAAAGGGCATGAAAAATACCTGCCTCACCTTTCGGTAGATAATGTAATCTTTGGATTTCACCAAAACGATTTAAAAGTTCTGCTTTTAAAAACTAAATACGCCGGGCTATGGTCTCTGACCGGCGGCTTTATTTTAAAAAACGAACACACAGATGCGGCCGCACAAAGAGTTCTGAAGGAAAGGACAGGTCTCGAAAAAATATTCCTTCAGCAATTTTATGTATTCAGCGATCCGGGGCGATCTACTAAAAAAGTGAATCAGCAGTTTTTGAAAAATATAGGTGTAAAGATTGATAAAAGCTGGATGTTTGAAAGGTTCATCACCATTGGTTATTATGCCCTGGTAGATTTTACAAAAGTCAACCCAACGCCGGATAATATCTCTTCAGCCTGTGAATGGTTTAGCATTAATGATTTGCCGAAAATGATTCTTGATCATCGGCATATATTTGACGAGGCCTTGAGGGCTTTGCGTATGCAGCTTAATTTTCATCCGGTAGGATATAGTTTATTGGAACAAAAATTTACCATGCCTGAACTACAAAAATTATATGAAACTATCCTGGGCAAAAAATTAGACAGGCGTAATTTTCAGCGAAAAATATTGACAACCGGAATTTTAAAAAGGTTAGAAGAAACAAAAAAAGGAGTCGCGCACAAAGCACCGTTTTATTATAAATTTGATTTACGCAATTATAAGAAAGCGCTGAAAGCCGGGATGGAGTTATTTTGAGAAAATATTTATTATCAGATAAATTTATTTCATGAACCGAAAAGATTTTCTTGCTTCCATAGTTCCTTTAACTTCTGCTTCAACTGTGTTCGCCAATGATAAAAAGCCAGAAGAAAATTATGTTTCAAAAAAAATTCCACCTTATTTAAAAAAAGGAGATTTGATTGGAATTACTTGTCCATCGGGGCATATTAGCGCTGAAGAAATACAACCTGCTGTAATTAAAATGAATGAATGGGGATTTAAAGTTTGTATTGATGATACAGTTGGTGCCATGGATTTTACTTTTGCCGGTACAGATGACCAACGGGCTAAAGGACTTCAGCAAATGCTCGATAATCCGGAAATAAAAACGATCATGCTTGGACGTGGTGGATATGGCGCCATAAGAATTATTGATAAAATTGATTTTACAAAATTTGAAAAAAAACCCAAGTGGATCATCGGCTTTAGTGATGCCACTGTTTTTCATTGTCACATCAATCACAATTTTGGAATCGCTACTCTCCATTCAAAAATGTGCAACAGTTTTCCTGATGATTTTTCACAGGCCACACCAACACAAATAGATTCTATTGATTCTATAAGGCAATGCCTCGTGGGAGAAAAAATGAAATATGTAAGAGAGCTTAATGAGTGTAACCGTTATGGTGACGCTATTGGTCCTTTAGTTGGCGGAAATTTATCTATTATTCAAATGCTTGATGGAAGTATTTCTGATTTACACACTGAGGGAAAAATATTATTTATAGAAGATGTAGATGAATATCCCTATAAGATTGACGGGATGCTTTGGAATTTAAAACGAAGTAAAAAATTAGACAGGTTAAAAGGATTGATCGTAGGCGAATTCAGGATGAAACCAGACGATCCGGGGGAAGTATTTGGATTAAATCTTTATGAAATGGTAATGGAAAAAGTAAAGGAATATCATTATCCTGTTTGCTTTGATTTTCCCATTGGGCATGTAAAAGAAAATTATGCGTTGAAGTGTGGGATGAGGCATAAGTTGAGTGTTACTGAAGCTGGGACTGTGTTAAAATGTTTATGAATCTCGCCCCAACGCCTCCTTCAACAAACTCAGTAGGACAATACCAAAGGAATGCAATTCCGTAGGATATGGAAACGCTCCAAAATATTCTTAAAAATAATTTGACTAAAAAAGAATTAGTAAATGACTACAAGACCGCCATATTTAAAACCAGGTGATACGATCGGATTAGTGTGTCCTTCTGGATATATGCCTGCTGAAAAATTCCAAACCTGCATTGAAACCCTTACTGAATGGGGATTTAAAGTGGTAGTTGGAAAAACACCGGGCCATCAGTTCCTTTATTTTTCAGGTACAGATAAAGAAAGACTGAATGATTTACAGCGCATGATGGACAATAAAAACATCAATGCCATTTTATGTGCAAGAGGCGGATATGGAATGGGAAGGATCATTGACAAATTAGATTTCTCAAAATTTAAACATCATCCAAAATGGATCATTGGATTCAGCGATATCACAGTTTTACATTGTCATTTATTTTCTAATTATAATATTGCTTCTTTGCACGCGCCTATGGCCGCGGCTTTTAATGATGGAGAATTTAAAAATGAATATATCCAAAGCCTGCATGAAGCCATGCTTGGGCAAAAAGCAGATTATAAAACGGAAGGAAATATTTTAGATCAGCCTGGAAAAGCAAAGGGCATTTTGGTGGGAGGGAATTTATCTCTTTTGGTAAATGTGGTCGGTACACCATCTGATATTAAGACCAAAAACAAAATTTTGTTTATTGAAGAAGTGGGTGAATATATTTATGGTGTTGACAGAATGATGTACCAATTAAAACGAAGTGGAAAGCTGGATAATCTAAAAGGATTAATTATTGGCAGATTTTCTGACATGAAAGATACCACCATTCCTTTTGGAAAAACCGTTGAAGATGCCATAAAAGATTTGGTAAAAGATTATGACTATCCTGTTTGTTTTCGGTTTCCTGTAAGCCATGATAAAGAAAATTATGCCTTAAAGATTGGTCTTACATACAAATTGAAAGTTGAAAAGGGATCTGTTGAATTAAAAGAACTATAAAAACTTTAAAGTAAACTATGAAATGCAGGTTTATACCGATTATACATCCGTAATAGTATCCATTGAACTAAACGGCTGTTATATCGTCCTTATACTACAAACTATTTAGACACTACTGAAATCATAAAATGTATTATTTTATTTTTAAGATAACCAATGCAGCGTTTTAGAAAGTTTTGTTGTCATATACTTTAAATTAAAGTAAAGTAGTTCGCTTTTGGCCAAATCTTGTTTATGAAAATCAAATTGACATTCTTAATCCTTTTTGTAATTTTTCTTGCATTCTCTTCCGTAGTGCAGGCGCAATCCTTTCTTTCATTTTCCACGGGTATTTCATCAGATCTGAATAATGCCCATCATTCTTTTTATCATATTCCCTTTTCATTGCAATGGAAACCATCGCCAAGAAAAAGAGCGGCATTCTTTGTAGAGTTTGATTATGATTTTCCTTTTACAACTAAAAGTACAGGCCAGGCTTATACCTTAAATCCGTCATTGCCAAAGGAAGTAACGTTGCAGGAAACCATACGCCCTTATATTTTTAGTGTCAGTATTGGATTCAGGATTCATTTATATACCAATAAAAGAAACAATAGCTTTTATTTAAACCTGTTACCTTTTGGTATCAGCTCCCAAAATTTTAAGATAAACTATAAAAATTTTGACAAAGAAAATTATGAAATATTAAATCCGGATATCAATATGAACAGAGGAGGAATTGTATCATCTATAGCGGCTGTATATAATTTTCATAAAACAAAACAAGACATGAAACTGATGCTACATGTTCAGTCGCCTCCATTGGAGGGAACAGGCAAATATCCATTATCATTCAGGTTTGTGGCGCCTTTGCAATTAACTTTTGGCTATAATTTTTATTATAATAAAAGAAAATGAAAACTATATCATTCAAAATCATTGCGTGTGCCCTGGCACTTTATTTATCATCTTGTGCGAAGAGAAATTTTTTTCCCGATCCGGACGATCCGGGTTTGAGCCTTCTGACTTCTCACGGATTTAATATTGCAACTGCCTACATTAATAATGTACCTTATATTAATCCATTTGATCCCGGAACATTAGGAATTGGAGGCGTTAATTCTGCGCCTGGCCTTGAGTTAATTAAAACTGGCAACACTTTCGATACTCTTTGTCTTTCATGGCAATTTGAAATAAATGACAATACCTCTAATAATAATCAGCATTATCCCACCATCTCAACCATCTCATTGTTAATGCCAGTACCGAAATCTTTTACAAAGACTGATTTTTTTGCATTGAATGGCCAGAGGTTTTCATCCAACACAAATGCTGTTGTGTTACGTTCTTACCATAATTACTTTGATACTTTGTCAGGTACCTCTAACATTTATTTTGTAAGTATAAAGTATGACAACACATCAGGCTCAATAACTAATCTTGCATTTTCCGGGTTGTTTGATGCCAACATCGGCGACAGCATTCTTATTACGAAAGGGCGGTTTGATTTTGAAATTGATGCCGCAACTCTTAATTTCTGATTGCAAAGAATTTTCAATAAATCAGATTCATTCGAGAAGTTGAAAATTTATTACCAGCAAAAGAATAAATACCAAAGATTCTGTTACCCGGTTGGTTCCTTTCACAAACAACAAAATTAATAATGGCAAAAGAAAAGTGTGTCCAACCTTTTTAATTTATGAATTTGCATTTATGATAAGAGACATTAAGCCAAAATATGCCAACAAAAAACCTGTGCAATGCTCATATCAAATTTAAGCGCTTTCCTTTCTTTTGTCAATTTGAAAAGATAGGCAGTCGTAACACTAATGCACATACGCAATTTGAATAATTACAACTGATAACCCCCGAGACTATGTTAGCCAGAGAGATTACAAAACTTCAGAAAAAAAATTGATTAAGTTGATGCGTTCCATAAGAATGTTTGCTTAATATTGACTTCGTAATATATTTGCAAAATAAATTGAACATCGATTCGAATCCTGTTCAACTAAAAAGGTGCACTGAAATGAATTAGCACTTGTTTGAAGAATAAGGAAAATCGGATTTTGACCAATCTGTATGATAAGGCAGCTTAGTTAACATGGTCATAACACATCTTTCGTAAAGATGAATATTCAGTTCGATTCTGAAAGTTGCCTCTTAAACTCCGTTATGATTATAACGCCTATTATGTTGGGTTTTATTTGATAGGTCGTCCTCAATAATGACATCTTCATTAACAATGAAATCTTCATTAAAGAATAAGATTTTCTTTCTCTTTATTATTCAGGCAGACCTTTTCCCTTATTAATGAATTTGATAAGTATCAACAATGAAGAAATAATTTCTATTGCTGTTTTTTGTTTCATTTTGCTTTCACTTTTTGCCTTTATTTACCTGCACAAGGTAGAGTGGAAAAGATATGAGACCGGTCTAAAAAGATATGCAACCGGGCATTTTTTATAGGTGATCTATTCTCCATTTCCTGGGAGCTTTTCCAAATCTTCTCTTAAAGGCTACGCAAAAGTTATCGGAATGCTTATATCCAATTGTGTAGCTAATTTCCTTGACAATTTTGTTGGTATTTTCCAGCAGAGAACCTGCTTTGAAAAAATCTCGGAACAATTAGGACATTCATGAATTAGTACTATGGATATTTCCAAAAGCGGGAAGCGCAACGAACAACACGAGCACAACAACTTTATGTTAATTTTTATCTCTGAAAATTTATACAGGTGTTTTTAAACTTTTATTAAAATTCATGGTAAAGGTGGTTCCATTGTTTGGAACGCTTTCTACATGTAAGGTAGCTTTGTGAGATTGAAAAATCCCATAAGCTGCGGACAATCCAAGGCCCATTCCATTTTTTTTCATAGTGAAAAAAGGTTCGAAAATTTTTGAAAGTTGTTCAGGCGGAATTCCCTTTCCGTTGTCTTTAATGGATACCTGGTAAGTATCAGGCGCTTCATTTACAATGACTGATAATACCCCTTTATCTGATTCCATTGACTCAATGGCATTTATAAGAATATTTGAAAAAGCAATTTGTAGTTTTGACTTATCCGCTAAAATATATAGTGGAGAAGAAAGGTAAACTTTATGCAGTTTGATATTCTGCAGTCTGATTCTGTCGCTTGCAACAGATAAACTCTCTTCGACCAAATCCTGGAGCACCTGTTCTTCAAAAGTCAGCTCTAGTGTTTTGGTAGATTCCAACAACTCAGTGATCATGTTATTAATACGCAGGGTGTTTCTCTGGATTATGCCTACCAATTCTTTTGTAATCTCATTCGCTTCCATTATCATTTCTAAATTATCGACGGATAGTTGAATATTATTTAAAGGGTTCCTTATCTCATGCGCAAGAATCCTTATTAATCTTTCAGTTGCAGCAAGCCTTGCCGATTGAAGATTTATTTGTTCAGCCCTTTTAATATTGGTAACATCCTGGATAATCCCATGAAACAGGACTTTTCCCACTGTTTTGGATTCCGGCAAAATTGAAAGTAGGCAATACCTTTTTTCTTTATGAATATTTTCAATTTCTATTTCAACTTCAAAAATATTTTTATCGGCGTTTAAATCAGTCTTTATTTTTTCTCTTAATAACACGTTTGGAATAAAATCATATAGACTAATGTGGGACAAATCTCTCTCATTGCAACCAAGAAGATTGAAAGCCGCTTTATTTATCTCTTTTAACACCAGATTTTTATCTGCTATGAATAAAGAATCCTTAGAGCCTGTAAAAAGATTACGATATTTATTTTCACTTTCTTTTACTGCTTTTAAAGAAGCAGTTCTGTCAAGAGAGTAACGAATACAACGCTCCAGTTTTTCACTATTCAATTCTGATTTAATAACATAATCAGTTGCGCCACTTTTCATTGCTTCAATATCAATTGACTTATTTCCCTTACCGGTAAGTAGGATGATGGGGCGGTCAGGTTGAAAATGAATACATTCTTTCAGGAGATCAAGGCCAGTTTTGTTTCCTAACCTGTAGTCAACAAAATAAATATCATGAGCGCCTGATTTAATTTCTTCAACCGCAGCAGAGTAAGTTTTACACCAGTCAATTATGAAGTCAACTCCATTGATCTCTTTGAGAAAACCGGAAATAATATAGAAGTCATCTTCATCATCATCAATGATCAGAATTTTAATTTGTTTTTGGCTCAGCATAAATTATTAAGGAATTTGTGGCAGAAGTATTATAAAAACACTACCACAATTTTCCACTGAGGTAGCAAATAATACTCCGTGATGCATTTTTATAATTTTATTACAAATCGCGAGTCCTACCCCATTTCCAGGGAAAGCAGATCTTCCGTTTAACCGCCTAAAAGGCTTAAATATCTCAGCAGCATTTTCCTGTTTAAATCCTATTCCGTTATCTTCAAATCTAATTTTATAAAATATTTTCTCTTTGTCTAAATTAAAAAATATTTTTTCTTCCAAACTTAATATTTCAGAACGTATGGTTATTTGTGGACACTGTCCCTCTGGTTGAAACTTTAAAGAATTATCAATAATATTTTTAAAGACTTCTTTAAGTTGTATAAAATTTACATTTAAAACAGGCAAATGACATAAATTGATCGTGGCATTCTTTTGCTTAATCCTTATTGATAATTCCTGCAACACCTGCTCCATGATCATATTCAAATCACAGCCTTTGTAATCATTAGACGCCTCCACCTCAGCCAATGCTGATAAGCCGTCAATCAAAGATTGCATATCTGCTACGGTTTTTTCAATTTTTTCAAAATAAAATATCGCTTCTTCACTCAAAATTTCAGGAACCTTTTTCTTCAGAAGTTGCATGAAATTTGATAATTTCCTCAGAGGTGCCTTCAAATCATGAGAAGCAATATAAACAAATTCCTCGTTTTCTTTTTTGCACAAGCTTAAATCATTAACTGCTTCGAGCAATTTTTTTTCTAATTCTAAATTTTCTTGCTCAATCGGCTGGTTTATTCTACTCATTTATTTATATTTGACCAAATCAAATCATTGAAAATATTAAAATGATAAAAGTAAAGATTTTAATTGTGGATGACGAAAAAGATTTTTGCCTCATAATGAAAAACTATTTCGATAGGAAAGGCTTCGAAGTTCATCTCGCTTTTAATTTACAAGATGGCTTAAACTTAATAAAAAAAGAAAAACCAGATATCTTATTTCTTGACAATAATCTCCCTGATGGCGAAGGCTGGAATTCAACTTATGGAATTTTAAAAGAAACCCCTTCGTTAAAAATAAATCTTATCAGTGCTTATAAAGAAAAAACGAATGAATTTAATTCCTTTTCAAATGTAAATATTTTGGGAAAGCCTATTTCTATCAAAGAACTTGAAAAAATATTTGATTTTTCGGCTTAAGATGATTCTACAGGATTATTATCCACCTCACAATAAGACAGCATTCGCTTAATCAAGGCTTCCAGATCTTTTAAACTGGAGGGCTTAACAAAATAATCGCTTGCGCCCAATTCCATGCAGGTGCTTTTAAAGCTACCAACATTTGTGGTACTCCAAATGATCCTGGGAATATTTTTCAGACGCTTCATCGGCTGCAGGTATTTCAATATTTCTGAGCCATTCAATGCAGGCATATTGTAATCCAATATAATGAGACATGGAAGTTGCTCCTGATCAGCATTTTCCAAAAATGAAAGCAACTTCTGCCCGCTATTTATAAAATGTAGTTGTATAGAAGGATCAATGGATAAAAATATTTCTTCCAGGATTTCTTTATCATCAATATCATCCTCACCAATCAAAATTAGTTTAGATGAATTATTTTTTTTTCTTTTTGGGTCTGACATTTCATATTAAAGTTATTGAGTAAGTTTTGATTTATCTTCAAAATTTATACATTTATTTTTCCCATTCCATAAATATTATTGCGCTGGTTTATTTTTCTAAGATAGTAGTATATTTGATTGAAAATTATTTCCATAAATTATTACTATGAAGAAGACTTCGAATGGCTCCTTAAAACCCGATATCAACTCTGTATTCCCCGATGTAGCAACCCTTGTTAAGCCTTCTAAAAATAAATCCATAGATCAAAAAAAAACAAGTATCAAAGGAAAAAACAACATTATCTCTAATGAAAAAATCAGGCCAAAATCAAATGGCAACAAACAGAAATTAGCTTTTCCTTCGGAAGATGTACTTCAGATCAATGATCTACTCTACGTTTTAGACCAGGTTAGAAATGGCAATTTCAAGGCCAGGATGCCAATAAATGGAATAGGAATCAGCGGAAAAGTTTGCGATACACTCAATGAAATTATCTTACTCAATGAAATATTTGTTCACGAACTCAACCGGGCAAGTGATACTATTGGAAGACGGGGCCGACTTAATCATCGGGTAGAATTACCAGATTCCGCAAGGGGTTCCTGGAATGATGGCGTAGATTCAATTAATAGTTTAATATCCGACCTGGTGCATCCAACGATTGAAATCGCTAATGTGATCAGTTCTGTTGCAAAAGGCAATCTTTCACAGGAAATGCCACTTAAAATCGGAGATCATGTGCTACAGGGCGAGTTTGGAAGAATTGCCAAAGAAGTAAATGATATGGTGAAACAGTTGAATCTATTTTCCATGGAGGTTACGCGTGTGGCCCGCGAAGTTGGGTCAGAAGGTATTCTGGGTGGCCAGGCAAAAGTAAAGGGCGTTGCTGGTGTTTGGAAAGATCTCACGGATTCTGTAAACCAGATGGCAGGAAATCTTACAGGCCAGATGCGCAACATTGCTGAGGTAACTACTGCCGTGGCGAAAGGTGATCTTTCTAAAAAGATTACCGTAGATGTTCAGGGAGAAATTCTTGAATTAAAAAATACGATCAATACGATGGTTGATCAACTAAACTCTTTTTCTTCGGAGGTAACGCGTGTGGCATTGGAAGTAGGAACTGAAGGCAAATTGGGAGGGCAGGCAGAAGTAAAAGGGGTAGCGGGTACATGGAAAGATTTGACGGATTCAGTAAACCAAATGGCTTCGAATCTTACAGGTCAGGTGAGAAACATCGCTGAAGTTACCACTGCTGTGGCGCGGGGCGACCTTTCCAGAAAAATTACGGTGGATGTAAAAGGAGAAATTCTTGAATTGAAAAATACTATTAACACGATGGTAGATCAGTTGAATTCATTTTCTGCTGAAGTAACACGTGTGGCTCGCGAAGTAGGTTCTGAAGGTAAACTGGGCGGACAGGCAACTGTAAAAGGCGTAGGAGGTGTATGGAAAGATTTGACTGAATCCGTAAACCAGATGGGCTCCAATCTTACTGCCCAGGTTAGAAACATTGCTGACGTTACTACTGCCGTTGCAAACGGTGACTTGTCCAAAAAAATTACAGTAGATGTTCAGGGAGAAATATTGGAATTGAAAAATACCATTAATACTATGGTGGATCAGTTGAATTCTTTTGCATCAGAGGTAACCCGTGTTGCGTTGGAGGTTGGAACGGAAGGGAAGTTGGGAGGACAGGCAAAGGTTCAGGGTGTTGGAGGAACCTGGAAAGACCTTACGGATTCAGTAAACCAAATGGCATCTAATCTTACTGCCCAGGTGCGCAATATTGCAGAAGTAACTACAGCTGTTGCGAATGGTGATTTATCTAAAAAAATTACAGTTGATGTATCCGGAGAAATATTCGAATTGAAAAAGACCATTAATACAATGGTGGATCAGTTAAACTCTTTTGCATCCGAAGTAACACGTGTTGCGCTGGAAGTAGGTACAGAAGGAAAACTTGGAGGACAGGCAAAAGTTCAGGGCGTTGGCGGTACATGGAAAGATCTGACCGAATCGGTAAACCTTATGGGATCTAATCTTACAGCCCAGGTCCGAAACATTGCAGAAGTAACAACGGCTGTTGCAAAGGGAGATCTTTCCAGGAAAATTACAGTAAATGTAAAAGGAGAAATTCTCGAATTAAAAAACACCATCAATACCATGGTGGATCAGTTGAACTCTTTTGGCTCTGAGGTGTTTCGCGTAGCAAGAGAAGTAGGTTCTGAAGGAAAACTTGGTGGACAGGCAGATGTTCCCGGCGTGGAAGGCCTATGGAAATATCTTACCGATTCTGTAAACAAAATGGCTTCCAATCTTACATCGCAGGTAAGAAATATTGCGGAGGTAACAACAGCTGTGGCGAATGGAGATCTTTCCCGAAAAATTCAGGTGGATGTAAAAGGAGAAATTCTTGAGTTAAAAAATACGATCAACACAATGGTGGAACAGCTTCGTGCATTTGCCTCTGAAGTAACGCGTGTGGCAAAAGAAGTTGGGACCGAAGGAAAACTTGGTGGCCAGGCAAATGTTCCGGGAGTTGCCGGAACCTGGAAAGATTTGACAGATTCTGTAAACCAGATGGCCGGAAATCTTACAGCACAGGTAAGAAATATTGCAGACGTTGCCATCGCCGTGGCAAATGGGGATATGTCAAGAAAAATCACGGTTGACGTGCGTGGAGAGATCCTTCAGTTAAAAGAAACACTAAACACGATGGTGGATCAACTACGTGCATTTGCTTCTGAGGTTACCCGTGTTGCACGTGAAGTTGGTACGGATGGTAAACTGGGAGGGCAGGCATTTGTACCCGGTGTTGCAGGAACGTGGAAAGATCTTACTGATTCTGTAAACCAGATGACAGGTAACCTTACTTCGCAGGTGCGAAACATTGCGGAAGTTACAAAAGCAGTGGCATCAGGAGATCTTTCTAAAAAAGTAACTATTGATGTAAAAGGAGAAATTCTGGATCTTAAAAATACCATCAATACAATGGTGGATCAGTTAAACTCTTTTGCGTATGAAGTAACCCGTGTGGCAAGAGAGGTAGGTACTGAAGGTAAGCTGGGTGGTCAATCGGAGGTAAAAGGTGTAGCAGGAACATGGAAAGATCTGACAGACTCAGTAAATATGATGGCCTCAAATCTGACAAACCAAGTTCGCGGAATTGCAAAAGTGGTAACAGCGGTTGCAACAGGAAATCTGAAACAAAAATTATCTATTGTATCGCAGGGTGAAGTTGCACAATTGACGGATACGATTAATGAAATGATTGATACATTGGCGGTATTTGCGGACCAGGTAACTACTGTGGCACGAGAAGTTGGAGTTGAAGGAAGATTGGGTGGCCAGGCCAGTGTGCCGGGAGCATCAGGAATCTGGAAGAATCTGACAGAAAACGTAAACCAGCTGGCAGAAAATTTAACTACCCAGGTTCGCGCAATTTCTGAAGTGGCTTCTTCTGTCACAAAAGGTGATCTTACCCAAATGATCAGGGTTGAAGCAAAAGGTGAAGTGGAAGAATTGAAAGATACCATAAATCAGATGATCGTGAACCTGAAAAAAACAACCTTAAGAAATCAGGAACAGGACTGGTTAAAATCGAACTTGGCAAAGTTTACACAAATGCTCCAGGGACAGAAAGATCTCAATACAGTGACACAAAGGATTTTATCTGAATTAGCACAGGTAGTAAATGCACAAAAAGGTCTTTTTTATATTTTGAAACAGGATGAAAATGGCCAAAATTCTAAATTGAAATTATTCGCAGTTTATGCCTTTTCGGACCTAACAACCTTATCAAAGGAATTTGAATTGGGACAAGGTATGGTTGGCCAATGTGCAGTGAATAAAGAAAGAATTCTGTTGACAAATGTTCCAAAAAATTACATCAAAATCAGCTCTGGATTGGGAAAAGCAAATCCTGTCAACCTGGTAATCCTTCCTGTGCTTTTTGAAAAAGAAATAAAAGCGGTAATCGAACTTGCTTCTCTTGATACCTTTAGTGAAACGCATCTTGACTTTTTAAGCCAGCTTACCGAAAGTATAGGCATTGTATTAAACACGATTGAAGCGAACTCCAGAACAGAAGGCTTGTTGGTACAATCGCAATCACTGGCAGATGAATTAACAAGAATCAATGAGGAATTGCAGGATAAAGCTCAGTTAATGGTGAAGCAAAAAGAGGAAGTGGAAGGCAAGAATAAAGAAGTGGAAGAGGCAAGAAAATCGCTTGAAGAAAAGGCAGAACAGTTACAATTAACCTCAAAATACAAATCTGAATTTCTGGCCAATATGTCTCATGAGTTGCGGACACCATTAAACTCCCTGCTGATTTTGGCACAGCAATTATATGAGAATCATGAAGGTAATTTAAGTGACAAGCAGGTTCAGTATGCAAAAACGATTCATAGCTGCGGCGATGATCTTATTCAGCTTATTAATGATATTCTGGATCTTTCCAAAATCGAATCCGGTTATATTTCCACTGATTTTGTCAATCTGAGATTCAGCGCAGTAACGGCCTTCGTTGAAACCACCTTCAAGCATGTTTCAGAAAATAAAAATCTTCAGTTTACTATCGAAATTGATAAAACATTACCTTCGAGCCTGGAAACAGATGCTCAAAGACTTAATCAGATTCTCAAAAACCTTCTTTCCAATTCATTTAAATTTACAGAAAAAGGTGAAGTAGCATTAAAGATTTACAATGCAGACCACAACTGGAAACAAAGTCATCCAGTCCTTGATAAGGCAAAGCGTGTAGTTGCTTTTGAGATCAGGGATACCGGAATTGGTATTTCAAAAGACAAGCAGAATATTATATTTGAAGCTTTTCAGCAGGCTGAAGGCTCAACCAGCCGAAAATATGGAGGCACAGGCCTTGGATTATCCATTAGCCGTGGCCTGGCTGATCTGCTGGGTGGGTCTATTGAATTGGAAAGCGAAGTGGAAAAGGGCAGCATCTTTACTTTATTTCTACCTATTGATTATAATCCCGCAGTTATTAAACAAGAAGAAAATTCTACCGTAAAGAAGGAGGAGCAAATTATTCAGTACCCTAATATTTCCAAGCAACCCGCACCTGATTCCAATAATCCGGAAGCAAAAGACCTTAGCGTTTTAAGTGAAATTATCAATGAAACCGGAGACGATAGAAATAATATTATTACAGGAGATAAAGTAGTTCTTCTTATCGAAGATGATCTCCGCTTTGGAAAAATCATGATGGAGCAGGCGCATGAAAAAAATCTGAAAGTCATGATTGCAACTACTTTTGAAGAAGTCTTTGAACTTGTCAATAAAAATTTTCCAACAGCTATCACGCTGGATGTAAAACTGCCCCACGCCAGCGGATGGCGTATTCTTGATCTCTTTAAAAATGATATCAATCTCAGGCACATTCCAATTCATCTTATTTCCGGGGAAGAGAATCGTTTACTCGCTATGCACAGGGGGGCCAAAAGCTTTCATTTAAAACCATTAAAAGCAGAAGCGCTTACCATACTTTTTTCTGACATAGATGAGTTCAGCAGCCGTAAAACGAGGCGTTTATTGATTGTTGAAAACAATGAATCTGACATGTCTGAAATAATGAAAACTTTGGAAAACCAGGATCTCATTCAGATTGAAATTGCCGATTCCCATAAGAAGGCATTGCAATTAATAAAGGAAAATTTTTACGATGGTATCATTATTTACCTGGAAGCTGGTATTGCAGGGATGGAGTTAGTTGCAGAAATCAGCACGACTATGAAGCAGGAAATGGCACCGATAATAATTTATTCCTCCAAAGATCTTTCACCAAAGGAAAATGCAAAACTTAGACAATATGCAAATAAAATCATACTGAAAGGTCCCGATTCTTCCAATCTGCTGCTTGAAGAAACGATAATGATTTTGCATATTGATCATAAAGATCTTTTGCCTGAAAAAAGAAAACTCATTGAAGGGCTGCGTTTAAAAAGCGATGTTTTATCGAATAAAAACGTGCTGGTAGTGGATGACGATGTACGCAACTTGTTTGCCCTAACTACTGCGTTTGAAAGATATAATATTAATACTATCACTGCTGAAAGCGGAATGGAAGCCATGAACATTTTGAATGCAAACAAACAGATAGAAATTGTATTAATGGATATAATGATGCCCGAAATGGATGGTTATGAAACGATTCAAAAAATTCGAAGAGAGCATAAAAACAGTACTCTCCCTATAATAGCAGTTACTGCAAAAGCAATGAAAGGTGACAGGGAAAAATGTATCGAAGCCGGCGCTTCAGATTACATTACCAAGCCTTTAAAAATAGACCAGCTTATGTCATTAATGCGGGTATGGCTGTATAAAAAATAAAAATGGACGAGGTAAAACAAAAAATTATTAAAAATAAGGCAAGCACTAATATTCTAGTAGTGGATGACCGTGAAGACAATCTGTTGTCTATTGAAGCTATTCTCGAAAAAGATGATTACAATATCTTCAAAGCCAATTCTGGTAAAGCGGCTTTAAAAGTATTATTACAGCGGCATGATTTTTCCCTGATCCTGATGGATGTCCAGATGCCTGATCTTAATGGCCTGGAAACGGCCACTATAATTTATGAGCGTGATAAGCTTAAGTCTATTCCTATCATTTTTATTACTGCCTATACCAATGATGAGGAATTCATCTTTAAAGGCTATAAAATGGGAGGTGTAGATTATATATATAAGCCCATAAATCCTGATTTATTAAGAGCAAAAGTTGGCGTGTTTATAGAATTATACCGCAAAAATGAACAACTTCTCAGGAATGAAAAGAAATTATTGACTGCCAACAACTCATTGCAAAATGAAATTGAGGAAAGAAAGCGGTCAGAAGAAAAAATAAAGCTTTTAAATAAACAATTGCTCGAAAACAACCTTCATCTCCAAAGAGCTAATGAAGATCTGGATCAGTTTGCCTATGTCGCTTCCCATGATTTGCAGGAACCACTGAGAAAGATAATGGTGTTTAGTGATAAGATTGTATCGGTAAAAAATGATGACAGCGAAGTAAAAAAATATCTCAATAAAATCAGCAGCTCATCTCAAAGAATGCAATTGCTGATCAACAACCTGCTACAGTTTTCAAGACATTCGGTAAATTCAGCAGATTTTATCAACGTTGATCTTTATGAATTGGTAAACGAGGTGATCAACGAACTGGAGGTAGAAATAGAAAAAAATAAAACCATAATAAATGTTGCTCCACTGCCGGTTATTTTTGCCGTGCCTCATTTGATGCGGCAGTTATTTTACAACCTCATCAGTAATGCCATAAAGTTTAAGAAAAAAGTTGGTAAATCTATTGTGGATATTTCGGCTGAAAAAATAAGCCCTCTCGATTATAAACCCCAGGGTAAATATGTTGATGGTATCAATTATTATAAAATTGTCATTTCTGATAACGGCATTGGCTTTGATGAAAAATTCTCAGAAGAAATTTTTGTAGTATTCAAAAGACTACACAGCTATCACGAGTTTGAAGGCACAGGCGTAGGATTATCTATTTGTAAAAAAATTATAGATAAACATAATGGCTATCTCACCGCAATCGGCAGCTTAAACAAAGGCGCTTCATTTGTTATTGAAATACCGGAAACTCAGGGAAAAGATGTGGCCTGAAGGATAGTTTTATTACCTCTAAATAGGTGAATCGATTTTGACCATGTTAATAGTAAATGCTGCTTCCTGTTTAATTGTTGAATTACACCTCCACAGGAATAAAGCAGATGTTGACCTGCCAATAAAATTCCTGATATGTATAATACCGATATTCATTCATAGGAGTCCAATTTCATCGGACTAAACGACTGTATCATCGGCATTATACCAGAATTTTTTGGACTAAATAGGGTTTGCAGAATAACTCGCAAAGCATTGCTACATTTGGGATAGAGAATTAAAAATCAAATTCAAATGCAAGGAAATTCTAAAAGGCCCCTCCAGAAAGCGTGCATCAACTCCGGGTTATGTAAGCCCCAATCAACTCG